>JBLHWB010000061.1:0-10236 GCA_047628915.1 Porticoccus sp. | reverse complement strand
CTAGCGTGTGATGAAGTGAAGCTTATTCCGGCGGGAGTGCCGCCCCATCGTGAGGCTAATCAAGTTGCGGGGCATCATCGTTTGGCCATGCTAGTGCTAGCGGTTGAAGGCGAAGCTAGATTAAGTGTTGATGATTGTGAGTTAAAGCGCCAAGGGCTGTCTTACTCGATTGATACAGTTATCAATATGCGTAAACAGCTTGGCGCTGATGTTGCGCTAAGCCTCTGTATGGGAATTGATGCCTTTAATCAGTTACATACTTGGCGGCGCTGGCAAGAGCTTACTGATTATGTGCATGTCATCGTCATGACGCGGCCTGGGTTTTATTTACCCAACAGCGGTGCAGTATTTGACTGGTGGCATGAGCGCATTGCGGAATGCGCCGATGAGCTATTGCAGCAGTCTAAAGGACGGGTAATGAGTTTGGAGTTAACGCCGCTGAGTATTTCATCAAGTGATTTACGTCAGCGTATTAGTCAGCATAAGTCGGTGCGTTATTTATTGCCTAAAGTAGTTCAAAAATATATAGAGCAACATCAGCTTTATAGTTAAAACCTAAGTGGAGAAGTAATATGCGGCCAGAGGCCCTGAAAGAACTAGCAGTTGAAGCCTTAGAAGATTTAAAAGGCAAAGAGATTGTGGCGATAGAAGTGAGTCATTTAACCGGTCTAATGGATTATGTGATTATTTGTACCGGAACTTCTAGCAGGCATGCTAAAGCATTGGCGACTAACGTTGCGGTTGAGGCGAAAAAGAATGATGTTACGCCGCTCGGTATTGAAGGCCACAGTGGCTCTGAGTGGGTATTAGTAGATCTGGGCGATGTGGTGGTGCACGTGATGCAGCCAGAGACTCGATCCTTTTATGATTTAGAGCGGCTATGGTCAGGTAACGCAAGTACTGATGGCGCTGAATGAAAGTATATCTGTTGGCAGTGGGAACAAAAATGCCAGCATGGGTGGAGACTGCAGTTGGTGAGTACACAAAACGCCTGCAAGGTGAAATAAGCCTGCAGGTGATCGAAGTACCTACAGCTAAACGCGGTAAATCCAGCTCAGTGAGTAAATTGGTAGAGCAAGAAGGCAAAGCAATTTTAATGGCTTGTCCTAAAGGGGCTAAATTGGTTTCCTTAGATGTGTTGGGTAAGTCTTTTAGTACCGAAAATCTGGCCCAAAAGCTGAACGATTGGCGCATGGATGGGTCTGATATTGCATTAGTTGTTGGCGGGCCAGATGGTTTGTCGAAAGAAGTATTAGATGCTAGTGCGCAAAAGCTGTCGTTGTCGGCGTTAACGCTGCCGCATCCGATGGTTAGAGTTATACTGGCAGAACAAATTTATCGCGCTTGGACGATTACCCAAGGGCATCCGTATCATCGCTAAGCTAACGACGCAGCAGAGACAATAATAAACGATGGCAAGTCCGGCAGCGATAAAAGACCCACATAAAGAAAAAGCGATTTTTTTCAACCGGTTAATGATTATTGTGCTGCTACTGTTGGCGGCGTTTTCTGGGTTGGCTTATCGCTATTATAATTTGCAAATCACCAACTATCAGAGCTATCAGACTCAATCTGAACGCAACCGAGTTCAACTTAGGCCAGTGCCACCAGTGCGTGGTCTGATCTTTGATCGCAATGGTATATTATTGGCTGAAAACCGGCCCAGTTATCAGTTGGCGATTGTGCGCGAGCGGGTAGATGACCTCGCGACAACATTGGCGCAGTTAAAAGATTTACTGGGCTTGAGTGACGAGCAAATCGAAGGTTTTCACAAAAACTCTAAAGGACGTCGTCCGTTTCAATCTATTGCCTTGAAGCTTCAGCTCAATGAAGAAGATATAGCCTTAATGGCTGTTAATAGGCATAAATTTGCGGGTGTCGAGGTGGAGGCGTTAGCGAAACGCTTTTACCCTAAGGGCGAATTGTTTGCGCATGTATCTGGTTATGTCGGTCGAATTAATCCAGCTGAAGCCGCGCGCATAGATAAACAAAGCTATGCGGGGACTAATTACATTGGTAAGTCTGGCTTAGAAAAATATTATGAAGACATTTTGCATGGTGAAGTAGGTTATGAAAACGTAGAAACTAATGCGCGAGGTAGAGTGCTGCGAGTGCTGGACCGGGTCGAACCAAAGCCTGGTAGCGACTTGATTTTGAATCTTGACTCAAGGGTGCAAGAAGCTGCCGCTAATGCATTAGCGGGTCAGCGTGGAGCCGTTGTGGCCATTGACCCAAAAACTGGTGGTATCATTGCCTTAGTTAGTACGCCTAGCTTTGATCCCAATTTATTTGTTAATGGTATTAGTAATACCGACTACGATAGTTTGAATAAATCTTTAGATTTGCCACTGTTTAATCGCGCTCTCCAAGGGCAGTATCCACCTGGTTCTACTATTAAGCCTATTGTTGGTTTGGCCGGGCTTGAATATAATTTGATGGCGCCTTCAACCATTGTAAAAGATCCTGGTTGGTTTCAATTACCCAATGATGAAAGGCGCTTTCGGGATTGGAAAAAACGGGGCCATGGCAATAAGGTAGATTTACATCTGGCCATTGAGCAATCTTGTGATGTTTATTTTTATCATCTTGCTAATAAAATGGGTATCGACCGAATGCATGACTTTTCAGCGAAGTTTGGTTTGGGCGCTGGCACCGGAATAGATTTATTTAATGAAAAAACCGGTATCTTGCCATCTAGCAAATGGAAGCGGCGGACTAAAAATCAGGTTTGGTTTCCGGGTGAAACCCTAAATGTCGGTATTGGCCAAGGCTATATGCTAACTACGCCGCTGCAGTTGGCAGTAGCCGCAGCGGCGATTGCGAGTAAAGGCTTAAAGCATACTCCGCAAATATTAAAATCGGTATCTGGTGAAGTGCCAATTAAACGTGAAGGCGAGCGCTTTAATTTAGTGAAAGAGAGTCATTGGGATCTTATTTTTGACGCGATGGAAGCGGTAGTTCATGCGCCGAGAGGAACTGCGCATAGTAAATCTAGAAATATGCAATATAAGGCGGCGGGCAAAACAGGTACGTCGCAAGTTATTGGTATCGCTCAAGATGAAGAATATGATATTACTAAAATTAATAAACGTAATTGGGATCATGGTTTGTATATAGGTTTCGCGCCGCTTGAAGACCCGGTTATTGCGGTGGCCGTTATAGTAGAAAATGGCGATGGTTCATCGGCAGCGGTACCGATAGCACGCAAAGTGACGGATGCTTATATCCTTGGGCAAGATGGCAAGCCTAAAGCGAAATACAATAGAGTGGCATCTGCTCAATGAAAGTAGCGATTAAAACAAGCGGAGTTCCTTAGCGATGGCGCAAGAGGACTTTTTAAGACGTATGCCCGGTTCGGACGAAGCTTTTGCTCGCCGCGCCTCTTTGTCGTCACGTTTCAGTATTGATATCCCGCTGCTAATACTGCTGCTAATACTGACGTTTGGTGGTTTGTTTGTCTTATACAGCGCTAGTGGTATGGATATTTCTACCATCAAGCGGCAGATCACTTTTTTTACGGTGGCTTATATTGTGATGATTGCCGTCGCCCAGTTTGATGCCAGCTTTTATCAGCGCTGGGCACCGTGGGTGTATTTGGCTGGCATTGGTTTATTAGTTGCCGTACTGCTGGTTGGTGTTGGTGCCAAAGGAGCGCAGCGCTGGTTGGCGTTACCAGGTATACGGTTTCAGCCATCAGAGGTTATGAAATTATTAGTGCCAATGACCGTTGCATGGTATTTGGCTAAGCGCGCGCTACCGCCTAGTTTTAAACATATTGTTGTGACATTGTTATTGCTAGGGATTCCCGCGGCATTGGTATTTAAGCAGCCCGACCTTGGTACGGCGATATTGATTGCATCGTCGGGGGTGTTTGTATTATTTTTTGCCGGTGTTCGCTGGCGCTTAATATTCGGCGCATTCTTTTGTGTGTTAGCGGCTATCTATCCGGCGTGGAAATACGTATTGCATGACTATCAGCGCCAGCGAGTGCTAACACTACTGAACCCTGAAAGTGATAAATTAGGTGCCGGTTGGAATATTATTCAGTCTAAAACGGCAATCGGGTCGGGTGGTTTGGAAGGCAAAGGTTGGCTACAGGGGACTCAGTCGCAATTGGACTTTCTGCCTGAAAGCCATACCGACTTTATTATTGCAGTACTGGCCGAAGAATTTGGCCTAATTGGTGTGCTGTGTCTGTTGTTTGTGTACTTGTTAATTATCAGTAGAGGCTTACTAATTGCCCTGCGAGCGCAGCAATGTTTTTCGCGCTTGCTGGCAGGTAGTATTACCTTAACGTTTTTTGTTTATGTTTGTGTGAATATGGGTATGGTAGCAGGCTTGTTACCAGTGGTAGGCGTTCCGCTGCCATTGGTTAGCCAAGGTGGTACCGCAATTGTGACGCTAATGGCAGGCTTTGGATGCCTTATGTCTATTAGCACAGAGGAGAAGAGAATTGTTGTTGCGTAAGACGAAAAACATCTTAGGGTTTGTATTAACGGCTGCGGTTATTGGTGGAGCTAGCTCAACACTTGCTGATTACACTGAAAATTCTAAAGCCCAAGCCCTAATGGATAAAATGGTAGCTAAGTATGACTATGATCGTACTGAGCTAGAAAAAATCTTTACCAGTGCGAGCCGGGATAACCGAATTCTGGACTCGATGAATAATGCCGCTGAAAAAGTAAAGCCTTGGTCTGAATACCGCCCTCATTTCATCACTGATCTGCGGGTAAGACAGGGTATCGCGTTTATGCAAAAGCATAGCGAAGCTTTAGCTAGGGCCGAACAAGAATATGGTGTGCCGCCAGAAGTTATTACCGCGATTATTGGTGTTGAAACAAACTACGGAAGCTATACCGGTAAGGCTAACGTGTTGAATTCATTATCTACTTTAGCCTTCGAGCATCCGCGACGGTCGCCATATTTCACCTCAGAGCTAGAAAATTATTTGCTGTTAGTGAGAGAGCGCGACTGGCAGGCCGATCAGCAGTTAGGGTCTTATGCTGGTGCGATGGGTTTGGGGCAGTTTATGCCTAGTAACTACCGCACATTGGCGGTTGATTTTGATAGCGATGGCATTACTGATTTGTTTAACCCAGTGGATGCTATTGGCAGTGTGGCTAATTATTTTAAACATCATGGTTGGATCAGTGGTGGGTCTGTTTCTGCACCAGCAGTTGTCGTTGAAGGCTATGATAAGGAAGAAGCTAACCGTAGTTTAAGGCCTAGTAAGACAATTGCTGAGCTAGCTAAACTTGGTTATCTTTCTACAGTAGCCTATGAGCCTGCGGCAAAAGCAATTGCGATGCGCTTTAGTGGTGTAAACGGGGAGGAGTATTGGATAGGATTGACTAATTTTTATGTTATTAGCCGTTACAATCCGAGACAAAAATATGCCATGGCGACCTATCATTTAAGCCAGGAAATTAAAGCGGCCGCGAATGGGTAATAGTTGGGTTAAATCAGCGCTGATTTTTTTCAGCGTGCTGGCGTTAATTTCCTGCGGTGGCAGTTATAAAAGCGGTGGCGGGCGTTATGCTATTCAGCAAGATTATGGCCCTGACTCGCATATGGATCCTAGTGAAATAAAGGATGCAGTGCCGCGTGAGGATCCAATACTAAAGGCCGGAAATAAAAATCCTTACACTGTTTTAGGAAAAACCTATTCATTATTACCTTCTGCTAAAGGGTATAAAGAGCGGGGTGGGGCATCTTGGTACGGTAAGAAATTTCACGGCCATACGACCTCCAATGGTGAAATTTACAATATGTATGGGATGACCGCTGCGCATAAAACTCTGCCTATACCCAGTTATGTCAAAGTGACTAACTTGAGCAACGGTAAAACCACTATTGTTAGGGTGAACGACAGAGGCCCATTTCACTCTGAGCGGATTATTGATCTGTCTTACGCAGCGGCAACAAAGCTTGGTTATATTGGCAGTGGTGTTGCCAATGTTGAGGTGGAAACGATTGATGTGAAAGCATTTCATCGAGCTAAAAAATCAGCCTCTACAGATATGGTCGCTAAGGTAGAGAAGCCGCTAACGAAGAGTATTGCTAGCAAGCCTTGGTTAAGCATAAACAAGTTTGATAATTATAACGATGCTAGTGAGTTGAGACGGGCTTTAATCGAGGTAGTGGAACACTCTGTGCTTATCGATCGGGTAGGGACTGATTATCGAGTGAAAATTGGCCCCCTAGCTAATAATGATGAAGCCGACACTATCGCCGTAATGTTGTTGTTTGCCGAGCTAGGTAAAGCTGAATTAATTCATGAATAAGGGGCTTAACGCTCTAGTTACTCTTAGACACTCTAGTTATCACTCTTGCGTGCTACAATTCGGCCAGTTTAAAAAACAAAAACAGACTATTAATTAACCTTTAAAACTTATACACAGAGATTATGCTTAAAAAGATACCATCATACCTATTGTTCTTAGTTGTTGCCGCATCGCTTAGCGTACAGGCAGCCGTTATACCTGCACCACCGGCGCTGAGCGCTACTGGTTATATATTAATAGATGCTGACAGTGGGCAGGTATTGGTTGATAAAAATAGCCACGAACAGCTTCCTCCTGCCAGCTTAACGAAAATGATGACCAGTTATGTGTTGTCTGCAGAACTAGCGGCTGGTCGTGTTGATAAATCTGACATGGTCACGATTAGTGAGGCTGCGTGGGCACAAAATCCAGTGTTTAATGGTTCTAGCCTAATGTGGATAGAAGTTGGTAAGCAGGTCAAGTTAGCTGATCTTCATCGTGGCGTTATTATTTCATCTGGCAATGATGCCAGTGTGGCCGTGGCCGAATATCTGGCTGGCAACGAAGCTGAATTTGCCAATTTGATGAACAAGCATGCTGAGTTGTTGGGTATGAAGGATACTCAGTTTAAAAATTCTCATGGTTTACCGGCCGACGACCAATATAGTTCTGCCTATGATTTGTCATTGTTGGCTAAAGCGATTATTCAAAATTATCCTGAAGATTATGCAATCTATAAAGAACGTGAATTTACCTATAACCAAATCAGGCAACCTAATCGCAATCGTTTACTATGGCGTGATCCGTCGGTGGATGGGTTGAAAACTGGGCATACCGAAGAAGCAGGCTATGGTTTGGTTGCGTCAGCTAAGAAAAACGATATGCGTTTAATTTCTGTTGTAATGGGTACCAAAAGCTCTGCTGCACGTGAGCGCGATACGCAACGGCTTTTGGCTTACGGTTTCCGTTTTTATGAAACACATACACTTTATGCGCCAGGTACTGAGTTAAGCTCTGCTAAAGTGTGGGGCGGCGCTGAAGACGTAGTAAAATTAGGCGTAAGTAAATCAATTAGTTTAACGATCCCCCGGGGTCGTCACCAAGATATTGAAGCGATGATGTCTATCGATAGCGCAGTAAAAGCGCCAGTATTGAAAGGAGCTGAGTACGGCGAGTTAAGTATTACGCTTGACGGTGAAGAGCTATACACTGCGCCACTTGTTGCTCAGGCAGGCATTGAAGAAGGCGGTTTGTTTAAGCGCTTATGGCATGGTATTTGGTTGTTCTTTCAAAGTTTCTTCGGTTAGAGCTGAATGATTAATGACTGATTCAACAGGTATGCGGCCGCTAGAGGAGTTGATGGATTTTCCATCAACTTACACCATTAAGGTTGTTGGTAATGCGACCCATGATTTTGCTGTGCGAATTCATCAAATTATTGAAGTGCACGCCGCAGATAGCATTCAACAACCTGACGTGCGCCCGAGTAGTAAAGGGCGTTTCGTATCAGTTAATATCACTTTTGTTACCACCAGTGTTGAGCATCTTCACGCTATTCATCGCGACGTCAAAGCCGCCGATGGCGTGAAAATGATTCTGTGAAAAGTCGTGTCAGCTAATCTGTCCTCGTTAGTTATTAGGGATTTAGGCGTTGATTGTGACTATCAAAGAGTATGGGATGCGATGCGCGATTTTACTGATCAGCGCAACGAGAAGACATTAGACCAGCTTTGGTTGCTGGAACACCCTCCTGTTTTTACTCAAGGCCAAGCCGGTAAGGCTGAGCACGTCTTGGCGCCGGGCGATATTCCAGTTATTCAAGTAGACCGAGGCGGTCAAGTGACTTATCACGGCCCTGGCCAGTTAGTTATCTATGTGATGGTTGATTTGAAACGACTAGATTTGGGCGTGCGGGCCTTAGTTTCAGCGGTTGAAGAGTCTATTGTCGATTTGTTAGCCAGTTATGGAATTATTGGTATAGCTGACCCTAAGGCTCCCGGTGTTTACGTTGACGGTGCTAAAGTGGCACAAGTTGGTATGCGTATTCGCAAAGGCTGTTCGTTTCATGGCCTGTCACTTAATTTAACCATGGATTTAGAACCATTTGGGCGGATTAACCCCTGCGGCTATGTGGGGCAAAAGATATGCCGTCTGGCCGATTTAGTGGATGGCTGGGATATTGATAGAAATAGTCATGCAAGAGATCGGTTAGTGCAAGAGCTTAGCCAGCGGCTTGGCTATACTTCCCTCCATCAGATTTCCGGTTTGCCGGCTTCGGAACACACCTAGCAGCGATGTAAAGATATTCAAACTGATAAAACTAAAACCCGCAAGAAGGTTGTGCAGGGCGAGAAGTTACGCGGTGCAGACAAAGTGTCAGGTATTCCAATAAAGGTTATTCCGACGACGGAATATCAGCGCAAGCCAGATTGGATCAGAGTTAAGGTACCTATCTCACCTGAAGTGAACCGTATTAAGACGATGCTATGTGAGCGCAAACTATCAGCGTGTGTGAAGAAGCGGCCTGCACTGACTTAGGTGAGTGCTTTAGTAATGGCACTGCGACCTTTATGATTATGGGTGATATTTGTACCCGCCGCTGTCCCTTTTGTGATGTGGCTCATGGTCGTCCCAATGCTTTAAATGAAGATGAGCCGAGAGAGCTGGGTTTGAAATATGTAGTGGTAACGTCGGTAGATCGGGATGATTTATGCGATGGTGGTGCGCAACACTTTGCTGATTGTATTAGTGAAACCAGACGTTTAAGCCCTGCAATTAGAGTAGAAGTATTAGTGCCAGATTTTCGTGGGCGAATGGACGTGGCGCTAGAAATATTAGCCGCCAAGGCGCCTGATGTATTCAACCACAACTTAGAAACTGTACCTAGTTTGTATAAATAGTGTCGTCCAGGCAGTGAATATCAGTGGTCATTACATTTGCTGAAAAAGTATAAAGAGTTGCGTCCTGATGTATTAACTAGGTCTGGTTTAATGCTTGGTTTGGGAGAAACTCCAGCAGAGTTGATTCAAGTAATGAAGGATATGCGTGCTCACAATATCGATATGATTACGCTTGGTCAGTACCTGCAGCCGAGTAAAGATCATTTGCCTGTAGCCCGCTTCGTTCATCCTGATGAGTTCGATGAATTTGGCAGAATAGCCAAAGAATTGGGTTTTGTTAGTGTCGCAAGTGGGCCGCTAGTGCGCTCTTCTTACCATGCTGACAAACAGGTGGATATTAGCTTGTTAAAGTAAACCAATCAGTCATGTTTATGCGTAAATAAAGTAATAGATAATTTTCTGAGATCTACAACTATGCATAAGATAATAAGACTACTCATCTGCTGTGTTATTTTTTCATCGACTTTCAGTTATGCGGCGCCAAAAGAAGTATTTTCATTTGACGACCGCGGCGTTGTTTGGGGCTTTGACTTTCTCGATGATAAAACTCTATTAGTTAGTCAGCGCTCAGGCAAGTTGCATTTGGTAGATTTGGCATCAAATACTTCACGTCAGCTTATTGCTCCTAAAGTAAGAGCTAAGGGTCAGGGCGGCCTACTAGATGTAAAAATCGTTGAGATAGAAGGGACGCGATATTTTTATGCTACCTATAGTAAGCAACTCGAATCCCAAAAAATCACTACTGCACTAGCACGCGCGGTGGCCACAGTAGATAAACCCTTAGTTTGGCAAGACCTGTTTGTCGCTAAAGCAGAATCTAGCGGAGGCAAGCATTTTGGCTCGCGTTTATTATTCGTTGAAGACACTATTTATATGACTGTCGGAGACAGAGGCGAGCGAAAACTAGCCCAAGATCTGACAGTTCACAATGGTAAGGTATTGCGCCTAACCCTTGACGGGAGGCCTGCTGCGGAAAATCCGTTTATGGGTAATCCAAATGCGTTAGCAGAGATTTGGACCTTAGGGCATAGGAATCCACAGGGAATTACTTTTGATCCGATGGCTAAGCAGAT
>JBLHWB010000060.1:0-10285 GCA_047628915.1 Porticoccus sp. | reverse complement strand
GCAGCTAAAACCGTATTATGCTGAGCCGTAAAATTCTTTCTATGGCCAACCCCCAGCGCTTCTAACAATGGCTTAATTTCAACATCGACGTCTGAGCGCCTAATTAAATCAAGCCAACCATTGCGTAAGCCGGCGACTGATCTTGCTGGAGTATCGACGAGTAACTGCGCCGTAGAACTATTCACAACACTACCCACGGCATCAATATTATTGACCAAAGCCCACCGCCGGTAATCGAAACTGCCAGTGTTAACCAAACTACTAACGGGTTTAAGCTTGACCTTAAGCTGCCATTGCTGCCCGGCTTTTATAAGCGGCGCGCTATACCAACTTAGCCGGATATTTCTCAGATTGTTAACTGCAGTGGATGGGGGATCTAGCGCTAAGATAAAACTAGTAGAAGGAGCTGCCCTGCCTGAACCCAATGCTGGAATGTCGACAACTCTGCCGTAAACCTGTATTTCCTTAGCAATACTCTGCTCGTCTATTTCATAGGAAAGCTGCAACTGCGCATACAAAAGCGCCCAAGTAAAACCACATAATATTCCGCCAATAGAAAACAGCGGCTTATATTTTGACAGCAATAAGCATAGGCCTAAACCAATGGCTTCTAGCAATAGTAGACGATCAGGGAGAAAAGGCGCAAAAGCCGCAACACATATCCCTATTATTATTGCGAGCATCCGTACGCGCATCTAGAGCAATCATCCTATTCAGTGCATAATAGCTGGGTTAGTCGCAGCTAACGGAGATGGTAGCCTAACAAGACTCTCCAAATAACTACCTAAACCAATAACGAGCACTGCCTTAATGCCAAGAAAGCTATTTAAAAAAATGATCCCCGCTAGAGAACACCTAGCTAACAATCGTTCTATCAAAATACTTGGCAATTGGATATTTAACGAAAATCTATGGCATTTAAATCGTAATTCTAGCGCTGCTGCCGTCTTTATTGGAATATTTGTCGCCTTTTTACCAATCCCTGGGCAAATGTTTGTGGCGGCATTGTTAGCCTTAATGTTCTCTGCTAATTTACCTCTAGCCATAGCGCTGGTATGGATTACCAACCCAATCACTTTAGTGCCGATATTTTATGGTGTCTATGAACTGGGCAGCTTTTTGCTCGGGCAAAAAGCTGCGTTTCAATTTAGTCCGTCGATAGAATCGTTTGCTGCCAATATTAGTGCAATTTGGAAGCCACTAATTTTAGGAAGTCTCACCTGTGGGTTTTTCTTCGGCAGCCTAGGCTACAGCTTAACCCGTATTAGCTGGCGCATAATGGTGGTACGGAAATGGCAAAAGAGAAGGCATAAAACAAAAAATCAAGCGTCATAGCGCAAGCTATCAGCAGGCTGTAACTTACTAGCGCGCCACGCAGGATATATCGAGGCAATAATACTTAACACTAATGCCACTGCTGCAATCGACAACACATCTTGCCAGCGAACATCCGATGGTAAATAAGTAACCGGATATATATCTGATTTCAAAAACTGATAACCAATCAAGTTTTCTAGACCGGCCACTAAATCAGTTATTGATAGCGCCAAGCCTAGCCCAACTAACACACCAAGGGCTGTACCGATAACGCCAATAATTAAGCCCTGAATCAAAAATATTTGCATGATCTTAGCCGGCGGCATCCCCATGGTCTGCCAGACAGCTATATCACTGCGTTTGTCATTGACCACCATAAATAGGGCCGTCACCACATTGAAAGCAGCAACCGCGATAATAATAAATAATAATAACGCCACTAAGCGTCGCGACATTTGAATCGCTTCATATAAATTGCCGTGACTGACGGTCCAGTCACGGGAGTAATAACCGTTGGGCAGTTCGAATAGAACCTTACGAGCGATCTCTCTCGCCTGCATTAAATCACTAACTTTTAATTGCACTCCTTCTACAGAATCAACATAGCCGGCTAATTGTTGGCCTTTAGCCAGACTAATATAAACCGCTGAATTGTCTATTTCAGTATCTGTTTTGAAAATTGCGGTTACTGTAAATCGAGAGGCACTAGGACTAATTTTTCCATCGCGGCTACTACCAGGTAAGACTAAAGCAATAGAATCATTGAGTTTTACCCGCAACTTATTGGCCAACGACTGGCTAAGTAATAGTGACGAGTTGTCAGCTAGTGAGTCAAACTCTCCAGCTATAATAAATTCAGGTAATACTGATACAGTCCGTTCCAGTTTTGCGTCAACCGCCAGTAACTCAACACCTTGGGCCTGCCTGCCTTTAATTAACATTGCTTGAATTTTTATAAACGGCGCAACTGCTTCGACACCTTCAGTTGCTAACGCTTGCTTGGCAATTAACTCCCATTCAACCATTGGCCCCCAGCTCAAAATACTCGCTTGCGGCACCATGGCTAAAATACGCGTGCGCATTTCTTTATCAAAGCCGCTCATCACTGATAACACCACTACCAGTAAAGCAACTCCCATTACTAAGCCAAGTATTGACACACCCGACAAAAACGACACCAACTGGCTACCACGGCGAACTGTGGCGTAACGCAAGCCAACAAAGAGTGTGAGCGGCCTAAACAAAGTTATAATTCCATCGCGTGTAATTGGCCATCTTTTAACTGTAAGACCCTATGCATGGTTGCCGCTAATTCCATATCGTGGGTTACGGTAATAAGCGATATCCCAAAGTCTTCGTTTAGTTCAAATAGAAGCTCCTGTACTTTCTGCGCAGTAGTGGAATCTAAGTTACCAGTAGGTTCATCCAGTAGTACACAACTAGGATTAGTCACCAACGCTCTAGCAATCGCAACCCGCTGCCGCTCGCCGCCGGACAGCTCTGAAGGTTTATGGTCAAAGCGCTCTTGCAACCCTACTCTTGCCAATAAGGTTTCGGCTTTGTCTCTTGCCAGCTCTATTTTTTCACCACGGATTAAAAACGGCATGGCAACATTTTCTACCGCTGAAAACTCACCCAGCAAATGATGGAATTGATAGACAAAGCCTAAACTTTCATTTCTCAGTTTGGCACGCCCGGCATCATTTAGTGCCGACATTAACTTGCCGCCAACATGTACTTGCCCAGCACTAGGGGTATCTAAACCACCCAACATATTTAGCAAGGTAGACTTACCCGAGCCCGAAGAGCCGACAATCGCAATTCGCTCGCCACCCTCGACCGATAGCTGAACGTCTCGCAATACCGAAACATCCAGCGGCCCTTGCTGATAAGTTTTTGACAAGTTGTCACAGGACAAAACTACCGCCATGTCATGCTCCGTTGATAAAATTTATTCATAACGTAAAACCTCAGCAGGCTCAATCTGAGTTGCCCGCCATGCAGGATAAAGAGTTGCCGTAAAACTTAAACTCAAGGCACCAATAACTACCGCTATTACATCTTGCCACTGCAATACCGATGGCAAAGCGGTAATAAAAAATATTGAAGGATCAAATATTCTAAACAGAAACAGTTGCTCTAAAAAACCAATAATATCACCAATATAAAGCGCTAAAGGCACACCAAAAAGCACCCCAAGTAACGTTCCACCAAAACCGATTATCACTCCCTGAGTGACGAATATTCGCATCACCTGCCCAGGCTGCGCGCCCATTGTTCTAAGTACGGCAATATCGCCGCGCTTATCAGCCACCATCATGGTGAGGATAGAAATAATATTAAATGCAGCAACAGCGACAATAATGAACAGCAACAAGCCCACCATCAATTTTTCCATTTTGACCGCTTTAAATAAATTGCCCTGTAAAACGCCCCAATCGCTAACTTTATAGTCTTGACCCAAAACAGTCTGCAACTGCGAGGCCACTCGGCTGGCGGCTAACACGTCGGTAGTTTTGACTCGCAGACCTTGTACGCCGTCTTTAATACCAAACAATTTTGCCCCGTCATCAAGGTGGATAAAAGCCTCGACTGCATCTAATGCTGCGCCAAGTTCAAACACACCGACAACTGTAAACTGTTTAACTCGTGGAAAAATACCCGCCGGCGTAACAGTTACTTTAGGTAAAATAATCGCGATCTTGTCACCTAAATTTAAACGAAACTTTCGCGCGGTGATGGCACCGATTACAATGCCAAATTCGCCGCTTTGAAGATTTTCAATACTGCCGTCAATCATATAAGCTTGGACACTTGATACGTCAGCTTGCAGCTGCGGATAAATAGCTGAAACATGAATTCCGTCAACCTTGCCACGCTGGCTAATTAAGCCACTGCCTTCAATATAGGGTGCAACCCCAAGCACATTTTCTTGCTGGTTAACTTGCTTAGCTAAGGTTTGCCAATCGCTAACATTGCCGTCTTGTTGCTCAATAAAAGCATGTGGTAAAAACTGTAATATTCTGCCACGCAGCTCTGACTCAAAGCCATTCATAACCGACATTACAATAATTAATGCGGCGACGCCTAACACCATGCCGAGCAGGGAGAATACCGACACTAAAGACACAAACTGACTGCGACGTTTTGAGCGCGTATAGCGCAGGCCAACATATGTGGAGAAGGGATAAAACATTCAGTGACTACCAAACCCTATTTTTTTAACTAAATTGTGACGCAATAAACGCTTCAACTACAGACACCATTTAATACAAAAGTTATTATAATTTTAGTATTAAATGTATTATCAAACATGCGCTGATCGAAAGATAGCGCTACCGAGACACATTATAATTTAAAGACTTAAAACAATGATTAAAGCTATTAATGCTCTACTATTCACAACTATTGCTACTGCTTTCACCAGTATGGCCCACGCAGAAGAACTGATCATTCCTATTACTAAGCAAGCCGACGATGTAAAAGGGATTATGCCAACGCCAAATCAAGGCCAGTCAATGGCAGCAGTACAATCGATATGGGGGCAAGAAATCGCTCGTTCTGAGACAGTAGGCGAACCACCTATTACTAAACTGGAATATGCAGATTTTTTTGTTTATTTCGAAAATGAAACGGTAATACATGCAGTGATCAAGTACAAATAAGCTATCGCTCTATTTGGTATTCTGGGTGGCATCGTAAGCTAAGTCTTTACCTTGGTTCACTACTCGCCCATTTTCTTCGTCGCATTTAGCAGTATCACCGCCACAGATATCACAGGCAGTGTCCATACCCAAAGCGCTCATGCCGCCGCAGGTGCCTTTAATTGGCCCCATTCCCATCATTACGCCAATTGCCATACCAGCAACCAATAAAGCAATAACTACAAACGCCAACAAAAATGTTTCCACTACATCACCTATTCATTAGTTAACAATGCCGCTTCAACATAAGGTTCAAAAGCTGACGAATACTGTGCATCATACCCTGTTTCTGTTTTGACTATCATAAATACAGCCAGCGCATTTAGTTCACTAAAAGCCAAGCCTTCATCAGGCCCCATAACATTAATCGCAGTCGCTAAACCATCGGCTAAGGCGGCACTGTCAGCCACCACTGTTACTGACGCCAGATTGTGTTCAATAGGGTAACCCGTCGTCGGATCGATGGTATGTGAATAGCGTTTGCCATCTTGCTCGTAATAGTTACGATAATCGCCAGAAGTCGCTACCGCTGCATTAGTCACGCTAACCGCATTATAGGCAATGCCGTAGTCTTTACCGGGGCTTTCGATACCCACCCGCCAGGGCGTTTGTCGAGGACTGAGTCCGCCGACTCTAATCTCCCCGCCAACCTCTACTAAAAAATTAGCCACACCTTGAGTGAGTAAATAATCAGCGACTTTATCCACACCAAACCCTTTAGCAATGGCTGATAAATCTAGAGTTACTGGAGCAAGCTTAGTTAAGCTATTAGCAACAATTTGGACAGATAAATAATCGACAGATTGCAATGCCTCAATTATCTGACCCGCACTAGGAATTGAATCTTGCTGAACGGCTGGACCAAAGCCCCATAAATTAACCAATGGCGCAATGGCTGGATTAAAACGACCATCAGACAGTACTGCCAAACTAACTGCCTGCTCAACAACAGCGCGAGTATCTGACGATACTTTAACTGCAATTCCTATTCCTGCCTGATTAAACAAAGATAATTCAGAATCAGCTTTGTAGGTAGACATTTGCTGGTCTACTTTATTGAGTATCTGCGCTACGTCTTGCTCTAGTTGTGCTTGCTCAATAGCATAGGGTAAGTCGACTATGGTCACATGATAAATAGTTCCCATAGTACTGCCGGTAAAGCGTATTTCACCACCGCCGCCAAAACCACAAGCCACAAGTAAAAAAAGCGAGAGGCCTATTAAGCCACTCGCCTTGATCAATCTAATCACGACATTATCCGCCGAAGTCATCCAATAAAATATTTTCTGGTTCAACCCCTAAGTCTTCAAGCATTTTAATAACGGCTTGATTCATCATTGGCGGCCCACACATATAGAACTCGCAGTCTTCTGGTGACGTGTGATCCTTAAGATGATTTTCATAAACCACATTATGAATAAAACCGGTTAAACCTTCCCAGTTATCTTCCGGCTGAGGATCAGACAACGCTACATGCCAGTTAAAGTTATCAAACTCTTCCTGTAAATTATTGTAGTCATCCACATAAAACATTTCTTTTAAGCTACGCGCACCATACCAAAAGGTGATTTTACGCTTGCTCTCAAGACGCTTAAGCTGATCGAAAATATGTGACCGCATTGGCGCCATACCTGCACCACCACCGATGAATACCATTTCAGCATCGGTTTCTTTCGCAAAAAACTCACCAAATGGACCATACACCTTAACTTTATCACCAGGTTTTAGATTGAATGTCCAAGACGACATAATACCCGGTGGAATCCCTTCAGAACCTGGCGGAGGTGAAGCAATACGAATGTTAAATTTAACGACGCCCCTCTCTTCTGGGTAGTTAGCCATTGAATAGGCGCGGATAGTTGTTTCGTCGCAGGTTGAAACATTATCGAATACACCGAATCGCTCCCAATCATCGCGATATTCTTGTTCGACATCGAAGTCGCGATAGTTAACCGTATGCGGTGGGCATTCTAACTGCACATAACCACCAGCGCGGAAATCAACGTCTTCACCTTCAGGAAGCTTCAGTACTAACTCTTTAATAAAGGTAGCCATATTGTGATTGGATTCTACAGTGGTCTCCCATTGCTTAACCCCAAAGAACTCTGGCTCAACTTCAACCACCATGTCTTGTTTAACGGCAACCTGACAAGCTAAACGCCAATTTTCTTTGCGCTGGCCTACAGTAAAATGACTTTCTTCGGTCGGTAAAATTGAACCGCCACCATCCATAACCTGACAACGACATTGGCCACAAGTACCACCACCACCACAGGCAGACGATAAAAATATGCCTGCATCTGACAAGGTATTAAGTAACTTTCCGCCAGCTGCAACTGTCAGCGCTTTATCTGGATCACCATTTATCGAAATAGTCACGTCACCGCTACTAACTAGCTTCTTACGCGCCATCAATATAAACATCACCAGCGCCATAACAATCGCGGTGAACATTACTACGCCCAAAATAATTGTGTTTGTATCAATCATAACTACACAGTTTTCCTTTGTAGGTCAGTGTGAACTAACATTTCGAGCCTGGCTCGAGCTACTTTGTAAAAGTCTCTTATAAAGATATTCCGCCAAAAGACATAAAGCCCAATGACATCAAACCAGCGGTAATAAACGTAATACCTAAACCCTGTAGGCCATCTGGTACATCGCTGTATTTTAGTTTTTCGCGAATGCCCGCAAGTGCGACCACAGCTAACGCCCAACCAACACCAGCGCCAAAGCCATAGACAACACTCTCACCAAATTCGTATTCACGGTTAACCATGAACAAGGCAGCACCCAAGATTGCGCAGTTAACCGTTATCAGTGGCAAGAACACACCGAGTGCGCTGTATAATGCTGGAATATATTTATCTAAAAACATTTCCATAATTTGCACGATGGCAGCAATTACCCCGATATAACTTAAGTAACCTAAAAAGCTAAGGTCGGTATTTGGTAATCCGGCCCAAGATAGTGCACCTTCTTTTAGCAGATATTGATAAATCAAATTATTAGCTGGCACAGTAATTGTCAGTACCACAATTACCGCAATACCAAGACCAATAGCTGTTTGTACTTTTTTCGATATTGCCAAAAACGTACACATTCCCAAAAAGAATGCCAAAGCCATATTCTCAATAAATACGGCGCGAACAAAAAGACCGATATAATGTTCCATTTACACGGCCTCCTGCTTAGATTGTGGTGACATCTTAAACTCGTTTTCTTCCACTTGGTTTGTTTTCCAACTACGCAATGCCCAGATGAAAAAACCGATCAGAAAGAATGCACTAGGCGGCAACAACATCATGCCATTGGCTTGATACCAACCGCCATTCTCAACCAAGGTAAATACTTCCATACCAAATAGACTACCCGATCCAAACAACTCTCTAAAGAAAGCGACTGCAAGCAATACCACGCTATAGCCAAGGCCGTTACCAATACCATCTAAAAAGCTTGGAATCGGTGGGTTTTTCATTGCAAACGCTTCTGCTCTGCCCATAACGATACAGTTAGTGATAATCAAACCAACGAATACCGACAGGCTTTTACTAATTTCATAAGCGAAAGCTTGCAGCAACTGATCAACCACAATTACTAGTGAGGCAATAACCGTCATTTGCACAATAATACGAATACTATTAGGTAAGTAATTACGAATAATCGAGATAAAAAAGTTTGAAAACGCACACACCACTGTTAACGCTATACACATAACAATGGTAATACTGAGATTAGTTGTTACCGCTAGAGCCGAACACACGCCCAATATCTGTAATGCAATCGGGTTGTTATCAAATATCGGCCCGATTAGAACATTTTTTGCTTTCTCGCCAGCCATCTTACACCTCTCCCGATCTAACTTTAGATAGATAACTACCAAACGCTTTATCACCCATCCAATACTCGATAAGGTTAGCAACACCTTTTGATGTCAAGGTAGCACCGGATAAACCGTCTATTTCGTAATCACTTTCGCCAATCACTTTACCTTTCACTACGGTTAAAGCGACATCACCGTTGCTATCAACTATCTGCTTACCCGGCCATAGAGCTTTCCATCTCGGGTTATCAACTTCACCCCCAAGACCTGGCGTTTCCGCGTGCTCATAAAAAGTTAACCCAGAAACAGTGTTGCCATCAGCTTCGATTGCAAGGAAGCCATATAACACACTCCACAAACCGTAACCTTTAACAGGCAACACGATGCTCTTCACTTCACCTTCTTGTTCCAAGACATAAACAGAAGCGTATTTCGCACGTCGTTTAATAACGGCAATATCTTCTTTATTTGGAATTTTAATCGACAGCTCGTCAATTTTAGAGGCTTTGCGCTGGTCATAAGTGGCAATATCAATGCCCAAGGTGTCCATATCGGAAGCACTTAGGTAATTACCAGTTTCTAAATCAACTAACTTAACTTGAAATTGTTCGAACAAAGTCTGTATATCTTTAGCTGTTTGCTCGCCAGGTTTATACAAGCCGGCCGCCGATAAAACATTGCGATTACGCTCATTTAACTTGTTCGCTTTTTGGCGATCTTTCAGCGCTACTGCGGCGGTGGATACAACGATTGAGCATACTAAACATAACGCTACCGCTACAATAATAGTGCTTTGTAATGAATCTTTATTACGCGACATTACGTACCAACCTCCGCTTAATATTAGCCTGTACTACAAAGTGGTCAATGAGTGGCGCAAACAGATTACCAAACAAAATAGCCAGCATCATACCTTCAGGGTAGGCAGGGTTAGCCACCCGAATTAACACCACCATCAAGCCAATTAAAATACCATAATACCATTTACCAAGATGGGTCATTGACGCAGACACAGGGTCTGTCGCCATAAACACCGTCCCGAAAGCAAAGCCACCTACTACTAAATGCCAATACCAAGGCATTGAAAGTAATGGATTAGTATCAGAACCAATAAGATTGAATAATGATGAAGTCGCAACCATACCAAGAATAACGCCGGCCATAATGCGCCAAGAGGCGATTCTAGTTACTAGCAATAATACCGCGCCCAGCATAATAGCGAGTGTTGAAACCTCACCCATAGAGCCTTGTATATTGCCGTAAAAAGCTTGTAACCAACTAATTTGGTTACCCCAAGCATCAACGATGTTGCCATACCCTACAGAGGCTGCCTGCGCTAATGCGGTTGCACCGCTAAAACCGTCTACCGCAGTCCAAACTGAGTCACCTGAAATTTGGGCCGGATAAGCAAAGAACAAAAATGCACGGCCGGTTAATGCAG
>JBLHWB010000059.1:0-10414 GCA_047628915.1 Porticoccus sp. | reverse complement strand
CAACGCCTGCTAGGTTATGTGGAATGAAGCTGTTGTCTCGAAAAGACCATAGCGTTTCATCGATCGATTGACAGTCCTCGCTTGATTGCATGTTGAGGTAAACAGTTTTGCCTTGTTTATATTCCAATTCTGCCAATATACAGGCGTAGCGCAGCCGCACAGCGGCGTCACTACTCGAGAGTGAGTAGAAATCTACTTGGGTCATTACTTGGCTAGCAAGTAATGAGTTAGCAATGCAACCGGTCTGCCCGTTGCGCTTTTGTTGGCCCCGCTATTCCATGCTGTGCCAGCAATATCCAGATGCGCCCAGTTATATTTTTTGGCAAAGCGACTCAAAAAGCAGGCAGCAGTGATACTGCCAGCGCCAGGGCCGCCAATATTGGCTATGTCGGCAAATGGACTATCGATCAGTTTTTGGTAGGCATTGTTTAATGGCATTTGCCAGATGAAGTCGCCATTGTCATTACCGGCGGCTAATAATTCGTTAGCCAGCGGTTGGTGATTGGTATAAAGAGCGGTATTAATATGGCCGAGCGCTACTATGCAGGCGCCGGTCAATGTAGCAATATCGACAACCGCGCTAGGGTTGTAGCGCTCGACATAGGTTAACGCGTCGGCCAAGACTAAACGTCCCTCAGCGTCGGTATTTAAAACTTCAATAGTTTGGCCCGACATGCTAGTAACAACATCGCCCGGTTTAGTCGCAATGCCACTAGGCATGTTTTCAACTGCGGCAACTATGCCAACAACATTAATATCTGCCTTGGCTTCGATAATTGTTGCCATGGTACCGATTACACTGGCAGCACCGCACATGTCATATTTCATCTCATCCATTTTGGCGCCGGGCTTTAAGCTAATGCCACCGGTGTCAAAAGTGACGCCCTTACCAACTAATACTTTAGGTGCCTGCTTTTTATCTTTGGCGCCTTTGTATTCCATAATGACGAACTTAGCTGGCTGGACACTACCGGCGCTGACCGATAGTAATGAGCCCATACCCAGTTCTTTCATTTGTTTTTCTTCGAGCACTTTGGTGGTTAGCTGTGGGCATTTTCGTGCCATGGCCTTGGCTTGATTAGCTAGATAGGTCGGAGTACAAATATTTGCTGGTAAGTTGCCTAACTCTTTGGCGACATTTATACCATTGCCGATGGCTTTGCCTAATTTTAAGCCCGCACGAATAGCGGAACTAGTTTTACTAGTGCAGATAACTTCAACTTTAGCGACAGAAGGCTTGCTGACTTTACGGCTGAGTGTTTTGCTGTAGCGATACTGACTAGCGCTTAAAATCTGTGAAATTTGGATTGCTGCCGATTTTTCGCTATTGGCATAACTTGCGCTGGGATAGGCAATGCTAGCATTTTTTATTGGTAGCTTATTGAGTACGGCACTAAGACTGTTGAGAACTTTAGTCAGATTATCTTGCCCCCACTCTTTACGCGGGCCGGCTCCGATTAACAGCAAGCGGGTAGCTTGAATGTCGTTTGGGTTAATAATTGTATTACTCGCGCCAATGTTAGTGGTGAGGTCGCCACTGGCGACCAATGCCTTGACGGTTGACGCAATAGCAGAGCCTAGCTCTTGAGATATTTTTTTATCATTGTCGCCATCGAAGATTAAGGCGACCAAACAGTCTGTTTTTAGGGTGGCAAGATTTTGATCTGATTTCGTTGTGTATTGCATTTTAGCTCCGCGAGACAAGGCTTTGTCGATTTAAATAATGGTACAATGCACCAAAAATGTAACGACGCTAAGTTTATAGGGGTAGGCGCCGGTTGCAAGCGTGTTATGGCTTGGTTATACAGTTAAGAGGAATAGTTGGCGAGTGCTAATTTTTAAATATTTAGCAAAGGAAGTTTTGGTAACGACTTTTGCCGTTTTACTGGTGCTGTTGCTAGTGTTCATGAGCGGGCGTTTTGTTGGTTATTTGGCTGATGCGGCGGCAGGCGAATTGGCCGCTAACGTACTATTCCCGATTATGTATTATCGCCTTCCTAACTTTATTGAGCTGATCTTACCGCTTAGCTTCTTTATTGGTATTATTTTGGCTTACGGCCGTTTGTTTGTTGAAAGTGAAATGGTGGTGATGATTGCTTGTGGTATGAGCCAGCTTCGCCTGCTGATGTATACGTTGATCCCCGCGCTGCTGATCGCTGTTATTAGTGGCTCATTAAGTTTGTATGTAAGCCCCGCCGGAGAGGTCAAAGTTGAAGAAATATTAACTGACCCTAATGCCCGCAACGGTTTGAACACAATGGCTCCAGGGCGATTCCAGTCTACTGAGAGTTCTGTTGGAGTTTTTTATACCGAACGGTTGTACTCAGGTCGAACTAGAATGAAGAACGTTTTTGCGGCGAGTGGCTCATCTGAGAACGAATCAGGCGAGGCAAAGATGACAGTGGTAGTTGCTAAGTCAGGTAAACTGATTCGAGATGAAAAAACCTCAGCTCGATATATTGAGCTGTACGATGGCTATCAGTACCAAGGTAACCCAGGCGAGCTAAGCTTTGAAGTGGTCAAGTTTGATACTTTTGCCACTTTAATGAAAGAGTCTGAGACGCGCGTAAGCCGAGTTCAAGAATTGGATGCGGTCTCTACTCAAGATCTTATCGGCTCTAGTAATCCGGAGTATCAAGCGGCTTTGCAATGGCGTTTATCTATTCCTTGGTTAGTAGTGATTAGCACAATGATGGCGATCGGCATGAGTCGAACTAATCATCGCAAGGGACGATATACCAAAATGTTTCCGGCGATATTGTTGTACTTGAGTTATTTCGTGTCCCTAACAATGACTCGAGCGAGTATTGCTGATGGTGAAATTAACGTATTCCCCGGTATGATTCCAAACCATGTGGTGGCCTTTATTGTTGGTTTACTGCTGGTTTTTGGTCCCGATTGGTGGCTAAAGCTAGGAGGTCGGCGCAATGCAACATAGATTAGTTACGCGTTATGTCGGTAAGCAAGTGTTGTTGGCCATACTGATGGTGTTGTCGGTTATTTTAGGTCTTGATATTTTGGCTGCTGTTATCGACGAGTCGGGTGAGCTCGAGGGGAGTTACACTTTTGGCCAAGCGATTATTTATATATTGATGACGATTCCTCGGCGCATTAATGACTATTTGCCTTACGCAGCGTTAGTGGGTTGCCTTGCTGGCCTAGGCGGTCTTGCTAGTAATAGTGAGCTCACGGTGATGCGGGCAGCTGGTGTTTCTACTAAACGGCTAGTTTGGATTGTGATGCGTCCGGCAATGTTGGTAATGATTTTAGGCGTATTACTTAGTGAATATGTAGCGCCGGTTACTGAGCAAATAGCTCACAGTAATCGGCAGTATTTGATCAGTGGGGATAAGGTATCTAGCACCAAAGGCGGCGTTTGGAATAGGGAAGGCAATGAGTTTATGCACTTTAATTCGGTGCAGCCGAACGGAGTTGTATTTGGGGTTATGCTGTATAATTTTGATGATGAGCGCAACTTAATTAAAGCCGTTGCTGCTAAGCGAGCCAGTTATCAGGATGGCGATTACTGGGTATTAGAAAATGGCGCTGAAACCACTTTTTGGGGCGATAAAACAACTAGTCAGAGTTTCTCTACCCGTCGCTGGGATACTAGTTTATCTCCAAAACTATTGAATGTGGTGTCAATGCGGCCGCGTTATTTGTCGATTTCCGACTTGTATAGCTATGTCGATTACCGGCGCGCTCAGGGCTTAGACAGTGGAGAGTTTGTATTAGAATTTTGGAAAAAGGTGCTGCAGCCTCTCGGTACCGCCAGTTTAGTGCTGATTGCGATATCATTTATCTTTGGGCCACTGCGTGAAGTGACTATGGGTTATCGGATCTTTACTGGAGTTATGGTGGGGGTGGTTTTTCGGACGGTACAAAATCTGTTGGGGCCTGCCAGTTTAGTCTTTAGCTTCCCGCCATGGCAGGCAGTCGCGATACCGATAATTGTTTGTGCTATTGCTGGCTTTTATATGTTGCGCAAGGCTTAAGTTTTGTCTTTTGGTAAAAGTACTGTCTCACTGTCTGATGCCTTGTCGTGCCATGTTTTACTTTCCTTATCTATAAATACCCATAAATAGCCAGCGCCAAAACAACATAGCGATATAATGGCAACACAATAGCGAATAAATGCCTGTTTAGCTGAAATAAGCGAGCCATCGGTATTTTGTATTTTTAGACTCCAGGACTGCATACCTAGTGTTTGACCTGCTTTACACCAGAAATAACAAAAGAATAAGCCAACAACTATTACTAAGTACAAGGTGAATAGCGGACCACTTGCGGCAGGGGCTATTTCGGTGACTATTTGGCCAGTGTTCACTTCAGTGGCTGAAATATTTTTAATTCTGCGGGAGATCTCGATATAAATGCCGCTGGCGATAAATAGTAGCGCGAACACCAATAGTGAGTCGTAACCCATAGCGGCTAGTCTTTTTCCTAATGATGGTGCGTGGTTTTTTTTTGTCATTGTTGTTTCTTAGCGATGGAGTTTTGATTAACAAGCTTAGGTTAGCTAACTTTTGATAAAGCGCCCTTTTAATGCGCTGAATATTAGCAGAACTTATCGCAAGCTGCAGGCTGCCGTTTTAGTCTAGTTACTAATGGTTAATTTGTTGGAAAGCTTTTGGATAGCTGGGATGGGTTAAAATTTTTTACTTAATCACAACTACCAAAACAGGAACGACATGATATGCTAGGCTCCAGTCAATACTATGGTGGTAGCGACAGTCGGCAAGAGCTGGCGCAGACGCTACATAGCGATAAAAACAAAGGGGCTCCTATGCGGATACTGCTAATAGAAGATGATATTAGCGTTGCTGAATTTGTGGTAAAAGGACTGAAGGAAAGTGGTTTCTCAGTTGATCATACTCAAGACGGCAAAGAGGGCTTACTACTAGCGAGTAGTGAGAGTTATGACATTTTGGTGGTGGATAGAATGCTACCAAATGTTGACGGCTTAGCCATTGTTCAAACTATTCGCGCGGCAGATAACCAAACGCCAGTATTATTTTTAAGCGCACTTGGTGAAGTGGATGACCGGGTAAAAGGTCTTAAGGCTGGGGCTGATGACTATTTGGTTAAGCCGTTTGCCTTCGCTGAACTGTTAGCAAGAATTGAAGCAATGGCCAGACGGAAAGAAAGTTCTGCTCTGGTTACTCAATTAAAGGTTGCAGATTTAGAAATGGATTTATTGTCTCATAAGGTGACTCGCGGCGGGCAAAATATTATTTTGCAGCCCAGAGAGTTCCGTTTGCTTGAGTACTTAATGAAGCATGCCGGGCAGGTCGTTACTCGTACTATGTTGTTAGAGAACGTCTGGGACTATCACTTTGACCCGCAAACTAATGTGATCGATGTTCATATCAGTCGCCTGCGTCAAAAAATTGATAAAGAGTTCGAAAAGCCGTTGCTGAACACCGTTCGTGGTGCCGGTTATATGCTTAATGAACCTGAATAAACTTTTATCTAGTTATACTTTTCGATCTAGCGTTAAGTACATGGTGGGGCTCAGCTTCGCCGTGTTCATTGTGCTGTCTATTGTTTATGCAATTTATTCTTATCAGTTTACTAATGAAGTGCATGAGGCGATTGAGACAGAGTGGGAGGGGGTTCAGCAAGCGTATCTCGACGATGGAGCCGATGGCGTCAATGAGTTTATTGATACCCGTATCCACCAATCAATATTAGCCTCTTATTTTTATTTACTGGTGGATAAAGGCGGCAATGTATTAGCCGGGAACTTGCAAGAATGGCCAGCATCCACTCGTTATCCGCAAGGCTGGTTAAGCTTTGAACAAGATATTCTTCAGTCCAACAGTGAAGGCAATGTTGATATTGATTATGTTGGGCGCAGTGAGGAGATGGTAAATGGTGATCGGATTCTGGTTGCTAGAAATTACAATGACGTTATCGATCACATACGGCTAGTGGCTGGGATTCTTACTCAGGGAATGGTTGTGCTAATTTTACTCGGAAGTATTGGCGGCGCGATTATTACCTCTATATTTCTGCGCAGAATTGAATCTATCAATAGAAGTATTCAGCATATTATGGCCGGAGACTTAACTCGCCGATTGAAAATTGTAAGCGGTGGTGGCGATTTTGAAATACTGGTGGCTAATTTCAATCAAATGCTAGATCGGATTGAGTCACTGATGTTTGGGGTTAGGCAGGTAAGTGACAATATTGCTCATGATTTGCGAACTCCATTGACTAGATTACGTAATCATATGGTGCAGTTACAGGTCGATGTGCCTGCAGCTGGGGAGGAAAGAGTTCAGTCATTGATTGATGAGGCAGACGGGATATTAAGAACCTTCAGTGCTTTGCTTCGAATTGCTCGCATTGAAAGTGATAGTCAAAAAGAGGGGTTTTCTGATATTAGTTTAGACATGATTTTAGCTGATGTAGTTGAAATGTATGAGCCTGTTGCGGCTGAAGCGGGGCAGAGTTTGAGCCTTGAGACGGAGCCTAATTTGGCGTTATGGGCTGATCGAGATTTATTGTTTCAGGCGTTGGCTAATCTTGTTGATAATGCACTCAAATATGGCAAAGCTGATGGCAATATAGAGGTTAATGCTTGGCAGAATCAGGATTATATAGAATTTTCTATCGCTGATGATGGCGTCGGTATTCCGGCAACAGAGAGAGATAAAGCGTTTAGGCGCTTCTATCGGGTTGAGGCCAGTCGGGGAGCGTTGCCCGGTAATGGCTTAGGTTTGAGTATGGTAGAAGCGGTGATCAAATTACATAAAGGTGTTGTTTCTTTAAATGATAACAACCCTGGGCTTAAAGTTCTGGTTAAATTGCCAAAAATTACCGTTAGCTAATTATCTATCCATTGGAATTAAATATAGGTCCGGTATTTCAATTAACGGGTAGTCTCTTGCTGGAAGTTCTTGTGGGTCTACTAAATATCCTTTTTGCGCTGCTAGAGAGTACGCTGAAAGATCGAGGTCGTTGATAATACTGACTTTCTTTTCGCTAGGCTTTAATAGCGGTCCGCTCATTGGAGCAAGTGAAAAGCCATAAGTTTCTTCTGTTGATGACGATTGTGTCTCAACTGTTTGGCTGGCCTCAGGCTTTTCTTTTTGAGCCTTATTAGGGCTTTCTTGCTGTTCTTTGATGTAAATCTTCAATCCCGCTTTTTTCAATGCGGCTTGATATTTAGCCGCTGTTTCGCGGTTTAAAGATTTTTTCAGATAGCAGGGCTGACTAAAAAATTGCTTGGCAATTTTGTCAGTGGGTTGTTTGAAAAGCTTGGCAAGGTTTACTTGTGCATCAAGTGCTTCAATACCGTCTAAGGTCTCGCCTTTAAAAATAATATCGAATAGTTGCTCGGTCACACTTTTTTCCCTTCTCTTTTAATCAGCATAGTATAGCTGTAAAAATTACTGTCGATTACTTTTGGCATTTATTTTCTATTTTTTTAGCTTTCTTATAACGAACTTAGCTAATCGACTGTGTTTTCTGGTGAGTATGGGATAAGGTTTCACAAGATAAAGGCTTATAAAAAGTATAAATTTATTAGTTATGGATTCAATTGAAAATTTGACAGTTTTAGTGACTGGAGCGAGTGGCTTTGTTGGCAAAGTGCTTTGCCAAAAATTGCTAGATTCCGGTGTTAATCTGAGTGTATTGACGCGTCGGCCGCTAGAATTAGACCCGCACGCGCGGCAGCATGTCTTTAAAGGTTTGGAGGCTATCCAGCCACAGCCTCAATGGTTTGATGGGGTTGATATTGTTGTTCATTTGGCTGCGCGGGTACATCAGATGCAGGCTGACCCGGAAAACGAGACTGCACTGCAGATGGCAGAAAATTGTGATGCAACAGTGAAATTAGCGTCAATGGCGGCTAAATGTGGCGTAAAACAGTTTATATATTTGAGTTCTATTAAAGTTAATGGTGAGCATACTGATGGCAGGGAGCCTTTTTCGGAGCTGGATATTCCTGCCCCTAAGGATGCTTATGGTTTGGCTAAATGGGATGCGGAGCAAGGGTTGAATATATTGGCTGGTAATTCGGATCTAGCTATTACCATTATTCGGCCGCCACTGGTCTATGGGCCGGATGTGAAGGCGAACTTTAAGGCCTTGCTGAGGTTAAGCATTAAAGGATTACCTTTGCCACTGGCCAGTATTAACAATACGCGAAGCCTTGTGTCAGTAGATAATTTAGCTGCATTTATCATCCATTGCTGCAGCAATAAAAAAGCCTTCAATCAAACCTTTTTAGTTGCAGATAGTTTGCCAGTATCTACTCCTCAGTTAGTACGATTAATGGCTTTGTCCCAAGGCAAATCGGCTTGTTTGTTGCCAGTGCCTATTTTTATTTTAAAGGCGATAGCTTGGGTGTTAAATCGCAGAACTATTGTTGAGCGCTTAGTGCAGTCGTTAGAAGTAAGCTGTGCCAAAGCAGAGCGGCTTTTAGGCTGGTTGCCTCCTGCCGAGACAGTTATTGAATTTAAGAGATATTCAGCTAAATGGTCGAGTTGATTGCAGCGCTTGTGGCTGTCACCGCGGTGACAGCCTTTACCTTGACTGGCGCGGTACTGTGGTTGGCTAAAAAAGGCGCATTGTTAGACGTGCCGAATTATCGCAGTGCGCATACAGTTCCCACGCCTCGCGGCGGAGGCATAGCGTTTGTGATAGTCATCACTGCAGCGCTCACAGCACTGTTGGCAGCAGGATATTATTCCCTAGAGCTTATGTTGCCGCTAATAGTTTGCTCGCTGGCGATAGCTATACTGGGTTTGTGGGACGACATTTCGAATTTATCGGCGAAGTTTCGTCTGTTATTACAGTTCTGTATTTCAATCGCTTTTATTTTGGCGTTGCCAGTAATACCGCTACTTAATGTCGGCGGCTATTTTTTGCCGGTAGAGCTATGTGCTCCATTTTATGTTGTCGTTATGGTTTGGTTGACTAATCTTTATAATTTTATGGACGGTATTGACGGTATTGCAATATCGCAGGCATTAACTGGCGCTGCTATCGCGATGTTGATTCTAGTGGTTAGCGGTAATTCGTACTGGATACTTGCCTTTGCTTGTATTTTTGGCAGTAGTTTAGGTTTTTTGCCCTGGAATTGGCCGTCGGCTAAAATTTTTATGGGTGATGTTGGTAGCAGCTATTTGGGTTTTATTTTTGCTTGTTTAATGTTGTTAAGTGCTGGAGAAATTGGCATTTGGACGTGGTTTATTATTTTGGGCCTATTTATCGCTGATACGTGCGTTACTTTGTCAGTTAGGGTGTTGGCTAAACAAAACGTATTTGATGCGCACCAAAGTCATATATATCAGCAGCTTGCTCGCTATCTGGATTCTCATCAAAAAGTTTGTTACTGGCTGTTGTTAGTCTCTGCCGTTTGGTTACTGCCGCTGGCGCTAATTGCTTCTAGTTTTAACGCTAATGCGTGGCTGATATGTATTCTTGCCTATCTGCCTATGTTGTATATCGCATTGAAGTATTCCACCCGTTATTACAATATAGCTTTAGTTTTTTGGAAGTAGCTGTTTTCTGCGCTAGAATGCGACTTAATTGCATATTATAGCAATAACAATTATACGGAAGTTAAAGCTGTATGTTAAATAATGTAAGGGCATGGTTACTAGAGAGGAGTCGTTCGCAAAAACATTGGATTTCAATGTTTACAGACATTTTGCTGGCATGGATATCTCTTTGGGTTGCATTTTTTGTCCGTCTCGGCTCTTCTCAGCTAGTTAATCCGTTAGATTATCTGTGGTTATTTCTCAGCGCTTCAGTCATCACCGTGGTTGTATTTTCTTGGTTCGGTTTATATAAAACTGTTCTCCGTTATTTGAATATGGAGAATCTGGTAAGTATTGCTAATGCAGTAATTTTTTCATCTCTGGTATTAGCTTTTGTCCTCTATTTAGTTCGTAGCGATCAGTTGATTCCTCGTGCATTGATTTTTAACTATACCTTAATTAATTTGGTATTAGTCAGTGTTGTCCGCTATTCAGGACGTGGGTTTTTAACTAATGAAGCCTTATTAAAAGTAGTTTCTCGTACTAGTAATAACAAGGGTAGAAAGCCTGCTCTAATCTACGGTGCTGGCGAAGCAGGGTTCCAGCTGTTTGGCTTGTTGGAGCAGGATAAAGAGTATTTTCCGGTTGGTTTTATCGATGACGATAGACAGCTTGCAGGCAGAATTATCGGTGGACGCCGAATATATAGTTCATCAAGTATACAAGAGATCATTGATGACACCGCTGCTGAGGATGTGCTGTTGGCAATGCCATCTATCAGTCGCATAAGGCGAAAAGAAATTATTGATAAGTTAGAGCCATTTTCGTTACATGTAAGAGTTGTCCCGACGTTAAATCAAATGGCTGGAGGGGTGCTTCGTGTTGAAGATATACATGAAGTCGACATAGTTGACATC
>JBLHWB010000058.1:0-10495 GCA_047628915.1 Porticoccus sp. | reverse complement strand
TTGGTGTATTACTAGGTAGAAGCGATAACGAGCTTAATGTCGGCGTATCACAATATGAAATGACTAGCACAGACATTTCATTCTTAGGTGCTTACAACAATGATGCGTACTTTGTTGAAGCCATTTACACCTTTTCAGATAACGACTATAGCGATCTCGATCGTAGCTTCAGCTTAGGGCCGCTTAACCAAAGAACTGAAACGGGCAATACTGGTGGTGATACATCATCACTTGCCATTCAAGCGGGTTACGACCTATTCAAAGGTGAAGAAAACTACCGCTTAGGGCCAATTGTTGGTTATGAATACATAGATGTCACTGTTGATGCCTATCAAGAAGATGCTTCACTTTCTACTAGCCTTGTCGTCGGCGAGCAAAATGTTAGCTCATCAGTATTGTTAGCTGGGTTATTTGGCAGCATAGGTTTAGGCATATGTGATTGCGAATTTTACGGTGAAGCGGTATATCGTGATGAAGACAAAGATGGACGCAATGATGTTGAACTAGGCTTAGTAACCGTTGGCAGCAACCGTTTTACTCTACCGGGCCAAAGCCTTGATGATAGTTCAGTAACTGTCGATCTTGGCTTCAATGCTAAGCTAACAGAAGCATTAAGTTTGAATGTAAGCGCTGGCGCATCAGATTCAGATGACAGTGATGGTCTATGGTATGGCGCGACTTTATCGTTTGATTTGTAGTAGCTTTTCTATTAAAAAATAAAACTATGTAGATTAATAGTTTTAAAAGAAAAAAAACCTGCTATCTAATTAGATAGCAGGTTTTTTTATGCAATATTGCTATCATGAAAGTTGGTCTCGCCCTAGCTGTAACCAGCTACCCCGCTAGACTCAAAATAAATGCCAAGCTTGTTAGCACAAAACATCAACAATAACGGATTTTCAAACGTATCGTGCAAACAAATCAATTCCGTATTTAAAGCTTACGGTAACGACAAAATTTCCCTAGATAGTATATTGGCATTAGCAGGTCTTACTACCACAAGCTTTGGCGACCTAACCGACAATGAGATCTTTACACAAACCAGAGATGCAGCGAATGTAGCGTTACTGGTAAAAGGATGCGGGGCTAGCGTTTAAGGTAGCCGGATTTTGCCTGACGATTTAAAGCAGTTTTTCTACTAATAATGCCTTTTCTATAGTGAGCAAAAGAAAACGTTACTCAGCCTTCACCCATTAATAGTTATTAAAGGCTATTGGCTTTCGGCACTAACTAGCAGAACGATCACTTTTAGTATTATTAACCTCACTGATAAAAACACCATTAGTCATACCAATAGAAAATAATGGTATAGCCGCAAAGCTATTGCTTACTAGCTTTCGTAGTATATTTCTCCAATTATGGTCTATAGTTATTATAATCGAGCTTAAGCTCTACCTGACGGCAATAAAAGAATGAGATCTCAGCGAAGCAAAATATTAATAGGAATTTTAGCAGCCTCTTTGCTGGGCGTTCTGCTGCTATTGTTTCTCGGCCGATATTTATGGAAAAACTCTGTCTTAATTGAAGAGCAGCGCCTGGAAGCTTTTTCATTCGAACTTGGACAGCAAGCTGAAAATGCCATTATCGATGCCCGCGATTTACTGGCCCAGCTTAATAATTCATCACTTTCAGCTTGTTCACCTAAGCATATACAGCTAATGCAAGAATCAGCTGTTGCGCGCCCATACATTCGCGCTATCGGTTATTGGATAGCTGCTGAACGACAATGCGGCGCAGGGTTTATTCAGGGAATAGAATTCACCCCACCACGGGCGAGTCGTATTTATGATTCTGGCGTGATTGCTTGGTGGCCAAGCAAGGAAACTGAGGTAGGTGGGATTGAGTTATTTTTAATGCGATTTGGTGAACATGATGTTGTTATCGACCCACGTCTACTCATTAGTTCTGAGCTAGTCGAGCAAAGCGCCGGACTTTGGGTTGAAGGCTTGCCGATGATCGCTACTGACAAGCAAATTGATTTGCCACACCCCAAGCTTTTAGAACTTGGTTTAACAGTAGATGATGTCAATGAACGTCTTCTTTCACGGTTTTCTTTGGGCACTATTTTTCCTATAGATGTAGTGGCAGAGCAACCAATGGATGAAATATGGGATCGCTACTTGCCGATCTTACTAACAGTAGGCACCTTGATATTACTATTAATCATATTGTGGGGGTTTGTTGTTCTGCATTACTCTCGCCAGCGTTTCAGTTTAGCCACCGAGTTACATGATGCCGTTATGAATGGTCAAATTAAGGCTAAATATCAACCGATAATGAATCTGCATACTAATACTTGTTACGGCGCTGAATCCCTAGCTAGGTGGGTGCGTGAAAGTGGTGAAGAAATTAGTCCAAACATATTTGTACCACTGGTTGAGACTGCTGGCCTTTGTACTGAATTAACCAAGTTAATGTTAAATGAAGTATTGCGCGAGCTGGGTGAGTACTTGAAAACCAATCCAGGTTATACAATTAACATCAATCTTTCGGCAAGTGACTTAGAGGCCAATCATTTCATGGAATACCTTGCTGCGCAGTTAGCGAAAACAGGGGTGCCAGCAGCTTCTATTGGTTTAGAAATAACCGAGCGCGGGCTTATTGACAGTGATGACGCTCGCCAACGTATAAGTAAGTTAAGACAACGGGGACATCGAATCTCTATTGATGACTTTGGAACGGGTTATTCTAGCTTGTCGTATTTGGAAGGTTTTGAGTTAGATGTACTTAAAGTAGACAAGTCTTTTATTGATGCTATAGAAACCCATGGTGTCACTAGTAATGTAGTAGCCCATATAATTGAGATGGCTAAGTCGTTAAAATTAGACATAGTTGCCGAAGGTGTTGAATTAGAACATCAAGCCCAGTGGTTAATAAAACACAATGTGAAAATGGTGCAGGGCTATTTATATAGCAGACCAGTGCCAGCTGAGGCATTTATTGATTTTGCACTTTCAAAACAAATGAATAGCGATAATATCGTCGAGCTTCACCCTGTTGCGGTATAAGTAAGTTAAAACATATTGATAAGCCTGATGCACACTGGAGTTAGAGCCACTTGAAAAGCTATAAAAAAACATTGTTAGTCAAGCCATTGAAACTCTCATGTATCTTGTTATGTATAGCAACGCTGTCGGCTTGTGAAGCGCTTAACACCAAATCTGAACAATCCTCTGGAACAACAACAAATACGCCCAGCAGCTCAAAGTCAGTGACTAAACCGGCTAAGCCGACATTGGCAGTGGTTACCGGTGAAAAAAGCATAGACCAAGCAATGCAGGCATTGCTACGTAAAGAAGAGAAGCCGTTAACAACTGATAACGTTGGTTATTACACCGACTTACAATATGCCAATATGCAACAAAAGCTGGACGACAGTGTTGCTATCGTCACGCGTAATGACAGTGGTATTCGTATTACTTTCCCCGGCTCTTCGGCGTTTGCAACTAACAGTGTCCGTATTAATGATGCCGCTAAAAAAGCGCTTGCCGCAGTGGCTAGTATTGTTAGCACCTATGACAAGACCCTGGTGATTGTAGAAGGACATACCGATGATCGTGGCGACCCGAAATATAATCAGAGCTTATCTGAAAAACGAGCGCTGGCGGTTGGCGAAAATCTGATGACGCAAGATATCGCTATGGATCGAATTGTAGTGATGGGCTTTAGCTCGACTCGCCCGGTTAGTAGTAATGAAACTAGTGAGGGTCGTGCGCAAAACCGGCGTGTGGCATTGATTCTAAGGCCGATTATGGCTGAGTTGGATACTAAGTAGTTTTCGCCTGCTGCAGCCTCTATTCTTATGTAGGTTTCGCCAGTAGGCAAAAGCCTTTAAACAAAACCCCAAACACCGGAATTTCTCATCAATAGTAAGGTTTAACCTCTTCTTCCCGCTCTTTACAATAAAATATATCGTTTAAAAACAATCAATTAACTGCAATCGTTATGCTTTTCCATAAAAGTACTGTACAAGAATACAGTACTGTATATAATCACATAAAACGACTAACAATAAGCACAAAAAAACCATGAAACCATCACTATCTACATTGTTACAACGACGCGACATTTGGCAAGCATCTAGCCATGTGCGTTCTAGTGCAACAATTAGTACTGGTTTTAATGAGTTAGACAATGCCTTGCATGAAGGCGGCTGGCCGCAGGCAAATATTACTGAGCTATTAAGCAGCCAATATGGCATTGGTGAGTGGCAGTTATTATTACCCGCTATAAAAAAACTCTGTGGCAGTTATGGCCAGTGCATGCTGATTGCCCCGCCACACCACCCTAATGCGCCTGCATTGGCGGCAGCGGGAATTAGCGGCAAACAACTGCTAATACTTAACACTCGTGACTTAGCCCAAACCCTATGGGCGGTCGAGCAAACATTACGCTCTAACGCCTGTTGCGCGGTTGTGTGTTGGCTGGGTAAGCAAAGCTTACAACAAGCCCAACTGCGCAAACTGCAACTGGCGGCTAAAACCGGTAACACTGCGGCATTTTTATATCGCGACAGCAAGTTTAGCCAACAAAACTCACCTGCCACTACGCGCCTAACACTCAATGGCCAGCGTAATAAATTGGCAGTCAACATTCTTAAACAAGCTGGTGGCTGGGGTGGGCAGCATTTACTACTCGACCGCGACAGCAATTTAGTTAAACACCAAAAGCGTGTTGCACTGCCTAGCTTTACTAGTAGTACAGCAAAATTAACAACTTCAAAGAACAATCATTTACCTAATGTATCGTCAGCCGCTAACCAGCCGCTTACGTTTACTCAATAGTTAGAGGAATCAATATGTTGTGGCTATGCTTAAACTTCTCAAAACTGCCGTTAGAAATATTTACCAGACACCAAGCTAATACCCAGTCGCAGGCAAGCCTTGTGGTGGAAAACAACCGCGTGCTTATGTGCAACCAACAAGCCCATCAGCAAGGCGTTGACAGCGGCATGTCGGTTAACACCGCCTATGCTTTGGCAGAACAGCCTCAAACCATTGCGCGTGATCATGACAAAGAGGTAGACGCGTTAACTCAACTAGCGCACTGGGCATATCGCTACACGCCGTCAGTTAGCGTTGAGTCACCTAACGACTTATTACTAGAAATAAGCTCAGTACTAAAGCTATACCAAGGCTTAGACAATATTGTTAATGATATAAGCAACCAGCTAAGTAATATGGGTTATAGCTGCCAGATTGGTTTGGCACATACGCCTAAAGCGGCATGGTTAATGGCGCGGGCACAGCCTGGCCAACACGCGCAATACTTTGACACTAGCAGTAACACCTTAGATAAAACTATGCTGAAAAAGCAGTTAGAGAAAATCCCACTTAATTTAATTAACTGCCCGCAAAAACAAAAAGACCAGTTACAAAAATTAGGCTTGCACTATATTGGTGAGCTAATGGATTTACCGGTTAACGCTATAGGCCGCCGCTTTGGTAAACACTTTTTACGTTACATAGCAGAGCTTCGTGGTGACATTAGCGACCCACGCTTATTTATTCAGCCGCAAAAGCATTTTCAACGCAGCGCATGGTTTAGCGACGGCATTACCAATAGCCAAGCATTGCTGTTCCCTATGCGTCGCCTGTTAGAAGAATTCAGTCAGTTTTTACATAGTCACCAATTAGACTGTAGCCAACTAACATGGAAGCTTAAATACGTTGAGGGTGACAAAGACATAACAGTGAATTTTTCTCAGCCTAGCCATCTAGCCAAAACATTTTTTGAGCTAAGCCGCGAAGCCATAGAGAACACCAAATTAGAAGGCGCCATAGAAAGTATTTCATTGCACTGTGAAGACTTCTCTCAGTTGGAGCAACAAAGCGAAACCTTGTTTGTTAATGAGACAAAAACTGATACCACGAAAATTACCTCGTTAATTGATAAATTAGCTAGCCGTTTAGGTAAAGAGCCATTAGAGCAATTAGTTGTTCAAAATGAGCATTTACCAGAACAAGCCAGCATGGCAACTCGTCTGCCCCTTAATATTGCCGAGCACAAAAGAGAGCTCGCCAGCCAACAGCTAGACTTAAACTTTAATGCACCTAAGCCACTTTGGTTATTACCAGCACCGGTATCGATTAACCAAACTAATAAAGGTTTATTTTGGAATGGCAAGTTGACGTTAAAGCAAGGTCCTGAACGCATTGAAGACCATTGGAAAAATACTGCCGTTAAGCGCGACTATTTTGTAGCCGAGCATGAAAATGGCAGTGTTTACTGGGTTTTTCATGACAACAGTGACGACCGCTGGTTTGCCCAGGGGGTATTTTCTTAAACCAAATTTGCAGCTAACTAATCACTAGCTATCTGCCACCGAATCGAACTGTGGGCCAAAGTAGCCTTTATGCACTCCCCCTGCCATTGCCCACTTTGGCCTGCAGTTCGAACCATTAGTAAAAAGCCTTAAGACAGCAAGGCTAACTAAAAACAGAAAGTCTCGTTATACGCCCTTGCAGTTTTTGCTCAAGGGCTTTTTTAGCCGAATCAAAATATGCCCTACGCAGAATTACACAGCATTAGTAACTTCACTTTCTTACGTGGCGCATCATGGCCAGGTGAGCTAGTGGCTACTGCTGCAGAGCTAAATTACCAAGCCATCGCTATTTGTGACGAATGCTCACTCGCAGGTATAGTTAAAGCGCACATTGCGGCCAAAGCTAACAACATAAAACTTATTGTAGGCAGTGAATTTAACAATGATGAATTTTCCCCGCCACTGTCACTTGTATTGCTGGCACCTAACCGGCTTGCTTATGAGCAATTGTCTGCATTAATTACCCGCGCCCGCAGGCGTAGTAAAAAAGGCAGCTACACCCTGCTAGCAAAAGATTTAGAGCGGCAAACTCAACAACTATTGGCCATTTGGTTACCTAACAGAAATAGCTCAAGTAACGAGCTGGTTATTGCCCAAGGCCAATGGTTGCAAAATATATTTGCTAACCGCTTATGGCTTGGTGTTAGCCAGCTATTAAGGGCCGGCGATCATAGTAATTATTTATGGAAGTACCAACTAGCCACCACCTTGGAAATACCTATGCTGGCATGCGGCAATATACATATGCACAGTAAAGAGCAGAAGCCACTACAAGACATACTGACCGCTATTCGCCTAAGTACACCAGTGCAAAAACTAGGGTCATGCTTACAAGCTAACAGCGAGCAACATCTACGCCCTATAAGTACACTACAAAAACTTTATCCAAAGCCGCTACTTGAAGAAACCTGTCTTATAGCATCGTTCTGTACTTTTAGCCTTGACGAGCTACGTTATGAATACCCAGAAGAGCTAGTGCCGCCAGAGTTAACCGCAACTGATTACTTATTGTCTTTAGTCCAACAAGGAGCAAAAGCGCGCTGGCCTAAAGGTGTGCCTCAACACATCCAAAAACAAATAGACCATGAGCTTAAGCTAATTGGCGAATTATCTTATGAATACTATTTTTTAACCGTTTACGACATTGTCTACTTTGCTAGATGTAACAAGATTTTATGCCAAGGCCGTGGCTCTGCGGCTAATTCTATTGTGTGCTATTGCCTATTTATCACCGAAGTCTCACCAGAGAAAACCCAATTATTATTCGAGCGTTTTATATCTAAAGAGCGCAACGAGCCGCCTGATATTGACGTGGATTTTGAACATGAGCGGCGCGAAGAAGTTATTCAATACTTATATAAAAAATATGGTCGTGACAATGCTGCTTTAATCGCTACTGTTATTACCTATCGTCCGCGCAGTGCAATACGCGACGTCGGTAAAGCCTTGGGGCTTGATGATTTATTTGTTGGCCAACTCACCAAGTCTTTAGCCTGGTGGGACAGAACTGAAGAGTTAAAACAGAAATTTAGTGATGCCAATATGGGCAATAGTAATATCGCCCAGCAGTTTATTGATTTACTACAACAAATATTAGGTTTCCCTAGGCATTTATCACAGCATGTTGGCGGATTTTTAATTACCAACAAACCACTACACACTATTGTGCCGGTTGAGAACGCTTCGATGAAAGAGCGCACGGTTATTCAGTGGGATAAAGTAGACATTGAAGCCCTAGGTTTGCTGAAAATAGATATACTCGCGCTTGGCATGTTAAGTGCTATTCGAAAATGCTTTGATCTAGTAACCCATCATTACCGCACGCCTATTAACATGGCGTCGATTCCTCCAGAAGATCCTAAAACTTATGCCATGTTATGCCGTGGCGACAGTATTGGTTTGTTTCAAGTAGAGTCGCGAGCGCAGATATCTATGCTGCCAAGACTAAAACCACAATGCTATTACGATCTAGTGATTCAAATCGCTATTGTTAGACCAGGCCCTATACAAGGAGATATGGTTCACCCTTACTTACGTCGTAGGCAAGGCTTAGAAGAAGTCGATTACCCCAGTCCTGATATTAAGTTCGTTTTGAAACGCACTTTAGGCGTACCTATATTCCAAGAGCAAGTGATAAAACTAGCCATGGTTGCCGCAGGCTTTAGTGGTGGCGAGGCAGACCAGTTGCGGCGGGCAATGGCCTCATGGGGGCATAATGGAAATTTACTCTCATTTGAAACTAAACTTTTAGACGGCATGCGCGAACGTGGTTATAGCGAAGATTTTGCTCAGCGCCTGTTTAAGCAAATACAGGGCTTTGGTGAATACGGCTTTCCTGAATCACATGCCGCTAGCTTTGCTTTATTGGTTTATATATCGGCATGGTTAAAATGCCACTACCCTGCTGCTTTTTATTGTGCCTTACTTAACAGCCAACCGATGGGGTTTTATTCACCATCCCAGCTTATTCAAGATGCTAAGCGCCATGGTATTACAGTTAAGCCAATTACTATTGAACACAGCAATTGGGATCACAGCTTAGAAGATGACTCAGCTATTGATAATAACGAGCCACAACCAAGCCTACGTTTAGGGCTACGGCTAATAAAAGGCTTTAATCACGCTGCTGCAAAAAGACTTATTAAAGCCAGAACTACTAATTTTAGTAATCTAAAAGACTTAGCGGCTAAAGCCCAATTAAACAAGTTAGAGCTCACCGCACTAATAAATGCCGATGCAACTAAAACTATTAATCAACATCGCTTTCAAGGGCACTGGCAACAACAAGCTATAGAGTCAGCTAAACCATTGCTAGCTGAACAAGAATCAACACAATCGTTAGACGATAAGGTAATTTTTATGCCACCAGATGAATTTGCTAATACTGTCACCGACTACAACACCACCGGCTTAAGCTTACAGCGTCACCCACTGGCTCAACTGCGACATATAAAACAATTAAAACCTTGTAGCTTAGCAAACCAGCTCAGCAGTTTGAGCAATGGCCGCTTTGTTCGAGTATCAGGCTTAGTTACTGGTAGGCAGCGTCCGGGTAGTGCTAGCGGCGTTATATTTATGACTCTAGAAGATGAAACTGGCAACATCAATGTCATTGTATGGAAAGCAACTCAACAGAATTTCCGCCAAGCACTAATGAATGCAAAATTAGTTGTCATCTACGGCACCTCTGAACATAAGAATGGGGTTACCCATGTTATCGCTGGGCGCATAATTGATTACAGTCACTTGCTAAATAATACGCAACTTAAATCACGTGATTTTCATTAGCTATTAACCACTCACAACAGCATAATAACTATTGATAAATTAATCATCTACGTATCAAAAAAATCTATGAAAAATACGGTTATTACAGCATCAAAGCGTTCGCCATTTTTATTGGTACTGTTAGCAATAGCGTTTTCTTTGGCCTGGCAATATTCGCCGCGGGAACCTAGTAGCTTTGCAGTGACATGGCCACCGATAAACACTGACAACCAACCTTATTTCGATACTCAGTTCGCTTCCAATAATCCAGTAGACTTTGTTCACGCTTCATCAGTCGCTCAAACTGGCGGCGGCAATTTAATTGCGGCTTGGTTTGCTGGCAGTCGTGAGGGTGGCAGAGACGTCACCATTAAGTCTACTCGCTTTGATGCTAGTACCAACAAATGGAGTGAAGAAGTTATTCTTGCGACTCCGTGGGATACTCAAGTGGCAACCAAGCGCTGGGTAAAGAAGCTTGGTAACCCAGTTATCACTTTAGCCCCCAATGGCAGACTATGGTTATTTTATGTATCGGTCGCGGCCGGTGGCTGGGCGGCAAGTGCAATCAATACAATGCACTCAGATGATTTAGGAAATAGCTGGAGTCAACCAAGACGTCTTATAACAACCCCTTTTGTAAACATCAGCACCTTAGTCAAAGCTGCACCAATTTATTATGAAGATGGCACCATGGCGCTGCCGGTTTATCATGAGTTTATGGGGAAATTTGCTGAAGTTTTACATATTGACCAGCAAGGTAATGTATTAAACAAAACGCGAATTACCCATAGAAAACATTCGCTACAGCCGGTGTTATTACCGTCTATTGGCAAGCACCCTACCTTGGCATTAATGCGTAACGCAGGTAGTGATAAAATGTTGATTGCCAGCATTAGTGAGGAT
>JBLHWB010000057.1:0-10575 GCA_047628915.1 Porticoccus sp. | reverse complement strand
AGGTGCTCTAATTTCAGTTTCCATTTTCATCGCTTCTAAGATTAAAATCACATCACCTTGTTGGACATGTTCGCCAACATTAACATTCACTTTAAAGATATTCCCTGCCAGCGGCGCGCTTATCACTGCACCTTGGCTCGCGGGCGACGCGGTATTAGCTGGTGCGCTAGTAATCGGCGCAATGTTGGATATATCACCCCCCGTCTGCACCTCAACCACATAAGACTGCCCATTTACAGATACGGTATAAACACCTTTGTCATCGGCCGGTACGCTTTGTGGTGCTGGCTTTTGTACCACAGGAACGCCGGTAGGCACCGGCTCAAACGCGTCACTATTGCCACGATTTTCCAAAAACTTAAGCCCTATTTGTGGAAACAAGGCATAAGTTAATACATCTTCTATTTTATTCTCTGCCAAAGTGATGCCCTTCTCACTAGCACGCAGAGTTAATTCGTCAGTCAGCTTATCCAGCTCGTCGCTAATGTTATCAGCCGGACGACAAGTGATAGCTTCACCGCCATCTAATACTCGTTGTTGCAGGAGGGCATTAACCGGCGCCGGTGTTGCTCCGTATTCGCCTTTTAACACGCCCGCTGTTTCTTTCGAAATTGTTTTATAACGCTCACCGGTTAATATGTTCAGTACCGCTTGAGTGCCAACAATTTGTGAGGTGGGCGTTACCAAGGCAATAAAACCTAAATCTTCACGCACTTTGGGTATTTCCAGCAATACCTCATCAAGCCTGTCGCCCGCGCCTTGCTCTTTCAGCTGGCTTTCCATATTCGTTAACATTCCGCCCGGTACTTGAGCGACTAAAATTCGGCTATCAACACCGCGCAATGCTCCTTCAAAGGCTGCATATTTTTTACGAACATCTCTAAAGTACGCAGCGATTTCTTCTAATAAATTGATATCTAAACCAGTATCCCGATCGGTGCCTTGCAACATAGCCACCACAGATTCTGTCGGCGAATGACCGTAAGTCATACTCATTGAAGAAATTGCGCTATCGACACGATCGATACCAGCTTCTGACGCTTTCAAAATAGTAGTAGTAGACAAGCCTGTAGTTGCATGGCAATGCAAATGCAGTGGAATATCAATAGCCGCTTTTAACTGGGTCACTAAATCAAATGCCACATAAGGAGTAAGCAAACCAGCCATGTCTTTAATACAAACGGAGTGCGCGCCCATATCTTCCAGACGTCTACCCATATCCACCCACATCTCAGTCGTATGAACGGGGCTTACGGTGTAAGAAATTGTGCCTTGAGCATGCTTATCCTGTTCAATAACTGCCGCTATAGCGGTTTCTAAATTACGCGTATCGTTCATCGCGTCAAATACGCGAAATACATCAACCCCATTAACCGCAGCACGTTCGACAAATTTACGCACAACATCATCAGCGTAGTGCCGATAGCCTAAAATATTCTGACCGCGAAACAACATTTGTTGCGGCGTATTCGGCATGGCTTTTTTAAGCTCTCGAATACGATCCCACGGATCTTCACCCAAATAGCGAATACAGGCATCAAAAGTCGCCCCACCCCATGTTTCTAGCGACCAAAAACCTACTTGATCTAGTTTAGCGGCTATCGGCAACATGTCGTCTAAACGCAGCCGAGTGGCGAATAAGCTCTGATGCGCATCACGCAATACCAATTCGGTAATTGCTAAGGGGGTTTTCTCGGTAGACATGGTTAATCCTCAGAAAATCTGGATAGCTATTTTTTATTTGCTTTATGTTGTGCAATTGCTGCCGTAATTACAGCAATTAACTCACCTTTAGCAGGTTTATTTGAGCCTGACACTCTGGCATTGGTTGGCGGCTGGTTAACTAACTGATCCCCGGCCATAAGCTTTATCAAGGCGGACATAACCAAAATCGCGCCTATTAGTACCATTAAAAATGTAAATACAGTTCCCATGCCAAATAGCATGAGATCAATTCCTTGCTGCATTAAAGACACTTGTTCCATGACTTACTCTTGTCGTTAGTCGATGCTAGGCTAGCACTTCCACGGGATAGGTAAACTCTACCTCCTTACCATTTTGTAGGCAAACTTTGTTGCTTACCTAGCTTAACTACAACCTAGCAAATTATGCCACTGCAAATAAACTATTTTATTTAACTGCCAAGCAAGTAAAATGCGCTCTTTTACTTAGACACCTGCTCAACCATAAGCCACCACGAGAGATTGTTATCACCCCACAAATATACATTGCACCGATGGAAGGCGTTACTGACCATTTAATGCGCAAGTTACTTTGTCAGCAAGGTGGAGTAAGCCGCTGCGTAACTGAGTTTGTGCGGATAACAAATACCTTACTACCGCCAAAACTTTATTATCGCTGCGTGCCCGAACTGCTAGCGGGTGCTGTAACTGCCAATAATATCCCGGTGTATGTGCAGCTGTTAGGCAGCGATGCAGCGTGCCTTGCCGACAATGCGGCCCGCGCTGCTGAGCTGGGTGCGGTTGGAATAGATTTGAATTTTGGCTGCCCTGCGAAAACGGTTAACAGGCACAAAGGTGGTGCAATAATGCTGCAAGAGCCTGATAACGTAGGCAAGGCAGTAGCAGCCGTTCGTAATGCGGTGCCTAAGCATATTCCGGTGACTGCCAAAATGCGGCTTGGCTATCTAGATAAAACGCTATACACCGACAATGCCCAAGCGATTAATGATGCTGGAGCAAATGAGCTGTGCGTACACGCTCGCACCAAAAGCGAAGCATACAAGCCGCCGGCTCACTGGGAATATTTAGCTAAGATACGGGAGCAGGTTACTATCCCGGTAATTGCCAATGGCGATATATGGTCGTTAGAAGACTATAAAATATGTCGCGCTATTACTGGCTGCGAACATGTGATGATCGGCCGCGGCTTATTGGCTAACCCAAAATTAGCGTTTGAGATAACCCAGTATAACCAGTCCGGTGTATTGCTAGAGAGTAACTGGCAAGATATTGTGCCACTGCTGTTGGCGTTTCAAACAGATCGCAATGCCCATTATCCTGCCCGTTTTGCCGGCGATCGATTAAAGAAATGGCTGCATTATTTAAGCATGCAATTTGATGAGGCTGAAGTTTTGTTTAACCGTATCAGAAGGCTACGCGAACCCGACGAATTACAACTTTGCTTAGAGCAAGCAGCCTAGCAATGGCCTGTTAAACCGCTCTATCGCTATCTTTCCAGTATTGCGCACGCAATACTTTTTTATCTGGCTTGCCCACATTAGTTAATGGAATCCCCGCGACAAAATCAATCGATTTTGGGGCTTGTATTGAACCTTTGGCGTCTTTTACCAGCGCCATCAGTTCGGCCGCTAACTCATCGCTGGCTTCAATATCAGGCCGCAATACCACCACTGCTTTTACTGCTTCACCCCATTTTTCACTGGGCACACCAACAACACAGTTTTGTCCCACGCTAGGATGCTCGCTGATCACATCCTCAACTTCACGCGGAAATACATTAAACCCTCCAGTCACAATCATGTCTTTGGTACGGTCAATAATGTATAAAAAGCCTTCTTCATCAAACCGACCAACATCGCCGGTATGTAACCAATCGCCGGCCATTGCCTGGGCGGTTTGTTCGGGCAAATCCAAATATTCTTTCATCACTAGCGGGCCGCGGACACAAATTTCTCCCGGCTCTCCGTTGGCAACTTCTTTGTTATTTTCATCTAACAACTTTAAATGCACCCAAGGCGCCGGCTTACCACAAGAACTTAAACGCCCTGGTTTACTAAGATCATGCTCCTCTCTTGTCATGTTAACCAACACCATTGGCGCTTCTGACTGACCGAAGAACTGATAAAAAATCTTGCCCCACTTTTCTATACCTTCACGCAAGCGCGCAGGACTCATGGGTGATGCGCCATAGAAGATAGTCTCCATGCTCGACATATCAGCGGTGGCAGAACGCGGATGATCCAACATAAAGTACAACATCACTGGCACTAACATTGTTGCGCTAATTTTGTGTTCTTCAATCATGTCGTAAAGTTTGTCTATATCAAAACCTTGCGCTACGTAGAAACAACCACCGCGCTGCAAAGTCGGCACGAAAAAAGCCGCGCCAGCATGTGACAAGGGAGTTGCAATCAACATGCGTAGTTCGTCAGGAAACTCCCACTCGGCTATTTGCACCATCGTCATGTAGGTAGCAGCGCGGTAAGTTTGTAATACACCTTTAGGTTTACCCGTCGTGCCACCGGTATAGACAATACTGCCAATATCTTCAGGATGTATCTCGGGCCCAACTAACGCTTGCGGGGTAAATGTATCTGCCAGAGCGCCATAGTTTTCTCCCGCTTGCCCATCGCCAAATGCTAACAGGTGTTTCAAACTAGGCACCAATTGTTTCAATTGTGCCGCCCGCTCTTCAAACATCGAAGCGTCATAAACCAATACTTCAACTTTGGCATCATTTAATACATAGGCGTGATCATCCAAACTACCCATTGGATGCAGCGCCATGCCACAGCAACCAGCTATTTGCATACCGGCCATGTTGTACAAAACTTCTGGCCGATTACCCGAAATTACTGCCGTGCGAGTACCAACGCCGACACCTTTGCTCTGCAATGCCTGAACATACTGGCTAGTGCGCTCGCGTACCTCTTTATAAGTTGCAGTTGTATCACCTAGATGCAAGCAAGGCTTGTCATCATTCTGGTTAAGACCGCTTATCATCAGATGCGGCAGTAGCGGTTGCTCGCTAATTTGATTAGTCATAGAAAAACCCTAGCAATTAAATTTCGTTGCTAGGTATTCTAGGTAGGTTGATAGGTAAATACAGTTAACTATTGGCAGGAATTAAAAGTCATAAAACCATTGCTGTATCTGCGCAGCATCTTTGGTTTTGGTCAATGCCAACATCAATAATATCCTTGCTTTTTGTGGGCTTAAATCATCAGCAACAACAAAATCTAATTTATCGTCATTAACTTCACTATTTCTAAGTACATGGCCAGAACCAACTCTGCTGCTGCGCACAACTACAACACCTTTACTGCGTGCAGCTTTCAGGGCCTCTTCAACCTCAGGATAAAAGTTTCCATTACCCACACCCGCATTAATAATCCCCTTCGCACCAGCCTCCACCAGCGCATTAACTGGCACCGGTGATGCATTGGCATAGCCGTAGACAATATCTACTTGTGGCAACACCTTGAGACTACTCACATCAAATATTGCATTAGCTGTCAGCGGAGCCTGGTAAAAATTAACGTCACCCAGCTCTACGTTACCCAGGGGGCCACTATTACGAGCAACAAAAGTACTCACCTGAGTAGTATTGGCTTTCGTCACGTCCTTGGCACTTAAAATAGCATCATTCATAACCACCATTACGCCATGATTTTTAGATTTAGCACTGGCGGCTACAGCTACTGCATTATATAAATTACGCGCACCATCAGGGCTCAAACTACTTGAAGGCCGCATTGACCCCACCAACACAATAGGTTTAGCGCTACTAACAACCAAGCTTAAAAAGTATGCGGTCTCCTCCATGGTATCGGTGCCATGGATTATTACTATTGCGTCTACCTCCCTAGCAGCAAGATAATAATCAACTCTGGCGGCTAATTTCAGCCAAACCTCATTATTCATCGCCTGACTGCCTATTTGTGCAACTTGTTCACCATTAATCTCTGCCAATGCGTGTATTTCTGGCACACTATTGAGCACATCATCAATAGGTAATTTAGCAGCTTGATAGGCACTGTTAGTAGCGCTATCGCCAGCTCCTGCAATGGTGCCACCGGTTGCTAAAATCACCACTCTTGGCAATTGTTCCGCCATAAGAGACCATGACAACGACAACATCGCTATTAATGCAATAAAGACTTTCATTTGTCCCCTCTCAATAATTACTTAAATTTGGCTCAGCATGCCATTAATAATGATTATTTTCTAAACTATTTGCGTATTGGCATAGGCCTGCTTTAATGGGTGGTAATTCTACTAGTTACCCGCATATACCTTTGATAAAAATACTTACATCTCATTGCCTAACTTTTCCTACAACAGTAAAAACAATGTTGCATACAGTCTTGCTATCGATATTAGCAGCACAGTTGTTTGTATGTAATGTCTTTGCATTAGAGCCATCGCTCACTCCGTCACAGTATCATCATCAACAATGGAACAATGAAAACGGCCTACCTCAAAATACGATAAATTCAATAGCACAAACAACTGATGGATATTTATGGTTAGGAACACTAGAGGGATTAGTACGCTTTGATGGGATAAAATTCGCTAACTTTAATTCGCGTAATACGCCGGCGATAGATCACAATATGATTATTACTACCCATACCGACAAAAATGGAGTGCTATGGGTTGTTAATTCTAAAGGCAGTATTATTAAAGTGGTGAACGATCAATTCCAACGCCTTCCTTCAATTAACAGCTTATCAACTACCCTAGTTAACGCCATCTACGCCAGTGATGAAGGCATGCTATGGATAGGCACTAATGGTGATGGCTTAGTAAAATATCAAAATGAGCAATTCACCAGCCCTGAATACTTAAAAGTCTTAGGCAACCATATTAGGAAAATAATTGAAAATGAAGATGGGCTTTGGGTGGCAAGCGACAAAGGGCTATTTCTCATAACCGATAATGCCCAAGTAATTCCCATTAGCGATAAGACCGGTCTCAATAGCAATATAAAGGCTTTGTATTCAACTAAAGACAAACTAGTCCTAGTGGGAACCGATAAAGGCTTAGTTTACGTAAAAGATAACGATCTACTGTCGCTAAGTCATATGGGCGGGGTCAAAAATAATAGCGTCGAAGCGATTCTAGAGGACTCGGATGAAAATATTTGGATTGCAACTGACGGACAAGGTCTAGTTAGGGTGCAAGACATACTTAGTCTTTCACCAAAAACCAACACACTATTCAGTAATCAGTCTATATATTCATTATTCGAAGACCGTGAAAATATATTATGGATCGGCTCGCATTTAGACGGACTGCATAAACTCAAAGACCCTCGAGTTGCAACTTATTCGACTGCTGAAGGGCTTAGCCATCGCTCAGTAAGATCTGTTATCCAAAGTAGTCGCGGTTCTATTTTAATAGGCACTGCAGGCGGTGGCGTTAACGAATATCAGGATGGCAACATCACCCCCTATTCTTCGCTGCCGCAACTGTCTCATTTAAAAGTTTACACAATGATAGAAAACCCTGATGGAGCACTATGGATAGGCTCGGATCAAGGAATTTTTAAAGCGTATGAAAACTCCTTTGACCACTACACTGTCGAAAATGGCCTTGCTAACAATATTGTATTAGCGCTTCATCAAGCGACTAATGGTGATTTATGGGTAGGAACTTACTCTGGTGGCTTGAATATTTTTAATCACAATGGGTTTAAAAATGTACCGTCTGTTCCAGCACTTAATGAAACCAGCATTAATGTTATTTATGAAGATAGTCGCGGTGATATTTGGATAGGAACCAGAGGCAAAGGCTTAGTTAAGTATTCCAACAACCAGTTTAAAACCTATACTACGGCTGAAGGCTTATCAGACAACATGATATTTGCCATCCATGAAGACCGAGACGGCTATCTCTGGATAGGGACTTATGGGGGCGGGTTAAACCGTTTAAAAGACGAAGTCTTCACCGCAGTTACCGAAGATCATGGATTATACGACAATGTGATACATAAAATCATTGAAGATAATACTGGCCGCTTTTGGATGAGTAGTAACAAAGGCATTTTCAATGTCAGTAAAGACGAGTTAAACGCGACTATCAATGGTGTGAAAAAAACCATTAGTCCAATTGTTTACAGCACCAAAGATGGGATGAGGAACTCAGAATGTAACGGTGGCAACAATGCCGGATTGTTAACTAGCCAAAATGAAATATGGTTTCCTACGATAGATGGCATAGTAAAGGCCAGTAAGCTAGATTATGAGCAGAGATATTTTTCAACACCAGCACTTATCAATGAAGTTATAGCTAACAACAACATCATCAGTAAAAGCGAATTACCTAATCTTGGATCTGATATTAATAGCTTATCAATTAGTTATACAGCCCCCAGTCTCTATGAACCCGAAAGTCTTAGATTCAAATACAAATTATCCGGTATTGATGATGACTGGGTATATTCAGCAAATGAACGAGTAGCTTATTACCAAAATATTCCAGCGGGCCAGTACTCCTTTAATGTCTTAGTAAAAAGCTTAAATAAAGATTGGTCGCTAAACAAAACCTCACTAAAATTTACTATTAGCCCCCAATACTATGAAACTGTCTGGTTTAAGCTGCTACTAGGATTGTTTACCATTGCGATAATTTATTTGGCTCATCGCGTCAAAGTAATTCATCTGCAACGTAGTAACCGAGAACTAGAGAATGCAATTCAGCAGCGCACTGTAGAGCTAAAAAACGCAAATACTTTATTGAATCAGCTAGCACGAGAAGACGGCCTAACAGGAGTAATGAACCGTCGAGCGTTTACCGAAATATTGGAACGAGAATGCAGCCATGCAGAGCAAACATCATCAGACCTTTGCTTGTTATTTGTCGACATTGACTACTTTAAGCAATATAACGACGTATTTGGACATCAGGCTGGCGACAGCTGTATAAAAAATATAGCAAAGGTTATATCCCAGTCTTGCAAACAACCAGGTCAAGTCGTTGCTCGCTATGGCGGCGATGAGTTTGCGGTTATTTTACCCGCGCTAGATAAAGATGATGCTTTGGCTCATGCCGAGGGAATATGCTGTGAAATAGCAAATCAAGCTATTAGTCATCCTGATTCAAAAGTGTCAGGCATAGTCACTGTTACCATCGGTGTTGGTAGTATTAGTGAACTGAAAAACTATGCGGCAGATGAGTTGATCTCCGCTGCTGATCAAGGTTTATACCATGCCAAAAAGACTGGTAAAAACCGAGCAGCATCTAGCAATAACAGTTAATGTCGCGAGTATTAGTCGACGTAACTACTGCAATCTATAGGTTTTTCCACTATATTCATCTCACTCTTAAAATAGTAAAAACTGAATATATCCATGTCAATTAACGAAGAACTTGTAGTATCTTGCGCCGAAGAAAATAAAATGATCTTGCGAGAACGCTTTCAAGAATATGGCTATCTCTATATCAAAAGTTATGTCTCTAGTGAAAACTGCAGCGCTATGCTCAATGACATTATTGCCGCGACCACGCCCTATATAACGCTTGACGATAAAACCAAACTGCCGATTTCAAATGGTGACCCTTTTTTTGAAACTGATGAAATATGGGACGATATTTACCCTAAAATTCAGTCATTAGAGTCGTTCCATAGCTTTTTCCATGACGACCATATTATTGAGCTGATGAAGACAGTCTCCGATAGTGATGTCTTCGTTTACCCTATGAAAATGGCGCGAATTTCAACTCCCGGTAAAATAGGCTATGAAACGCCACCCCATCAAGACGCGCACTCCCATCATGCAGGACCTACTATGGCTGGTATTTGGGTGGCATTGCATGCTGCAAAAAAAGGCATGGGGCGGTTAAAAGTGTTACCCCGCTCTCACAAAGATGGCGTCAGAAATGTTTTTAAAGCTGATGGTGTTGGCGGCGTTCAATGTGAGATTTTTGAGCATGAAAACACGTGGCATGTATCAGATGTTGGGCAAGGCGATATTATTATTTTTCACTCTTGCTGCATTCATAAAGCCGAGCCAAACACTGCAAAAAATGCAGCAAGACTGAGTATAGACACGCGATTTTGCGACTATGGGGCCGCGGTTTTTTCAACTAATCTCGAGCCTCACCATGGCTGGCGCATTGAGGGCCTAGACTGGCCCAATATTTACCAAAACTGGCAAGACAACAAACTTCAATATTACTGGAACAATTATCCAAACTTATTTTGATAACTTACTGAAAAATAATTGTGATTAGATTTTTCCCCTATAAATCGCGTCTATTTAGTGCTCTGCAGATTACTGCGGTGCTAATTTTACTCAGCGCCTGTAATTCCATGCCCCAACAAATAAAAAATCTGGGCAAAAGCGACATCGACTTCGTCATTGATGCTCACGTACAAGAACAGATAGTGATGGTTGAGAGTCTTACTAGAAAGCTCTATATACGCAATCCAAATCAATTGGCGTTAGCGGCTAAACCCACCACAGTAGACAAAAGAATATTTAGTATTTTGGGCAATGGGCAAACTGGCACATTACCGACACTTGAGTTCAGTGAGTTGAATAATTTAACCGGTGTGGACGCAATTAATTTGGGCTTAACCCCGCTTTGGCAGGGCGATAGAGTCTTTGCCGTAATGGTAGGATTAGCAGGAATGTTAAAAACCTCATACAACAGCCAAACCGAATTTTATATGCTTGATAGCCTAGACCAGCAGGCCTTATACAACAGCGCACGAAATATTGAAATTTTAAATTGGAAAATAAGCAATCGCAAGGGCACTAGCGGCGCACCATTGTTATTAACTGATCATCACGATGTATTCTTTACCGACACTAGCTTTGACAGACTTTTTACCCGAATGACAGTAGTACAAGATATGATGGCC
>JBLHWB010000056.1:0-10591 GCA_047628915.1 Porticoccus sp. | reverse complement strand
ATAGCTTGCCTAAACGTGCGGTTAGCTCACAGAGCAGTCCGACAAAAAGCGTAGTAATAAAGGCTAGTAAGTATGGGTCGTTTAGCATTGTTAGCTGCCGTTATAATTGGTTTTGGCTGAACTGTATGTCGCCCAATACAATAGTGGTTTGGTTGTATGGCTTAGCGCTTGGGTGTATGCATCAAAGGTTTTACCGCTATAAGTCTGATCTAACTTAAGGCCATGGCTTGCTGCCAATGCCACGGCATTGTCGGTGCTTAGCGTTTGAACGCCATAACCGGGTGAATACCAATCACTTAAGAGGATAACAGGCGACAATTTGATTATAAGCTCTGGATACTGAGTTTGAATTATTTTTAATGCTTGCTGCATTAGTTTATTGCCGGTATTTGCAGTACATATTTCTACTGGGCCTAAATGAGAGTCCATTATTTGAATGCCAACCACTTTCGTCTTCATGCCAGCAATAGCGCAACCCAAGGTTAGCCCTGCTAAGGTAGCTACACTGCCAGCCGGTACATAGATAGATTCGGGTTCGGGGCAGTCGCTATTTTCTATCTGTTGTTGCAGCTCTAAAGCAGCATTAACATAGGCGAGGGCGCCTAATGCATTACCGCCGCCACCCGCCAAAAAATAGTATCTTTTGCTAAGCCTACGTGGGTTTAGGTAAAAGCGTATCGCTGCCAACTCAAGTGAACCTGCGTTAATAAGCTTGGCACCAAATTGCTTCATCAATGCTTGGTTCTTTTGTACAAAAGGCGAGTCGGGCTGATTGAAAGTAATCACCGTACAGTCCAGCCCTAGCTCTCTGCAGACCATTGCCGTCGCAACGCCATGATTCGTTCCGGTTCCACCTAGGGTGACTACGTGAGTTGCCTTTGTTCTGAGTATGTCTGCTGCAATAAATTCGAACTTTCGAGTTTTATTGCCACCATAGACAGAATTACTAAGATCATCTCTTTTTACCCAAGCATTATCACCAAGCCCAGCTAAAGCGTCGACTGTTGTCGGTAGTTCACATAACACTATAGGGTTTAATCGCTTAGCCAATTTAGGAAAACGCTTAAGGATAGGCCACTGTTTTGATGCTGTAGTGTTCATTAGCTAACTTGCATCAAAGCGTTGCGATGTTTGTATAAATAAAGCCAGAGGCAGGCCGCTGCGCTTAGGCAGACGATATTGATAACTATTTCTGCACCGATGGCGCCGCTAGTAATCACATACATGTCATTCCATACATTGTATGAAATATCGATAAGCGCCAAGAACAGTAGGCCGCCAACTGCCACCATGCCGGTGAATACACTCCAAGGTTTAATTCGACGTAAACCTTCGGCACATAATAAACACATTAGGGCGATCATCGCGTCAGGGGCAGGGAAGTTGCGCTGAAAACTATGATAGCAAACGTCTGCAGAGGCATGGACTGAGCCTTCGCTGAAGTAAGATATCCAGTAAACAATAATACCAATAGCGACAACCCAAAGCATTGCGATAATGGCGCGATTTGGAGTGAAGCTATCGATCGAAGTATTTGTGTTCTTCACAGTCTACACCCCAATGATTTATTGATATAGTCTAAGTCTTTTGGCGTATTAATTTACCAACTGAAGAGGCTGTGGCAGTGAGCTCATTATTGGCGTTATAAAGCTGACCTTCCATAAACCCGATTTTATAACCCGCTTTGATTATTTTCCCTGTCGCGATAATTTTTCCTGCACGGGTTGGTTCTAAAAAACTGGTTTTAATTTCCAGTGACGACACATTGATAATGCCGTCATCTAACCCAAAAATGGCATGGCTCATCACTGCATCTAACATCGCTGTTACAAAGCCACCTTGTACCACATCAATTGAATGACAAAATTCGGTGCTAACGTTGAACGCCATAGTGCAAGTTTGTGCATCAACGTCGAGATTGATTACGCTGCCGCCTAACATCTTTAGAAATGGAAACTGGTTATCGTTTAGTTTGTCGATTGCTTCTTGAATGCTCATTAATATTTTCTCAGCGTAATTATTTATTGTAGTTATCTATTGCGATTATAGCGTCAATCGTTATCCTGATGACAAAGATAAACGCCTTACTATCAAACTTGGGGAATTATATGCCAGCCTTACCTTCTATCGAGATATCCGCACTCTTTGCCGCTATTTTTGGTGTGATTCATGTCTTATTTACTCTGCGAGTAGGTATGTATCGGGTCAGTAATAATATTAGTGTTGGCGATGGTGGCGATAAAGAGCTGTTAAAGCGCATCCGTGGCCATGGTAACTTTATCGAAACAGTTCCAATGGCGCTGTTACTACTTCTGCTAAATGAGTTAAATGGGCTGGCTGATACGTATTTGATTATTTTAGCGAGCACCTTATTAGTGGCTAGATTACTGCATTACTCGGCGCTTGCTTTGGGCGGCCCGCAGATATTACGTCCAATAGGAATGATAGGAACCCTGCTTACAATTTTAGCTAGCTCATTATTATTGTTCTTCTAGGTCAGAATTTTAACCAACCACTGAGCAATGTCGGCAATCTCATCCGGGCACACAGAGTGCTCCATTGGGTAAGTTTTATAGTCGGCTTTGTATCCCATAGTGGTCAGTAGTTGATGCGCTTTCTCCCCTTGTGCTAGCGGCACCATAGGGTCACGGGTGCCGTGCATAATTTGTATAGGTAATTGCTTATTGGCTACGTTGGGAGTAATGATGTCGTGAGTGGCAAAATAAGTTGATAAGCATAATAGGCCTGCCAAGGGCTGCATATAGGTAAGAGCAGTTTGATAGCTCACCGCGCCGCCTTGAGAAAACCCCGCTAATACTATTTTGTTGCTTGGTATGCCGCGGTCTATTTCTCTATCGATTAACAGTTTGATTTGATCTGCCGATGCCAAGAGCTGGCTGTTATCAACTTTGCGCTCTATATCTATTTCAATAATGTCATACCAAGCGGGCATTACATAACCAGAATTTATAGTGATTGGAATAGAGGGCGCATTTGGAAATACAAAGCGAACTTGTAGCGATTCAGGCAGTTTTAGCTCAGGGATAATAGGCACAAAATCATTGCCATCGGCTCCCAAGCCATGCAGCCAAATAACACTAGCATTAGCTTTTTGTTGTGGTTCAACTTCAATGCAAGGTAGCAATGACATAGGGAATCTCTCTGTTACTTTCTAAAGGCTTGATGACTAAAGCAGGCGCGTACTTCGTTGACAAATACTTCCGGTTGCTCAAAGGCGGCAAAATGACCACCACTAGGTAACTCGTTAAAGTAGACCAAATTAGTAAAACGTTTTTCTATCCAACGCTTAGAGCTGCGGAAAATCTCTTTGGGGAAAAGACTGCAGCCAGTAGGAATAGTTATTTCATCCATTACCGGTTTGCTGAAACTCTCCCAATACAATTGCGCTGACGATCCTGCAGTGTTGGTGAGCCAGTACATCATTATGTTATCCAATAGCTCATCTTTACTGAGTAAATTTTCTGGATGTTGATTTTCGCCTTCACCACAATCCATCCAAGCCCAAAATTTTTCTACTATCCAGGCCGCCTGGCCAGAAGGCGAATCGGCTAAACCATAGGCTAGTGACTGGGGTCTGGTGCTTTGCTGTTTAGAGTAACCTGAATCCCATTCACTATAGTAGCCAAGGCCTTCAAGGGCAGCTTGTTCGTTAGGCGTTAAGTCGGCCATAGTGTCGGGGTCTGGTGCCACAATGGGCATGGTGGTATGAATGCCAATGCAGTGGGCAGTCTCTGTCAGGGCGATGTTTTGGGTAACCATTGCGCCCCAATCTCCGCCTTGGGCACAATAACGGTCATAACCGAGCCGGGCCATTAGTTTGCCCCAAGCTTTGCCTGTTTGTTCTACTCCCCAGCCAATAGACGTTGGTTTGTCAGAAAAACCATAGCCCGGTAGTGATGGACATACCAAATGAAAGGCATCTTCAGCCTTGCCGCCAAATTTGGTTGGGTTAGTCAGTGGCTCAATCACTTTGTGAAACTCTACAATTGAGCCGGGCCAGCCATGAGTCATTACCAGCGGTAGCGCATCTTCATGGGGTGAGCGGATATGTAAGAAGTGTATATCCAAGCCATCTATTTCAGTTTTGAACTGTGGATAACTATTAAGCTGTTTTTCCCAGCGCCGCCAGTCATAGTCGTTTTGCCAATATTCACACAGTTCCTTGGTATAGCTTAATGGTACGCCTTGGCTCCAGTCGGCAACGGTTTCAGCTTCAGGCCAGCGGGTGTTAGCAAGGCGTTGTTTTAAGTCAGTTAATGCGTCTGCGCTAATGTTGACGGTGAACGGTTTTATTTCAGTGCTCATATATCTATCCCGACGGCTAAACAAACTGGTTATAAGTCGTTAAGTGTAGTGGTAAAATAACTGCTGTGAAACAGAATAAGAATTTTAAACGTCATTTAGAGCATTAACTTTCATTAGGAATTTAGTGTTCAGTAGTTGAGAGAGTCTTTATGTTGATTTTTTTACCGCCCTTTATGCGCGGAATTATTGCTTGGTTGTTATTAGTGATAAATACCTTGGTACTAGTGCCAGTTTTATTATTGGTCAGTATTGCGCGCTTCCCTATCTCGAATGCTGACTGGCAACGGTTTTGTACCAGCGTAGCCATCAAAATAGCCGAACTGTGGATATCAAATAATTCAGTGTGGATGCGGTTAACGCAAAAGATGAACTGGGACGTTGAAGGTATTGAGGCGCTAGATAAAGATCAATGGTATTTGGTGACGTCTAATCATCAATCATGGAGTGATATTTTCATACTGCAGTATTTGCTGAATCGAAAGATACCCATGTTGAAATTCTTCCTTAAAAAAGAGCTGATATGGGTGCCAGTGATAGGTGCTGCTTGGTGGGCCTTAGACTTCCCCTTTATGAAGCGTTATAGCAAAGAGTTTCTGGAAAAACATCCAGAAAAACGTGGTGAGGATTTCGCCAATACTAAAAAGGCTTGCGAGAAATTTGAGCAAACACCCGTTGCTGTGTTTAATTTTTTAGAAGGCACACGGTTTACTCCTGAAAAACATGATAGGCAGCAATCACCTTACAATAATTTACTTAAGCCTAAAGCGGGTGGTATTGGCTTTGTGGTGGGGGCAATGGGTAATAGCATTAGCTGCGTGCTAGATATAACGATTTCATATCCTAACCAGCAAGCACCTAGTTTGGGCGATTTTATGACGGGCCAAGTTGATAAGGTAATAGTGAGAGCTAAGCAGTTAGAAATGCCTGCAAGTTATTTGGGTAAAAATTATTCAGAGGATGAAGTTTTTAGGGCTGAATTTCAGCAATGGGTATCTAAGCTGTGGGAAGAAAAAGATACTGAGCTAGATAGTTTGCTGGAGTTATCGAAACAGAAAGGTTGGTCTGACAAATAGTATTCGATAGGTATAAAAAAGCCCCGGTTGCTAAAGCAAACGGGGCTTTTTGTTACGTGTCGCTATTAGAAATTATATGTAGCTTGAACTTCGTAGCTGCGTGGTGCGTCAATTACTTGGAAATAACTGTTGTTAAAACCAAATGCGCCCAGAGGAATGTCGTTACCCCAAGCACTGGTGGTTTCGTCAGTTAAGTTCTTACCTAAAAGCGCAACGCTCCATGAACCATCGATATCTGCTAGAGATATACGAGCATTAATCTTCGTGTAAGAATCCTGTATTAACACTGGATCAGCATCAGCAGCAGTATCGAAATCAGATGTGTACATAACATCAGAGCTCAATCCTAGTTCCAATGAATCGGTAATTTCAGTGGTATAGGTAATGCCAATGTTTGCAGACACATCGGCAGCGAACTGCAATCGCTCGCCAGATAAATCATTTAAGCATGGGCCCGCAGTACCGGCGGCGGCGTGAGCATCCGCTTGTGGCGCATTACATGCAGCATCTGTGAAAGATTTATAATTAGCATCTAGATATGCCAATGCGCCGAAAACAGTAATTTCGTCACTAATTGCATACATACCATCAAGTTCAATACCGTCAACTTCACTTTCAGCCGCGTTACCAACAACAAAGCCAGCGGTGCCATCAAAAGTACTTACTTGCACATCTTCAAATTCGCTATGGAAAATAGCCACGTTTAGACGGCCTCGACCTTCCCATAAATCCATTTTGGCACCGAATTCAACAGATTCTGAGTTTTCGTCTTCATATTCTTGAGCAGCTAGGTTAGCCACAGCGTTATCTTCATCAAAGCCACCGGCTTTATAACCATTGCCATATTTTGCGTACAGCATGGTGTCGTCAGAGAAATCCCATTGAACAGTAATGTCACCGGTTACATGGTCTTCTTTTCTTTTAGTATTAAATGCTACTGCTGGTGCACCGAGCACCACAGCTTGGCCATCACTAAATGTGTGTGCTGTTTGAAGACCTAGTGCATCAAAAACAGACTCTAGTAGAGGTACGCCTGGTCCTGCAGTTGCAAGTGGTCCGGCAACGAGTGCAGATTTATCAAATTCCTTTTCGTCTTCGGAATAGCGAACACCTGCGATTACGCGAAGTGAATCATTTAAATGAAATGTTCCTTGAAAAAAGGCAGATAGGGTTTCTGACGTTTGATTAAACGTATTTATTCCAGTTCCGTTAAACAAGCCAGCTTCTGCTCGATCGCCAAAGATTCCTGCAATGACAGGGCCTAGCGTGGGAGTTGCTAATGCTTCAATGGTGGCATTTATTGGAACACCTACGTCAGCGAAAGCTGACAAGCTTACGTCGGTACGTCGATCATGTTCTAGCTCTTCATCTTGGTAATATAAGCCAGCTAAGTACTCAAACGAGTCGCTTTCAGGAGATGTTAATAGAAACTCTTGGGTAAACTGCTTGTGAGACTCATCACGGTAGCGGTGGATTCCCTGAATAGCACTGTAGTCGCTGTCACGTGCCGTATCGAAAGAATAGTCAACATAACCAGTGATAGATTTTAGTGTGTGCTCACCTAATGCCCACTCAACAGTAAGGGTAGAAATATCCCAGTCACTGTCGTGAAACGATTCGCCGCGTCTTGGGCTGCCAAAGGTCGCTTCAGACTTGTCATAGTCAGAAGATAAACTTTGCGCGAAGCTCGGATCTGCAGCAGTATAGAACCCTACAGCAGAAGGGGTCGCAACCGTGATTTTTTCATTAGTTCCGGTAGTATCAGAGGACCCAGTTTCATATTTGAATCCAATATCCAAATCATCAGTAGGCTGCCATGCTAAAACAAGTCTACCCACTTGATTGTCTTTTTGTTGTTCGTCTTCATTGATGAAAGTGTTATCCATCCAGCCGTCACTTTGCTCGTCTTGAATTACTAAACGAGCGCCAAAATTGTCGGTAATAGGGCCAGACAATGTAAGCGTGGCTCTTTGACCGCCAAATTCTGGTTCGACAGCTAGTTGAATAGATCCTTCAAATTCATCAGTAGGCTTAGCCGTTGTAATACTAATTGCGCCAGCGATAGTGTTTTTACCAAACAAGGTAGATTGTGAGCCTTTAAGTACTTCTACGCGTTCAATATCTAAAAATGAAGATCTCGATGCTTGGGCGCGACCAAAGTAAACACCGTCGATAAACGTGCCAACCGATTGCTCGAAACCAAAGTTAATGCCCGAACCTATACCACGAATAAATATGCTGTCACTTGAAGAGCCTTCGGCAATATGAACGTTTGGCATGAACACAGCCATGTCTTCAAGATTGGTAATACCTGCTTCAGCGATTTTTGCACCACTCATTACAGATAAGGCAATCGGTACGTCTTGCATACCTACTGCACGCTTAGTTGCAGTTACAATGACTTCTTCTAGCATTTGTGCTTGAAGCGGCATTGCGGCTAATCCGCCTGCTACTGCAATAGCTATTGCAGAACGTTTTAATTGATGTTTTTTCATTATGTGATCCCTATATATAATTATTATTGAGCCTACTTAGTGTAGGTCTGAAGCTACGATTAGTAAAGCGCCTATATTTCGTTTTAATTCAATGACTTATGGCGCTTTATTCACCAAATAAATGTAAGGCTTAGCGCTGTTTGATACATGTTCAGTTTTAACCCCCGGTAAAACCATAATACATAATGCTTAGTGGAGTGTTGAAGACATGATGAAAACTAGCCGATTAGACCAAAGCCATGGCGTACTGTTTCTATTTATATTCACTACTCACTTTTTGATAATAAATAAAGAGTGGTAATATGTCTTGACATATTACGCCATTACTTTGATTTTTAGGTGTTAATTGTCAACAAGCATTTTGCGCGCATGTTTTAGTAACTATTATTAAATGCGGTAAATCTATAAACTCACTGTTTTTAATTTGATATTTTTTGAACATTACTTATGACTAAAATAGAATTTATGCAACAGGTAAATGATAGCCCAAGCTCAATTGAGTTTAATGCCATTATGGAATTCATTAGCCAAAATTATGTTTATACGCCGGTAAGATTTGTTAACGGACTCGGCTCCAGCGCCGCTATAAACGATGCTGGTACTAACGAAGGTTCATGCAAAATATTTTCCTTGGCAAAACTGCTAGGCTTAGATGAGCAGTCAACACTAGCTTGTTTTGGCAGTTATTATCGTGATGATGTGTTGGGCAACGCCGCTGGCGAAGACCACGCCAATATTCGTAATTTTATCAAACATGGCTGGTCTGGTATTCAGTTTGATGGCGAAGCTTTGGTATCAAAATAGTCCCACAGGTAGTTAATAAAATGGCTGATATTCTTCCCTTTAAAAAACCTAAGGTGGCTGATAAGAGCAAAGCTAAAACTTTGTGTAGCAATAATCATCATAAATGGAAGGTATGTAAGGAGAAGCAATTTGATGTGCGTGACGGCAAGCTGGTCACCATCTATAAATGCGAACGCTGCGGTAAACAGAAAGTCAGAGCTCATTAATCGAATACATTAGTACATCTTTCATATTAAATTTTGATCAATCCTGATCGAGATCAAGCTTTCTCCCATTAGTAGTTTCACTGACTTGAATCCTAACGTGCAACCCCCACATTACTTGCTATGTAGGTTTTACTAAGAGGTAGTGCGATATGCGAATCGATAAATTAACTAACACTTTACAAACCGCTTTAGGCGAAGCGCAGTCTTTAGCATTAGGTAATGACAACACGGCGATTGATGTGGTGCATGTATTTAAAGCGTTAATGGCCGGTTCTGAATCTGTTGTTAGCTTACTTGTTCGCGCTGGTGGCACAAAAGACGCGATCAATAACGCAATAGAAGCAACCTTTAACAACTTGCCAACAGTGTCCAGTCCCACTGGTGATATGCAGATATCACCAAGTTTGAGCAAGGTGTTTAACTTATCCGATCGGTTGGCACAAAAAAATGACGATCAGTTTATAGCGGTCGAGACGTTTTTGCTGGCCGCATTCGAAGCCAATAGTGATGTGGCCAAAGCGCTAACTAAAACTGGCGTTGAACCTAAGCGTTTAGCCCAAGTGATTGAGCAAGTAAGAGGTAATGAAAAAGTGAATAACCAAGATGCAGAAGGCCAAAGAGAAGCCTTAGACAAATACACCGTTGATTTAACTGCGCTCGCAGCAGAGGGTAAGTTAGACCCAGTGATAGGACGTGATGATGAGATTCGCCGTACCATTCAAGTGTTGCAGCGGCGTACTAAAAACAACCCAGTATTAATTGGTGAGCCGGGGGTGGGTAAAACCGCCATTATCGAAGGGTTAGCTCAGCGCGTTATCAATGGCGAAGTACCAGAAAGCTTAAAAGGCAAGCGGGTACTGTCGTTAGATTTGGGTTCACTATTAGCGGGCGCAAAATTCAGAGGTGATTTTGAAGAGCGATTAAAAGCGGTGCTCAATGAACTGACCAAGCAAGACGGGCAAATCATTTTGTTTATTGACGAATTACACACTATGGTTGGCGCCGGTAAAGCTGAAGGCTCTATGGATGCCGGTAATATGCTTAAGCCCGCGCTGGCGCGTGGTGAGCTGCATTGCGTGGGTGCCACCACACTTGATGAATACCGCCAGTATGTTGAAAAAGATGCAGCACTGGAGCGCCGCTTTCAAAAAGTGGTTGTGGATGAGCCAACTGAAGAAGACACCATTGCGATATTGCGCGGCCTTAAAGAACGTTATGAGCTGCACCATGCGGTAGACATTACCGATGGAGCAATTATTGCTGCAACCAAATTATCACAGCGTTATATCACTGACAGAAAATTACCCGATAAAGCCATTGATTTAATCGATGAGGCGGCCAGTCGTATTCTTTATTAAAAGATGATATTGCTGAAGTAGAAAAAGAGTATGCAGATTTAGAGCAAATATGGCTGCAAGAAAAGTCTATATTAGCTGGCGCGCAAGATATAAAGGAAAAATTAGACCAAGCCAGGCTAGATTTTGACGCGGCTCAGCGCGAGCAAGATTTAAGTAAAATGTCTGAGCTGCAATATGGTGTTATTCCGCCGCTAGAACAGCAGTTAGCTGAAGCGGCCAGTGCCGACACTAGTAGTCTGACGCTGCTTAAAAACAAAGTAAGTGAGGAAGATATAGCCGATGTTGTGGCCAAGTGGACTGGCATACCGGTTAGTAAAATGTTGGAAAGT
>JBLHWB010000055.1:0-10628 GCA_047628915.1 Porticoccus sp. | reverse complement strand
TGAATTCCTGAGTGTAGGTTTCCTGGATATTTTGCTCTGGTAAAAAAGCAGCAACCTGAATTTCAGGGTTAGTGAGAAAAGAATGGCGATCATTATCACGTAACACTGTAATGTCGTCTTTTTGGTAGCTAGTCAAAGACTTGATGACGGCAAAATCGGTTTCATATTCAATCGTCAGACCGTATATCTCTGAATCGAGTTCGTAAGAAGACAGTGTGTCCTGAGATAAGTTACGGTTGCCCGGTGTAGGGTCTGAGATACCTTTGATGCCGGCACCATTTGATTCGCCAGTAAAATACTGTCCCAAAAAGCGAAAGCTAAGGCGGTCGGTAGGCGCAAACAGCCAGTCAGTGCGGACGGACAGATTATCCCTGTTATCCATATCCTCGCCCTGAATGTTTTCGAAAGGAGCGCTAACGCTTGGACCGTTGTAAACATTATCTGTATACCCGTCCTGTTTTAGTGAATTGACTGAGGTACGCATGGCCAACGTGTCAGTAAAGGGAACATTCACTGTTGCTCTCGCATTCACTAGATCATAGCTGCCCACGGTTAAATCGGCTTTACCGGAAAATTCTTCAAAGTTGGGTTTGACACTAATTACATTAATGGCGCCGCCAGTAGAGTTTTGGCCGAACAATGTACCCTGCGGTCCACGCAATACTTCGATGCGCTCTACGTCAATAAAGTCGGTTTGTAGAGCATAAGGTGAGGCGATGTAAATGCCGTCCATATGGTAAGACACAGATGGGTTGGCAGTTGCATTCTGATTGGCTTCGTTACCGACACCACGTATCGAGATAATGGTTTTAAAGCCCTCATTTTTTGCCACTGTGACGCCGGGAGCGATAGCGCTGAGGTCGACAAACGACATAACATTTTTGTTGTCCATGTCATTTGCTGTAATCGCGGTCACCGCCTGGGATAAAGTCTGCAGGCTTTCAGAGCGTTTCTCAGCCGTTACCATTATCTCCTCTATTACTCTCTCGTCTGCATTGACTGACTGCACCGCTGCATTAGACGCAGCCACTGCAATGGCCGCAGAGATGGCGCTAGTTAAGTATTTTTTCCGAATCATGATGTTTCCCCTATAGAGCATCGTTAGTATTAAGTATGGCTAATTGTTCAAAAGTGAATTGACTACTAAACTGACCTAGCAATAATCGAGCCAACAATTAGAAGTGTTCATATAAAACTTGTAAGAGCTTACAATTTCTTCGCATTCGCTGTGATTACGGTGTACCAGCAATATGTTTTGCTTAATCTTTGGCGCTACCGAAGCTGATCGACCTATGTACTTTTGATGCGCTTTTCCGTCTATGCACTTATTTAATGCATCTTCCAACAGGCGTGCCCAGATAGCAATAAAATCTGACGCTATACTTCTCCAAGCAATAAAACAATGATGCCCGCACATTACTCGTAATTCTGGCTGAACTTGAGCTATGATTAATTTGTAAAAACAATTGGGCTGACCAAAAAGGACTCAGATTAACGATGAAAAGCGATGACGACTGTAGGGCAGATTCACCTACTCGAAGGCATTTTTTAGAGCAGGCAGCTGCGACAGTTGCTGGGCTGGCGCTGGCCGTGCCGGTTGTGGCAAAGGCGTCGTCGCAGGCTACAGGTTTGCCGCAGCCGCCAGGACTTGACCCCACAGCAGCGCAAATGATTAGTAATTTGCGCCGTGCTAATAAGGTAGCTGCGGGCGCCCTAGAGCAGGGGCATCATCCCTTTGGCGCGATTCTAGTAGCCGCTGATCATGAAACTGTGCTGCTGGAGCAGGGCAATATTAATGCGGTTAACCATGCTGAGTCGACATTAGCGCGTCTTGCTAGCGAACAGTTCTCTGAAACTGAGCTCTGGACGATGACTTTGTACAGCACCGCTGAACCCTGCGTGATGTGCGCCGGGACGCAGTATTGGGCCAATATCGGGCGCCTAGTTTATGGGATGTCTGAGCGCCAATTATTGGACATGACCGGCAGTAGCAGTGAAAATCCGACTCTGGATGTACCTAGTCGCTACGTGTTTTCCCATGGCCAAAAAGCTATTCGAGTGTGGGGCCCGGTTGAAGAGGTTGTTGACGAGATTGCGCAGCTGCATAGGACGTTCTGGAAGTAGCTCAACTGCGCCCGAATATGAGCTCGGTATGTGCGGCTCTACATGACAGCGACGTTGTTGATAATGAGGCTTATGACTTAGGTAAATGCTCTTTTATGATTTCGTATAATGCGGGTCGGCTAGCGGCTACCTCGTCCACGCTCAGGCCTTCCAGCGAATGCGGATACTTAAGCCACTCTTCTGTTTCATAGAGGTAGTAATCGGGTATGCGCGCTGTTTTATTCCGAGTTGGTTTAAAGTAAGGCACCGCCACCCGCACCTCATGCGGCATATTAAGGCGTGTTTTTTCCTGTAAATGTTTGATCACGGCATCGATGGTTAGACCGGTATCAAATACATCATCGACGATTAACAGTCGGTCCTCGTGACGCGCATGTTTAACCAGATAGTTTGTGCCATGAATTCTTATCTCAGCCGACCTACCGTCAATTCCTGAGTACGATGAGGTGCGAATGGCGATGTGGTCAGTTTCGATGCCCGAGTAGGCTAATAATTCCTGCACCGCAATACCTATCGGCGTACCGCCACGCCATAAGGCTATTATCATTGTCGGCCGAAACCCACTAGCTATAATTTCTGCTCCCATTTTAAAGGAGTCTTCTAGTAGGCCTTGTGCCGTAAGGTAAGTTTTTGTACTCATTGTTTTTATGCTATCTAATACGGGTTTAGCCATGATGGCTGGAAAAGAAGTTTGAAGCCGTAGTATAGTCTGCTCGCTCACATAATATCGAGCGACAATTATGGATACCTTATGAAAAAGCAGTTTGTGCAGGAAGAAGAACTTTTAAATGATTCCTATAAACTGGCGGTAAAAATATACCAGAGTGGCTTTCGCCCCAATTTTATTGTCGGTGTCTGGCGTGGCGGTTCAACGGTTGGCATCTATGTGCAGGAATGTTTGCAATATCTTGGCGTCAAGACCGACCACATCGCCATTAGGACATCCTATACTGGGATGGACAATTACCTGCTGAGCGTAGGCCAGCCTGAAACGATCAAGGTACATGGCTTGCAATATCTTTTTGAAAATCTGAATCATGATGACTCGCTGCTGATTGTTGATGATGTGTTTAGCTCTGGCCATAATGTTGAGGCGATCATCAGTCGACTAGAGAGCAAGACCAAGCGCAATATGCCCGCTGATATAAGGGTTGCTGTGCCGTTTTATAAGCCCACACATAAAAAGACTAGTCGCCAGCCCGATTACTATTTACATACCACTGATAACTGGCTGGTACTGCCCTACGAGCTAACGGGTTTAAGTAAGCAAGAAATAGAAACACATAAACCATGGGTAATTCCTATTTTGGAACAGATGGAAGCTGGCTCTGCTAATTAGACGATGATGTCTTTGTTGTTAAGGCATGATTAGTAGTCTGACTGTAGGTGTTGTCTATTACTTTTCGAAGCGAACTGGATAAACTCATACTCTGCTTGAGTAGAGTTTTAACGATTAGATAAATATTGATGCGATTAACGCTACCGTTATCGATTTCTTTAGGCTGCATCTTTTTATGATAAATTAAGTCTGGCTTAAGGCGCTTGCTACGATTTGATTGCGGCCTTGTTTTTTAGCTTTATACAAATTCTCATCCGCATGTTTTAAAAAATTTTCAATTTGTTCTGACGCCGCCGCCGCCGTTACTCCTATGCTAAGGCTCGGAGATGGGTTGGCATAGTTAAAATCACGTACTTTTGTGGAAAAATTATCGTTTATTATCTCCGCGAAGGCAGCAGCTTTATGAAGATTTGTATCTGGCATAAAGATGACAAATTCATCACCGCCAAAGCGCGCTGCAATACTGTTGTTTAATATATTTTTCCTTAATACCTCAGCCAATGCCTTTAATACTAAATCACCGGCTTGATGACCATGAATATCATTTATCGGTTTAAGATAATCTAGATCAATAATAAGCAGTGAAACAGTCTGCTGGCGGTGCTCTGAAAGCTGGTGATAGTCATTAACTTTTTTATAAAAATAACGCCGATTAAGTAGCTGTGTTAACGGGTCGATATTAGCATTGTGACGGATTTTTCGAATCAGCTTTTCATTACACATTAATATATAGCCAATAGGAAATATAACGCCACTCAAAATAGCGCTTCCAAACATCAGATTATTGTAGGGACTTGCATTGTAAAAGTTGTGTGTGCCGTGCTCTATTGATGCTAAGCCCGCTAGCCTTATGATAAATACAATAGACAAACTGCATATGGCAATGCCGAACCAGAGGCAGGTTGTGTTAAGTCGGCTTGCACTCTTGGTCAGGGTTAGACCAAGTAGACCTAGCGCCATGCTAAAACCAATGCTGGCGACAGCTATCCTGCCGCCAAGACTGTCATTAACGAATGTTAGCCAAATAAATAAGGCTATAAATATTATGCTAGACATAATTATAGCGGGCAGATAGAAATTGTCTCGTTTGAAATATATTTGAACGCCTATAAATGCAATGAAAAATGACACTAAAATGGTGGCATTACCAACTACTATTAGCACGCCAGATGATGAATCTTGTCGTAATAAAATTGTTAGTGCAGCAACAGCAAGAAGTAATAGCGAGGCAGACCAGTAGCGTAATTCTTTATATGACGGGTATAAAAAAGCAAAACATAGCAGGCAGAAAAATCCACCTGACATAGAGATAAGCATTGAAAATACTAGTGTTTTTACATCCACATCAGTCAACTTTACCTGTTTTTTTGGTAACTATAGAGCTATTAGATTAATGGCGGATTAATAGATAGAGCCAGTGTTACAGCGCATGGTTACTTTTTTCAAGGGTTTAACTAAAGGGCTATACAGTCCAGCGGTAGGGAGGGACACTTAATGAGCCTGTCAGGCTCATCTATTAAAATAAGCTTAACTGTAATTTTAGCCAATAGTATGGTCTTGTTACCGCCATCATTACCCCTTCGATAATCTCTGCCATTATAGATTAGCGGCAATAGAGCGGGCGTTCGAATATTTACCTTAGTTACTTTGGCCTTCAGTATTAATATCTGCGGCTGAAAACTGATTGTGGCTGCCATCGCAATAGGGTGCGTTTTTAGTGTGTTTGCACATGCATAGAGCCCGGCTTTCCTGCGCTGCCACAAATCCAATAGGTGTAATGTCGGAGCCTTTGTGCGAGCCGTCGCAGAAAGGCTGTGCGGCTGATTGTCCACATGCACAATAAAAATACTTTTTACCAATTTCTAAATCTACTTTTTTAGGACTTACTGCTGCAATAATTGGTGTGCTCATAGTCTTTATGCCTATCTTAAGATTAGTTTTCGTTTAATGCGCTAGCCCAACTATACCTATGTCGGGCTAAAAGTATTTACTTTAAGCCAGACGTTTAATCTGCTGAGTAGTTAGCCAGCATCCATGTACCCCATAGGGCACTCGCGTTGGTAAATGTAGTTTGGCAACTTCTCGCATAGTGCTGGCGTCAATAATAACCATATGTGCTTTGTTATCGGTCATCAAGATGTCGACAAGGTAGCCGTCGTCTTCTGCTTGCGGATTATCTTTTGCGACAAATAGCGCTTCACCGCCAACATGTTCGCCGTATTCAAAGCGTGCTACTTCACACTCGTTGAGCAAGTCGTATTTTAGTACGGCGCTGCCCATTATTCCGCCACTGCTTTGCTCATCAAGTAGGTAGGCGTATTGGTTCTTTTTCCCAATATAGGCGGTATTAAAACTAGGGCGCTCATAAAAATGGTCTAGCAATACACGCTGTTCAGTCACTTCGCCACTGTCTAAGTTTAACCGGTATTTATAAAACTTAGAGTGTGGCTCTTTCGATGAATGAATCGGCACATCTGCTGGGTAAGATTCAAATACTGGTGCAAAAATAACAATGTCGGTACCGCCATCTTCACGGGTTTCTTCCCAGCCATTAATGGTATGCCAAAGATGACCTGGCAAGTCGGTGGTAAACCACTGTATTGAATCAGCTTGTTGATGGTCTCTTTTAATCACGCCAAATTGTAATTTGTGGTCGGCGTCAAAAGTAAACGCGCTGCCCTCAGGGCCTGACAGACCTTTCATGTTTGCGCGCAGTGATACATTGGGGAAAACTGAATAATTTTCAGTAAGGTAATAGTCATGCAAAAATCCTATGGCTGGATCTGCTTGTAGTATTTCCTCGAATTTTTCCAGTTCGCCATTACTTAGTAAGCCATAAAATACTTTACCAGTGCGGATGTCGGTACTGTACAGATACCAGTCGCCAGTTTCTGGGTCAATTTTTGGGTGGGCAGTGAAGGGCGACACTATCTTGCCGTTAAAGCTTTCCATCGCGCCTTTGCCATTTAGGCTAAGCAGGCCATCTTTAATGGTAGTTTCTAGAGCAAATGGATAGCAAGTTTCTTGTAGGCAAAACAGTCTGCCATTGTGGTACTGAATGGCGGTTGTCGCGCTGCCGTTATTTAAGTCATCTAAATTTGGAATGATGTTCTTCTTTTTTTGCAGCATTTCAACAATTGCTTTGGTCAATGCTGGCTTTCCGCCACCTGCCACGTCACCAAACTCGGTATATATTTCCTCTCCATGTGCCTCTTGGGCATCAAAGCGCGGGGTGCGAATATAGGTATTGGAATAGGTGGCCTTGCCGTCATCTATTTGTACTTGGTGTAACATACCGTCGCCATTAAACATATGCCGGCGGCTGTTTGTTTCGTCAAACTGGGTGTTAGTGCCGTTGCGTAAATATGCGCCGTTAAGTTCTGGCGGTATCACACCTTCAACCACTACTTCAACATGGTTGTGTTCTTTTCTAACCGGTAAGAAGCCTGGTTTGGAATAATCGCTGCTGGCATTATAAGTAGCTGCATCCAATTTTTTGTTGGCTTTAGCTTTAACAAAGTTAAGTAAAGGTTTGGGCGCTATAAATAAAAGTAGTAGCCCAATAATTGGTGGTAGTAAGATAATCAATAAAATGACGTAGATGGCAGTTAACATACATTCTCCTCATCAAGCTGCAGGGATATACAGCGGGATAGATTAATAGCTATATGAAATTTTTATAATAAAAAATACTTGTTATGTTTTTGTACTGTGGGAGACTAGCTTGCAGTGTTTTTATATGCAACATGTTTCACATAAGTTTTAGGAGCGTCAGTGTCACTTAAACATGTCATTTTGGTGGTATTAAAAGACCAGCCCGCCAGCGGCTATGAGCTTAACCAAGTGTTTGCCGGTGAACTGGGTTTGTTCTGGAATACCAGTCATCAAGCGGTTTACCGCGCATTAGCCAGTATGGACAAAGAAGGTTTGGTTGGTTTTGTTGTCTATGAGCAGTCAGGTAAGCCAGATAAAAAGACCTATCAAATAACTTCCCAAGGTGAGCAGGTATTACAGCAGTGGTTGTCAGAGTTACAGCCACCGATGCAAATAAACGAAGACATTATGGTGAAGTTTTTTGCCGGTAACTTAATGGCAAATGATGCTTTACTTAAACAAGTGCAAGCGCATTATTTGGTCCATAAAAAAAAGCTACAAGGTTATCAGGGAACTGAAAAACACATACTTTATAATGAAAAATTAAATGCGGATCAAAAAGTCCAGTTTATGACATTGCGACGCGGAATCTTAATGGAGCAAGCGCGGCTAGATTGGTGTGTGGAGGCGATAGCTGTACTGAGTCAATCTAGTTAGTCGTTGTACCAAACCACTTCTTAAGCGTTTCTTTAGTTTGCGCCTTAACTGAATCATCAATATAAACGGCAATTGTTGTTACTGCTGCGCTAAGCGTTACAAGATCATCGCTAAAACCAGTAATAGGAATAAAGTCAGGAATTGCATCTATCGGTAAAATAAAATAAGCGATGGCAGAATAAATGACAGCTTTAGCCCAGGCCGGTGTTACCGGGCGTTGGGCGGCATAGTATAGCCACAGGACTTTTTCGATAACGCTTATGCCAGCGGTTTTGCTGTAGCGAGCGATTTTCCCCCACAGTTTTTCATCACTGTAGTTGTCTGCGCTAGTTTCTTCGATGTGATTGTGATCTTCAACTTCAATTTGTTTAGCCATAAAGTTATTACCTAGCCAAGTGCTGATTAACCAGTGTAATACTTTGCTGATTTATATCTAGTTGGTTTTTTTGCTTAAATTCATTATTAACTGCTGATTTAAACCAAGTGTTTAGCGTTAAAAGCTCATTAATATTGATTGATGGATATTGATGGTCGCGTAAATAGTGAATTAGACGCAGAGTTGCTAAAGCATCGAAGCCATCATTAAGTTGTTTGAGAAAGCTTTGATTGGTTTTTGCTTGCTTAAAACAATGATTAATTCGTTGCTCTATTTTTGCAGAAAACAGTGCTTCAACTAATACCAACTGAAGTTTTTCCTTTAATGTTGCTATAACTTGCTCTGTATTTTTCAGGTCAAATAAGGTGGGCGTAAGATCTAGCCACGTTTTCAATAACTCAAAACATTGCGGATGATAGTAAAGGTATTCTTCTGTAGCATCTTGCATGGCACTTAATTTGCTAACAGCCGGCCCCGTACCAAACGGAGTGCGGTTAGAGTCGCGGTCAAAAATAGTTAGGGCTGGCGCTTTTATTGAGGCAATATCTCCTGTCTTGCGTAGCTTGTTGAGAATATGAAAATCCTCGCCTGCACTGCGCATTGGGAAGCCACGCACCATGGCATAGTTTTTAGCGTTAATGGCTAGAGTGCTGCCAACAGTGTGATAACTATATGGCGAGCCAGCATACTTTAAGCCTGCTACATAGTAGCGTAATGATAGCTCATACAATGCTATCGGTAGGCCGTTTACATTATCTCGTGGTTTATGAGTAAACGGATAGATGACTGCAGCATAGTCGTGCAGCGCAGCAGTAGCAGTAAAATAGTCATGTGGCCAACTTACATCGGCATCGCTAGTATGTATCCATTGGCTGGTAATAACGCCTTGGTCAAATAATTGACAGGCAATATCGCAGCCAATTTTTCTGGCTAGGCCAACGCCGTGTTTGTCATCTATGCGGTTGCCATCAGAGAAGCGATCTATGACTAATATCTTGTTTGCCAGTTGATCTTTCGCAGCCACGGCGAGGGCTTTATTTGCCGAGCTATCTGTCTGCGATTTTGGCTGATTGACAACTAATATGACAAGTGTGTTTGGGTTGCTAGTTAAGAGTGTTTTTAATCGGCTGAGTAAATTGGTTGATTCATCTCTACAAGGTATTACTAAGCAATTGGTCGCAGGCTTAACCTGAGTAAGGTTTTGCTGTGACTCAGATTCTGCATAGTTTTCTAAATACTTAGCAAGTGGCATTAATGTAATGCTGCTCTAAACGGTTGTGCGGCGCATATTTCTGCCTCTACCGTCAATAATTGCAATATACGTTTGCCTACTTCATCTTTATCGCAATAGAGCTGTGCTAAATCTAAGAATGTCGCGTAGTGGCGTTGTTCCGATTCAGTAATAGTTATATAGAAATCTTTTAGGCTACCGGCTGGTAAGCCCTCGGCAATAATACCAAAGCGTTCGGCGCCGCGAGCTTCGATAATGCCTGCGATTATTAGTCTATCCATCATGTAGAACTCGCTACCTTTGCGGAAGGACTTACGCAGTTCGCCGACATAATTGTCTTTTACATCGCCGACTAATATGTTGCCGCGCTGGTGAATGATTTTAATTACTTCGCGAAAGTGATTGAGTTCTTCCACTGCGATGGCGCTCATTATATCCACTAGTTCTGTTTTGTCTGGATAATGAGAGATCATAGTCACTGCCATGCCAGAGGCTTTTTTTTCTGCCGAGGCGTGGTCGCATAAAAAAGTATCGAAGTCGGCCAATACAGTTTCTAGCCATTCATTTGGGGTTTGGTAGAGTAAAAACTCTGCTGCAGTTTTATTGGTATGCATTGTTAATTGTGCGCTTTGTTATTGATAATATTTGATCGATTATCATTGGTTGATATAGGAATTTAAATAATCATTATATATGAGTTAGCGGCAGTGCAGTTTTTGAAATCACCTTACGCAATACAAAGCTTGAGTGGACGCCGGTAACACCCTCAATACGGGTTAGCCGACCTAGTAATAGTTCTTCATAATATTCCATATCGGGCACGACTGCCTTAACGAGATAGTCGTAAGACTGACCGGTGACAACGCTGGCTTCAATTATTTCAGGGTACTCGTTGACCTGGCTTTCAAAGTTTTCAAACCGCTCAGGTGTGTGGCGGTCCATACTTATACCAATAATGGCGGTAAGCTTTAAGCCTAGTACTGATTGGTTAAGTAGCGTGACGTGTTTGTCGATAATGCCTGACTCTTCTAGGCGTTTTACCCGGCGCGAGCAGGGAGTAGGTGATAAGCCCACTTTCTCTGCCAGTTCTAAGTTACTGATACGGCCATCTTGTTGCATGGCCTCTAAAATACGTTTGTCAGTTCTATCAAGCTTCATTATGTCGCCTTTGGTATTTTTTAGAGCGCAAAAATACAGTTAAATTATATTTATTAGCTATATTATCTATTAAAATCCTAAATAATAGT
>JBLHWB010000054.1:0-10635 GCA_047628915.1 Porticoccus sp. | reverse complement strand
GCATTATTAAACTCCACCCGCCGGTACAGCGCGTTTACCCTGACGAGCAAGCACTGATGGATATTTACGCCGAGGCTGAAAAGTTAGGGTTGGTGGTTTTTTTCCATGGCGGTAGAGCGGGTATAGAACCAGAGTCATCCCATTCCTATGCGATGCCAAGACACTATGAAGCAGCCTTAGCTGAATTTCCAAAACTACAGTTTGTGCTTGGCCACGCCGGTGCGCGTGACAGTGACGCAATGCTTGCTTTGGCTCTGCGCTATGAAAATGCCTGGCAGGGTATTCATGGCCAAGGCCTTACGCATTTAGAAAAAATGATTCAACACACTGGTGGTGACCGATTGCTGTTTGGCAGTGACTGGCCGTTCTACCATATCGGCGCTTCACTGGCGAAAGTCCTTATTGTGACAGCGACGCCCGGGCGGCAAGAGTTGCGTCAAAGAATTCTTAGAGGTAATGCGCAGCGTCTATTCCCTGACTTATGGGCGTAGAGACGTTATTTTTAATTATCGCTATTAGCCAGAGCTAAGCGTCAACTTGCGGCGGGTGATTAAACAATGATTTACAAAGCTTAATTTTATAAAGCGGCTAATTCTTTGACCAATTCTATTTTTCCGCACTACACTAAAATTCGTTATTAGCTTATAGCCGATAAGAAATTATTTATTGGCTAGCGACCCTTTTTTAAACAGTTCTGTTGTGATAAAAGCTGGAAAATGAATTATGCACGCAGTGGTGAAACCAGGCATTTGTAGAATTTGCACAGCATACTGTCAAATTCTGGTGCATATAAAAGATGACAAGATTACCAAGGTAGTGGGCGATAAAAATAATGCCTACTTTAAAGGTTATACCTGCCCTAAGGGACGGGGATTACCGGCGCAGCATAATAGTGACAAACGCCTACTGCATTGTATGAAGCGCAATGCTGCGGCAGAATTTGGCCGCATTGACAGTAATACTGCAATGGATGAAATTGCTGAAAAAATTAAGGCTATTGTTGCTGAACATGGCCCACGCTCGGTGGCTGTCTATGGGGGTACGGGGCAAATTTCATGCCCAGCTGCACCGTCGGTATCAGTGGCATTTTTAATGGGTTTAGGTTCCCCCATGCACTTTACTTCAAGCACTATTGACCAGCCGGGTAAACATATTGCTATGGCTGCCCATGGTTTGTGGTCAGCAGGAGACTTAGATTTTGACTCTGCTGATAGCTGGATTATTGTTGGCGCCAATCCGGTTATTTCAAAAGCTAGCGGCGCGCCTAGCAACAACCCCGCGCAACGCTTAAAAGACGCCCAAGAGCGAGGGCTTAAGTTAATTGTTATTGACCCTCGTATTACCGAAACAGCTAAACGCGCACAATTTCATTTACAGACAAAACCTGGTGAAGACCCTGCAGTATTAGCAGGGCTACTAAATGTCGTTATTAGTGAAGGCTTATTCGATTCTGCATTTGTTAACGAAGACGTTGAAGGCTTTATCGAGCTTACAAAAAGTGTAGCGCTGTTTACGCCAGATTATGTAGCGCAGCGGGCCGATATTAAGGCTGATGATATTAGATTAGCAGCGCGGGCTTATGCTAACGCGGTAGGGCAAGTAGGCAGAGGCGGCGCGGTAACTATGGGCACCGGCCCTAATATGTCGCTGCACGGCAGCTTAACTGAGTACCTAGGGTATTGTTTAATGTCGGTTTGTGGTTATTGGCCAAGAGAGGGCGATAAAGTCAGTAAACCGAATGTATTATTGTCGGCCTATGATGCCAAAGCTCAGGCAGTGCCAGCTTATGAAGGTTGGGACTACCCAGAAAAAATGCGAGTTAGAAATTTAACTAAAACGGCTAGCGGTATGCCAACTGCCGCATTGGCTGATGAAATGTTGTTAGCGGGTGAAGGGCAAGTCAAAGTGCTGATTTGTTTGGCGGGTAATCCGATGATGGCATGGCCTGACCAGCAAAAAACCCATCAAGCACTGCAGCAGTTAGAGCTGCTGGTTTGTCTAGACCACCGGATGACTCACACCGCTGAACTTGCCCATTATGTTATACCGCCAAAACTTTCACTGGAAACGCCAGCGACTACTCAGCTAGCCGAAAGTAATAAGTATTATGCTTATGGGCTTGGGTTCGACCAGCCTTATGCGAGTTATGCGCCGGCCTTAGTGCCGCCGCCTAAAGATTCAGACTTAGTGGAAGAGTGGGCCTTTTTCTACGGGCTTGGTCAGCGGCTGAATCTTTCATTGTTTGTCGCTAGCCTAGCAGGCTGGGACAAATTTCAGGAAGGTAGCCCAGGTTTTGCCATGCTTGATATGGTAAACATGCCAACTACAGATGACTTACATCAACATTTAACCGCTAGTGCACGGGTGCCGTTAGCTGAAGTGAAGCAGTTTCCAAATGGCCATATTTTTAATATTAAAGAATTTGTGCACGCTAAAGACGACGGCTTTACTGGCAGATTATGCGTTGGTAATTCGATGATGATGAAAGAGTTGAAAGAGGTGTTTGAAACTGACTATGCGCTAGCGCAACAAACGACAGAGTTTCCGTTGCGGCTAGTATGCCGACGTTTAAACAATGCGCTGAATTCAGCTGGCAGAGAGATGATAGCGTCGAGTAAACCGTATAACGCTACTTATATGCACCCTGATGACTTGTTAGCACTAGGCTTAACAGACGGCGACAAGATACAGATTATTTCTTCTCACGATAATATTTCAGGTCTGGTAGAAAGCGATGCAACGCTGAAATTAGGCGTTGTTGCTATGTCTCACTCGTTCGGTGGAATGCCAGGTAAAGACAGCCAGAAATTTATCAGTGTTGGTAGTAACACTGGCAGATTGATTTCAGTAGAAGAAAATTATGATGCTTTAACCGGAATACCACAAATGTCGAATATTCCAGTAAGAATAGAGGCTGTTTCGGAGTCAGAGTAAAAGCTCGTTAAGATAAGTTTTTATCTGTGACCCCATGAATGCTAAAGAGTACTTTTTACTGAAAGCTGGGTAGTAGGGTCATCTTCAATTTTTGTCATATTGATATTGAGATATCCAAATGCCAGTGTAACCAATGGCGATATCCAACAGAAAAATGCGAACGGCGCGTAGGCAAAGGTGGCAACACCCAATACGCCAGCTTGATAAGCACCGCCTGAAGTCCAAGGAATTAAGTTAGCCGTTACAGTGCCTGAGTCTTCGAGGACACGGGAAAGATTTTTGGCATGCAATCCGCGCTTTTCGTATTCTTCGGCATAGGCTCTAGCGCCAACAATTATTGACATGTATTGCTCGCAAAGTACTAAGTTGGCCGCAATGGTGGTGAACACAGTTGATGCCACTAAAGAGCCGGTTGTGGTGGCTCGGTCGACCAGCTGTATTACTAACACTTTAAGCTGATTAGTATGTTCCATGACCCCGCCAAACATCATCGCGATGATTACTAAGGTAATAGTGAAATACATTGACTCAATGCCGCCTCGAGATAGCAAGTTGTCAAAGGTTTCTACCCCGGTAGTGGCGTTATAACCACTAAAAGCGGTTTTCATGGTTTGCGCAAATGATGCATCTTGAATAATAAAACCAAGGCCAACGGCGGATAGAATGCCCACCGCAAGCCCTGGCAGTGGCGGTACCTTTTTAATCGACACGATAATTAATAAAATCGGTGGGATTAACATCATTGGATTAATCACAAAAGTGGTTTCTAGTAGGCTTGTTAGCTCGGCGATATTGTTGTTGTTACCAATCGCTGAGCTATATTTTAAACCGAGCAGTATTTCTATAACGAGGGTAATACCAAATGCAATACTGGTGGTGTTAGTCATATGGCGTATATGAGCGTATAAATTTGCCCCAGCCATTGACGAGGCAAGATTGGTGGTATCTGACAACGGCGACATTTTGTCGCCAAAATAGGCGCCTGATATAACCGCGCCAGCAACCACCGGCAGAGGCAAACCCAAGCCACTGCCAATACCGACCATGGCAACCCCAATGGTGCCCGATGTGCCCCAGCTACTGCCAGTAGCTACCGAGGTAATTGCACAAATAATAAGCGCCGATGGCAAGAAAATTTCGGGCGAAAGTACCTTTAAACCATAGAACAACATGGTGGGTACCACGCCGGCGATAATCCATATGCCGATCATCATACCGATTAATATAAATATCATAATTGCCGGAATAGACCGGGTAACGCCGTTGATCATGCCTTGCTCAATGGCGTCCCAGTTATATCCGCAACGCCAGGCGACGATGCAGGCAACGACTAAGCCCATTAATAATGGTACTTGGGGGTACAGCCCAAACACGCCTACCGAAACGCCAATGCTAATGATTAATGTTACTAGAGATATGGCTGCTTCTCTGACTCTTGGCAGGCGGATCTCGGGATTACTCTGCATGGTTGTCTCGTGTAATTTTGATGATGTTTAAAGGCTAGCGCAGCATATTAGCAATATTTGCCTAATAGACAACAAGCGAATGAGAGAAGATAATAACTAGCTGTGACTGCTAAGCAATTATCTAAGGCTGTGGAATTGAAAACTATTTATGACATTGTAAATCTAACCAATAATCCACTGGAAGATGTCAGTTTTCAACGCCGCTGTAAACGCCAATTGGATGAACATGGCGTGCTGGTTTTAAATGATTTTTTACAGCCAGAGGTAATAGACGTAATAAAAGAAGAGGGCAGACTTAACCAGCATTTGGCTTATTACACGTCTACTAGCCATAATATTTATCTGGCGCCGACTGACACCGAATTTTCGGTTCAACATCCTCGCAACCGAGAGGTAAGCTCGTCTAAAGGGTGTATTACTACTGATCAAATCCCCACGCAGTCAATGTTGCATAGCCTATATGATGCGGCGCAATTTAAAGCATTTGTATCGACAGTGCTTGATCAGCCTGAGCTTTATGAATACGCCGATTCTCTGTCTGGTATAAATCTTCATTACGCCAGTGCTGGGCAAGAATTAGGGTGGCATTTTGATAACTCATCATTCGCCATTACCTTGCTGATTGAGCAAGCAGAGGCTGGCGGCGAGTTTGAATACGTGAGAGATGTTAGAGACGCTGACGCTGGCGAAATGAACTACCAGGCCTGCACCGATATTCTTGATGGCAAAACGACCACCAAGCAGCTTGCGATGGCACCTGGGGCGCTGGTTTTATTTCGTGGCCGCAACTCAATGCATCGGGTCACGCCAACAGTAGGGAACACTACTCGAATGTTAGTGGTGTTGGCTTACAACACCCAACCTGACATTTCTCTGTCAGAGTCGGCACGAATGACTTTCTTCGGTCGTTTAAGCTAATCGCTATTAGGAGTTATCTTCTAACCTATTACCGCTAATGCGCTGCTGGTGCCGCCTGCGTCCCCCTGATTAACTGACCAGGGACCGCGCCGGTGTAAGCGCCATTTTCCATAATTACTTCACCGCTAACAATAGTAGCGGTATAGCCCTTGTGCTCCTTGAAACATGCGATGACCGCCAGCTGGCAAGTCATTGATAATTTGTGGCGAGTCCACTGCAAGTTTATCAAAATCGATAATGTTGATATCAGCTTTCATGCCCACTTCTAAAGTGCCTCAATCTTCCAAGCCTACGCAGCGGGCAGTGTCGTGGGTATGTAGCTTTACTGCCCACTCTAGGTCAAACTTCTTGCCGCGGGTACGGTCTCTAACGAAATGGGTTAGCATAAAAGTTGGCACACTTGCATCAGGCAACACACCACAATGAGCGCCGGTCTCGGCCAAGTTAATCACGCTATTTTCGTCTTCTAACATGTCTTGCTGACGGCTTAAGTCACCACTGCCATAACTAAAACAGGGAAAGTAGATAACGTTTTTGCCGTTGTTTTTCAGCATTACGTTATAGGCATATTCTGGCGGCTAAAGGCCAACTACTGCACAACCTGCGGCCAGTCACTTTCGCTGCGGAAGAATAAAATAACATTGATTTGGCAATTGTTATCGATGGATAGTTTTTTCATCCAATCCATTTCTTGTTGCCAGTTGGTCCAATCAGACACTACGCCATAAATACCTTTGCCTAACTCACCAATCGCCTCACCAATGCTCAGTAATTCAGTTTCGTCAGCATCGGTGCCAGGCATAGCGTGGGCTAGACGGGTGGTATGCAGTTCGGTGCGTGATGTAGTAAAACCGAGCGCCCCAGCAGTGATGCCGCCGGTTACAATCTCTTTCATTTTGGTGACATCATCAGTAGTCGCTTGTTCGTTATTAAGCCCTCGCTCGCCCATTACATAAGTACGAACAGCGCAATGGGGTATCTGCGCGCCGATATCAATAGCGCGGGCGAATTTTTCAAGTGCATTCAGGTATTCCGGGAAACTTTCCCACTCCCAAGTGATGCCTTCATGCAACGCAGCACCGGGAATGTCTTCAACATCTTCACAGACTGATATCAGTTGATTACGGGCCTCGGCAGTAGGCGCGCAAGGAGCAAAGCCAATACCGCAATTACCCATAATAATAGTAGTAATACCATGGTTGGCAGCAGGGCTGCATAAGGGTCCCAGGTTGTTTGTCCGTCCATATGTGAATGCACATCAACCCAACCTGGAGCTATCAGTTGGCCTTTGGCATTAATTGTCTTAGTCGCTGCTGCTGCGATATCACCTATCGCAGAAATCTTTCCATCCTTAATGGCTATATCGCCAACAAAGGCTGACTTACCTATGCCATCTACAATCTTGCCGTTTTGGATTATTAAGTGTTTCATGCCCGTAGCCTCAACATTAGCACTGTAAATAGGTACTTGTTTTAAATCAGACCATTATCCTGACAAGAAAAGTGGGCGGCTTTTATGTCAGTCAGTTAAGGGAAATCAACTAACTGGCCTAATGCTTTATTGCTAACAACAGATTTTTGATTGGAGCGCCGGCTTTACTAATTAAGCCATCGCTAGATGCAATCCGTTCTGCTTAAATGTGCGTATTTCTTTAGGTAATTAGTAGACCAAATTAGGCAGACAATAATGAGAAATAACCCTTGGTTTGAACAGGTTATTGAAGGCATCAGCGCTGATGAGTATTTGTATTGGTTGCCAGAAATAGGCGTTATCTCTGTCTATGATGACAGCCTTTATGACCGCAGCGATTTAGATATATTGTCGCCGGGTATGCGAAGCCATATAGCGCAATTTTTAAAACAGCATGGCTGTCGTCAAAAGCGCGGCACTTGCATTACTGCGCCTGACTCAATAGGTCACTTTTGGCTGTCTAAGCCGTCGGTACTCCTAGCTACGTCTCCTTATGACGCAACCCGTTACTTACCTCGCCAAGCAGGCGACGTTTATATTCTCACTCCCACTCAGGCATCAGCGTATTTGCTCGACAATTTGCCCTTGCAGGCGGCCGTCGCGGCCGTTGAAGAGTTAGGTGCGCAGCAACCAATGAACATTGGTAAGCTCGAAGACTACATGCCAGAAGGCTTCAATAGCCCAGACCTGCGCGGCGCGTTTACCTATTTACGCACACAGCAGAAGGCGGTGAGGGCGCTGCCTGGTAAAAAATTTAAACGTGCCCTTGGTAGTTTCTTTTAAGCTATCACTGATAAATTTGTTATATTACTGAGCAAGCCTTGCGCTATGGTTGATGTTGAAACTATCAGCGATAGTCAGCTGTACCCAAAATTATAATAATTATATAAAAGGAGTTTTTTTGAAACGCTTGCTCTGGTTAATATTGTTCAGTTCCAATTTGTTGGGTGCAGAGCTTATGGTTTTAAAGTCTGAGTTCAATAATCAAAACTGGTTTCCACTTCCAAAGCAAGACATGCGCTCAGCGGTGGTCGATAGCCTAATCTCACAAATAGCTCAGTCTTATAGTTTTGAGCTTGTTGCTGCTGATGATTCTAGGCGCAGCTCTGCAGGTGACATTCAAATTAGTATTGACCTAGTTGAAAAGGCCCAAATCATTAAAGTGTCTGCACAGTGGAATAGCAGTAACGGTGCCAGCCATATTAGTAACCATAGCCTGAGCTTACACGGCAAGCTTTACGATGAGATATACAACACAATGGAATTGCTGGGACGAAATGCAGGCAGGGATATTCTTCAGCAAATCAATAATAAGAAAATAGTAAGAACAACAGACGAAGACGATAAGCTTAATAAGATATTGGAAAATCAGGGTGATATATCTTCCGCTCTGATGGCTTTAGAAGAAAATGATGATGCTTATATAAAATTATTAAAACTAAAGCTTAGTGATGTAAGTAGTGAGCGTCAGCAGGAAGAAATTACTAAGGAGTTTGACTTAGCGTCTAAGCAACAATTGGACTTGGCCGCTCGGTTAAAGAGAGAGGGGAAGTTTGAGCAGGCCTATGCAACTTTACGAAGCTTGTGGTCACGACCTGCATTAGATGAAGAGCTAAAAAGCGCTGTATTTGACGAGTTATATTTTACCTTGCCAATTTATCAATCAGATATGGTGTTATCAAAGATTGGTGAGAACTCCCAGACCTATAAGCAAGACAATACGTTGTCGTCTCGAATAGCAAAAGTTCAAACGAGATTGGAAGAGACGCTTAAGCATAATGAGCAGGATATAAATAAAAGTACTCAGATCAATCAGCGCTTAGACCAAATAATGATGATGAGTAGATATATGAGTCAGGCTTTTAAAGCACAGACCATTAGTAAACTTTCTCCGTTACGTTTATATATTTCGATGACTTATATGGAGAGAGACAGCTATCCAACGTCAGCCGAATTAAAAGAACAGATGGAATATTATGATATATATTTTGACGTTGAAGAAAAATCTTCAGCTAACAATGAAGTGACCTATATCTTAAAAGAAGCGGGTAGGGTAAAAGCGACCATTAATGCTGACAGAGGACAAGTAAAAATTGAAGTAGAATAATATTTTCTATGGATAACAAACACCGGGTTATCCATAGAAAACTTACTAGCTATACCTGACTAATCTGCCGGCGAACGCTTAGCAATTTCTTCATCCAGCATTTCAACCAATCGCGCGCGATCAAACTCATGGGTCTGCCCATCGTTTAGTTCTAACATTTTACTAAGCTGGCGGCGTAAAACACGGTCGGCTTGTGCCACTGTTTCAGTAACCAAATAACGGCTTTTGGGCGCGGTGCTTTGCATCGCATTTAACGCGGCTGTGCCTACTGGTTTTGGGTCTGGTTGTTGGTCCATTTTAGTCAGAGCGTCAAGCAGATAAGAGCGCTCTTGCGGATAGGCAGTGTCTTCAGTCCAATAGTTGGCGTCATCCATTAGTTTTTTCGCCGCAACGCCGATATTCGACTTATAGGTACTTGGCTCAATAATATGCACGCTGACATCAAAGCGCGACATTTCTATAGCGAGCGTGTCGTTGAAAGCCTCTATGGCATGTTTACTCATGCTATAGGCCCCAAATACAGGAGGAGTAACAATACCCGCGACAGAGCCAGTAGTGACTATGCGACCTTTGCTCTCGATTATCAGCGGGGCAAATGCTTGAGTCACCCGCACTACGCCGTAAACGTTAACATCCATCTGGTAATGTAGTAGCTCTACAGGCACTTCTAACACTGGGCCAAAAACGTTAACGCCGGCATTGTTAATCAGGCCATATAAGCCGCGGCCTTGTAATTCAACGAAGGTTACCGCTGCGTCAACTTCAGTTTGATTACGGACATCAAACTGAACCGCTGTAACATTGTCCATTTTGTTCATGGCGGCCATTTCATCTTTATGCAATACCCCGGCATAAACGTAAAAGCCATTTTGCGAAAGCTGCTCTGTCATCTTTAAACCGAGCCCAGAGTTAGACCCTGTTACCAAAACCGCTTTCGCTGTACCTTTGTCAACTGCCGAGAGATTAAAACTTCCACATAGCATTGTGGTTAGTAAAATAAACTGGAATAGCTTCATATTGATTGCCTTGAGATTCATGATTGATAATTTCGAGGCAGATACTAACGGTTATTGCCTTGAAAAAGAGATAAATTGTTTAAATATTTATAAAAATATTATCTTGGTCGACGTCAATTTTTTTAAAAAACAGTAGATTTGTTCAAACAGTATTGATTATGTTCAGATTAATAGCTTGACCATTTGGTTACCGTAACATTGATGTCGGCAGGCAATGAGCCTTGCAGGCACTTTACAGTGCAGTGTCAGCCACCGTATGGATGATACACACTGATGCGATGAAAGTATTTAAATCCCGCTTTTTATACCGCTCGCTGGCTTTGTGTTCAGCACTTTGGCCAGCGTGAGACCTCGCTCAGTTAGAAAGTTTCTCTGATGGAGTGATGTATACCAGCATGCAGGATCAGCATGTCGCCGGGGCGGTATTGTCAGTGGTTGTTGATGGCGAGCTGATATTCTCCAAAGGCTACGGCTATAGCAATGTACAAAAGCAGTTATTGGTAGATCCAGAGCAGACCCTAATTCGAATTGCTTCTATTACTAAACTGTTGAGTTGGACTGCGTTAATGCAATTGCATGAGCAGGGCAGGCTAGAACTGGATAAGGACATTAATCAATAGCTAGACGGGATTGAAATTTCTGCCACCTTCGATGAACCGATTACCAGTCGTTATTTAATGAGCGACACGTCAGGCTTGGAAGATCATCCCATTAGGCTGTTTTC
>JBLHWB010000053.1:0-10690 GCA_047628915.1 Porticoccus sp. | reverse complement strand
AGTGCTCGTATTACCGAGCATGATGCCACCCAACTGCTTTGTGATGATTTAAAGCGCAAACTAGAGCAATTGCCAGACGATAAAACACTGCAACGCCAATTAAAGCTAGCACACGCTCGCCAGCGCTATTGCCAGTATTACGACCAAGCAAGAGCGTTGGCTGGGTTGATCACTAAACAGTCTGGACAGGGCTCTACGCCCCAGCTTCACATAGTTACTGGTGGTGGTCCTGGCATTATGGAAGCGGCTAATCGTGGGGCCTGCGAGGCCGGCGGAAAGTCGATAGGCTTGAATATTGTCTTGCCCCACGAACAGCATCCTAATGCTTATATTACGCCTGAGCTGTGTTTTCGCTTTCACTATTTCGCCATGCGAAAACTGCACTTTCTATTACGTGCTAAGGCGCTAATTGTATTTCCGGGTGGTTATGGCACGCTTGACGAATTGTTTGAAATTCTAACCCTAGTGCAAACACATAAAACTAAGCCTATGCCTATTTTATTGTTTGGCCGTGACTACTGGCAACGCCTGATCAATTTTGACTTGCTGCTAGAAGAGGGCATGCTAGCGGAAGAGGATCTTAAGCATATTCAGTATGTTGAAGATGTGCAGGAAGCATGGGAAATAATTGAAAATGGTATGACCAAAATTATTTAGGCAACTGTGATTAACGTTGTCATCGCTCTTTATTCGATAAACGCAATACGCCGTTTAAAAACGTCGTTAAAGGCCATACCAACATGTCAATGCCTGTATCAGGTTGGATCCAGAATGCCATATCTCGCGGTTAATATTTAGCAAAGTAGACAATTGCTCCGATTCAATGTTGTTCAGTCCGCCATGGTTGCGTATTTTACTGTCTAATTGTTGATTCAGTTGCTCATTTTGTCGGTTTAATAATAACAATTGCTCTTTTAAGTAATTTTCATCATGTGGCTGAGTTAACAGCGTCAGTAACTGCTCGTAAAACGGTCGCAAGTCAGCTTGATATTCCAGTGAGAAATCCTGCAGTGTCGGCTCCAATGCATGTCTAAGTTCCATTAAATTGGCACGGATATCCTTTAGCGTTTTTACTGAATATACCGCATAGCGTGTGCAGCTAAGCAAGGTGTTGATAGTATTAGATTGATTGTTATTTAGGGGTTGTTGTTGTAACTGAGATGCGTAGTGCAGCAGTTCGCCCTCACGCTGCTTTAACGTTTCATAACGGCGCTCGAAACTTTGCGAGTGTTCATGATTAGCGTTAAATAACTCTTGTCCGGTGACACTCGGACTTTGTGGTGGAATGTTAAGCTTCAAATTGCGTAGATTAAGGTTAACTGCTGTAAACAACAAAGCGTTGGTATGTTGCTGGCAAGCCTTGATCGCTACTTCGGGCACTTCAGTCGGTACGTCAATGAGGGCGCTAGAAGGCTTATCGCTGACAAAGCGTTGACCAATCCATTTTGCATAGGGATGTAATATTGGAACAAATATGCAAAGACCAAAAAGATTAAAGGTACTGTGAAACAAGACTAGCGAGTACAGCGGATCGCTCATATCAAACCACTGTAATAACCATGGCAATGCTGGTAGTAATAGCAAAAACGCCAGCATATCGACAAACACATTAAACAACAGGTGGGCCAGTGCCAGTTGACGTTTAATCGCCGACCCGTTCAAACTGCCTAATATGGTGGTTGAAGTAGTGCCAAGGTCTGCGCCTATAACTAAGGCCGCTGCGGCGGGCAAATCGATAATACCGCTATGCAGTGCAGTTAATGCAATCATCATGCTGGCGGAGCTAGATTGAATGATTGCCGTTAACACGATACCCATCAGTAGGAAGCTGAATGGACCAATATCTTTAAGGGTTTCTAACTCTATTTGCTGCGGAAGATTACCAACAGCATCCTTCATTAAGCTCAAGCCAAATAGCAGTAGCCCCAAACCAAAAAGCATAGCGCCACCAGCTTTTAGTTTAGCTTGTTTGTCACCGAATACTTGTATTAGGCTGCCCACGCCGATGGCAGGCAGTGCGGCGGCGGTTAAATTCAGTTTGAACCCTAAGGTTGCTACTACCCAGCCGGTAAACGTGGTCCCGAGATTGGCACCCAGTAAAACACCGATCGCATTAAACAGTGGCATTATGCCGGCACTGGCAAAGGCAAGTACAACTAAGCTCACCATCGAGCTACTTTGTACTATCGCGGTAATGGTTGTACCGGCAAATATACTGCTAAACGAGTTGTTGGTGCTTCGTTCCAGCCACACTTTGACCCAGCGGCCGCTTAGAGTTTCGATGCTGCGTTCTAGCTGCATCATGCCAAACAGAAAAATACCTAAACCGATTAACAAATTAATTATTAACATAGTGATGGCTGCATGATTTTCCTATTCAATACAGTTTGGCTGAGTCCCGACAGTGTTAGCTTAGCCAAACTACTGTGACTCTTTCTGCTAGCCAAGCAGTATCCATGCCTGCGCTCCTTGTTCCCCCACTTATACAATTAATAAGGTAGAGAATATCAGTGCTATAAGACTTTCTTAGCGCAGTTTTTCACGAACATTATGGTAGCCTGTTTTAATGTCATCCATTAATTGGTGCAGTGATTCACCAATCTCTTCATTCGATTCTTTGGCGGCGCCGCTAGCGGCCTCTAACTTAACTTTTTCATTGTGCATTTTTTGACTTAAATGCTCCCATTGGCTCTCTAGCTCTTTCCACTGGTCTTTCACTTCACTTTGAGCGAGATGCATTTTCACGCGAATTTCATCGCGCTCTTGCTTAAGGGTTTGCCAAAGTTGTTCAGCTTTATGCTTGGCAGATTTCGCTTTATCATCAATGTTCTGATTCATATTTTTTCTCCTTAATATCGATAAAAACTAGACGTGTTATACACACGGCTAACTTGGGGCATTAATGTTTAATCAATGATTATAGCCATGCAGTCTATAACTAGTGGGTTCATAGGGACGTAGTTCATATTGTGTTTGTAAAAAACTAACTAAGTCAGTTAACTGACTAACCGTCATAACGTCGTTGTAGTTACGCATAGCTGATTGGCCGTCTGCCAGAACATGTTGCGGCACGCCGGGTTGGGCAATACGGTGTGATGGATTAATAATTGCAGTAACTAACTCACCATAGGTTTTAATGCGGCTAACCTCACCACCTAGCTGGACACTAATCTCATGGCCACTCACATCTGGCAGCTGGCCAATGTTAGGCAGGCTATGGCAGCTATTGCATTCTAGGCTTGTAAATAGCACTTCGCCCGCTTTTAGATCACCCTCTGGTAAACTAAAACCGCGACTTTCCGATGAATAGTCACAACCAGATAGGGTAATTAACGACAGGCTTATTAACAGCAGTGATAAACATTTCATAGTGCGCTCCTTAACGAGTAAACTAAGATTTCACTATGTAAGGCTAAAACAAATACGGTTTTATAACTTTGTCCTTGATCAAAAAAGTGACAAGTAGATGTGCTGTAGTTTTAAGGATAGTGATGTTACTTTCACAGCTGTCTAATATTTATTAGACAGTTCAGCGGCTAAGCTGATTAGAGCTTTAGGCCCTACCAAACCAAATAATATAGGGCAGCATAGCCGGGCAGGGGCTTGAGGGATTATGAATCATTTTAAATGGATTACATTACTAACCTACCTTGGCGCCTTGCCATTTTTTTTAGCCATTTATGCCCGCCTTTCAAACAATACATTTTTAGGCGTCGAGGGTATTCAGTGGTTTGTGACTTACGGCTTGCTGATTTTAAGTTTTATGGCAGGAACGTTATGGGGCCAAATGATAGACCAGAGCATTAAGGTTAAGCGCATAGCAATTGCTACTAATGCCATCGTACTTGCGGCTTGGTTTGCATTTTTATTAGCTGACTCAGCTATCACCTTAATCATAATTACTGCGGGGTTTGTAGTGCTTTATTTGTTAGAGGCATTTGTTATGAGGCATTTAAAGCGACCAGACTATTATCTTACTTTACGCTTAAGAGTCACTGGTTTGGTAGTGGCTGCTCATGGAATTATGTTTTTCAGCTGTAATCAGTAGAGCTTGTAGCTGTTGGTAAAACCTCAGTTAGCGCAGGAGCAAGTGCAGTTGACTGGGTTCTTTTGGTCCAATTAATTTGGAATATTGGCTAACAAACTAGAATATGGCAATGGCAGATTATTCAGCAGATAATAAAACCTAAACAGCACATTGAAGTAGTGTTAGGTAGGAAATTAAGTAATGGTGAAAAAAAAGGGGGGGCTAAACAGCATAATTGATCAAAAAATATTCGTTACGACCCAGTTCGTTCGCGCCGCCGTTGCTGGTACTGACAAATAAAAACACAATGGATGACTAGATCAATGATTTATTTTTTGGAGACATAAAAATTGCTCCAACTTTCCAATCAATTTAATTATAGGCTAGCTTTCAGCAACATCGTTATAAATTACGTCGATACTCTTCGGGGCTTTGGCCATACCAACGGCGAAACGCTTTTCGAAAGGCCGAAGTGTCAAAATAGCCTAGCAATACTGCAATGGACTCCACCACTTGATCAGACTCTCGCAAATGCCTTCCGGCAAGCTCGGAGTGCAGCTCCTCAGTGGTTTCTCTATAACTTGTGCCATCTCTCTCAAGCCGCCGTTGGAGTGTACGCTTGGTAATAAACATAGCACTGGCGACATCTGTTGCTGTAAGACTTCCTATTGGCGCGGAGAGCAAGTGTCGCTTAACCTGATCGGCTGCCGATAACTCACATGCCGGCATTTGCGCCAACAATTCCTGACATAGGTTTTGCGCTAAGACATACGCAGCTGGATTACCCGAAGTGCTGGGAATTCTGCACATCTCAGCAGGTATTAAAATAGCACTAGACTCTTGAGAAAAATTAACCGAAGAATGAAAATAGTCTTGATACAGCGAGTAATACTCTGGTTTTTCATGCGAGAGGTTGACAACCGTCTCCTCCAGCTTCTTACCCAATATCGACTCTACGAGTGATAGCATCATTAGGGTAAAGGACTCTTGAAGGATGCGCTTCACGATAGGGTTAACTACTACCTTTAAAGACAGGGCACAACTCACCCATTTCTCATCACTAGAGATTTCAACTCTGCAAAAAGGAAACCTTACCGGCACAAAATCGGCGAACGATTCAAAAGCCGACATTATGTCAGGGCTACTCAGCACTAAGTAACCAAGCGGGCCATGTGACGAAGGCCGAAGCTGCCGCCCTAAGCGCAAGCCGAAACCTGGGGTCCCGAGGATGCGCTGCGCATTCTCTATGACACGCATCGCTTGCTTTACGGTTATGTAATTTCCCTCTCCCGTAAGCAAAACACTTGGCGAGAGGTCGGTGCCAATTAACAGCTTGTGCAGATCTCGTTCTTGAAGATTTAATTCGCGCGCCATGATGCGTGCATAGGAGCAGGGAACCAAAAAATCTCCTGTTTTTGTATTCAAATACTTCACCTCATCAAAATAGAATGACACTAAATAACCGTGTAATGTCATCTTATAACCTTATCATCGCAAATGAAAACGCTAATATTCTACCAACTGAAACGCAAACTATTAGCCCCTTTAATTTCATATGCCAAGAAAGCGGAGCACTTCAATGACTAATCAACATACTCTCCCTAGCGGTGAATCTTATGCAGAAATTGTAGTGCGTAAAATGCCTTTTGAGTTTCCCGACGATATTAATCCACACTGGAATCCCAACCAGCTTGAATGGAGCCAAATTGTTAATGGCGCATCTTTAGCCATGCCTTTTCTCGAACCTTATCTCATTAAAACCATGAGAACAGCCAATAATGAAATCAGCTCGGCTCAATTACAAAAAGAAGTGAGTTTGTATATCGGACAAGAAGCTCAGCATTTCCAACAGCACCGTAAATTTAACGAAGTTATTATTGAAGGTGGCTACCCAGAACTGCGCGAAATCGAAGCGGAATTCAAGGCCGATTATTTGGATTTTGAAACGAACCGTTCACTCAAGTTTAACTTGGCTTATGCTTGCGGCTTCGAATCAATAGCGCTCGCGCTAGGCCACTGGCTGGTAAAAGATCGAGAATTTTTATTTGCCAATTCCGACCCCCGAGTTGCATCACTGATTTTATGGCACTTCGTGGAAGAAATAGAACATAAGAATGTAGCGTTCGATGCTTATCAAGCGGTGTATGGCAATTATCTCTATCGTATCTACGGTACTATTTTTGCTATGCGACATTTGATGAAGATAAGCCGCAGAGCCTATCGTGTATTGCTAAAGAGGGACGGTCTCTGGAGCAGTTTACGTTCTCGCTGGAGACTTCAGAAAATATTGTTACGTTTTTTCGCCAACATTATACCGCCAATGATATCAACCTGCCTTCCCTGGCATCACCCTTCCGGAGTCAAGGATCCAAAATGGTGCCTCGACTGGATAAAGACCTATAGCCGTGACGGCGAAAATTTGGCCGCACTGGATACGAAAAACTTGAACTCAAATTTCACACTATAAATATAATAACTAGGAGTAATTGTAGCTATGGAAACTGAATTAAAAAGAAGTCAGCGCCTGTTGCTCGGACATGGCGCTTTGGTGTTGTTGTTTGCTTTTGCTGTAGGGTTCTTTTTTCTATTTTTCCTAATAGGCGAAATTAGACTGTTTCCATTTCCAGGCGTTATTGACTACCAACTGCCTGGAACTTACGACGGATGGAGAATGGCCCACACTGAAGGCATCATGAACGGCTTCATGCTTTGGATATTCGCGGCAGTTATGCCCGCCATGGAATCATTTGTTACAAAATTCTACAGGTTGGCCGTAGGTATGGTTATTGTGGCGTGGACGATAGTTCTCGCTTCACTTTTAGATCCCTTATTTCCGGAAGCGAGAGGATTAGCGGTTACGCCCGATTCAAACTGGATAAATGATCTGGCGTTTTTCATGTTTGTGGTAGGGATCGTTATTGTGTGTGCGGTAATGTGCATGGTAGCCGCCAAAACATTAAGGGCTCCGAAATAACATTAAAGGGGTCGTAACGAATATTTTTTGTACAGTGACTGAGTTATACTTTTTGTAAATTAACAGCGAGCAAAAGGATTTTGCGATGCCAAGAAAAACAAGGATGTATGTTCCTGGGGTGCCTGCCCATGTGGTTCAGCGTGGTAATAATAGAAACGCGTGTTTTTTCTGTGATGATGATTATCAATACTATAAAACCTTGTTATTACAAGGTACAAAACGATACGGAGCAGAATTACATGCTTATTGTCTGATGACAAATCATGTTCATTTGTTATTAACGCCGCTAGCGGAAGACAGTATTTCACGTGTTCTGCAGCATGTTGGTCGGCAGTATGTACAGTATATAAACAAAACCTATAAAAGAACTGGTACGTTGTGGGAAGGTAGGCATAAAAGTAGTTTGATTGATGCCGAAAATTATTTGTTAATATGTTATCGCTACATAGAACTTAATCCTGTGGCTGCGAATATGGTAATACAGCCACAGGATTATCGATGGTCGAGTTATAACGCTAATGCATGGGGAATGAGTGATCTACTGATTACACCGCATGAAATTTATTTGTCTATTGATAAGGATTTACAGCAGCTGCAGTATCGTTACCGTGAGCTTTTTAAGGTAATGATTTCAGATGTTGATATTCATCAAATACGCGCTGCCGTGAATAAGAATTTTCCTTTGGGTGATGAGCGCTTTAAGAAGCAGGTAGCGAAAGTATTAGGGCGAAAGATAGGGAATGGGCGTGGCGGTAGGCCTAGGAAGACCGATGGTTGATCAAAAAATAACCGTTACGACCCCTTTAACCCCTGGCGGCTTGGATGATTTAGAGAGAAAATGGGTTAGGTGGGTGAACAGTAAAAATAAAGTACCAATTACGCTTTAAGTTATGTTGTTAAGAATAAGTGGGGCAGAGTAAAGGTGTGGCGATAATGAAAGGCAGAAAATAAATGGGTCCCCTTTTTTCGTAGAGCTTAAGTAAGAGGTCGTTTTTCTAGATGGGGTAAAAATTTTACTCTGACCCCATCCATTTAACCCCATTAATTTAGACGTCACTTTTTTTGTTTGCAGATGCCAGTATCCGTGCTTTTTAGTATCGTAATGCTATAAAAAAATAGTTTTTAGATTAAATTTACTTGTCAAAAAAAACAAACTATTATTGATCTAAGGTCCAGCAATACCCCTAAAGGGTTAGGTTTATACCATGGAAGGCTCGCAGCAACTTCCCGATACGGGTGCTCAAGCGCTTGTCACTATCGCTCAGTTTCATCAGGTTGCCGCTGATGTCGAGCAATTACGCCATCAATACGCTAAACCTGTCGATGTTTTTAGCGATACCGAGATACTTCGTAGCGCTAAGGCTATGGGTTTTAAAGCGCGGCTGGTCGATTCCTCCTTTGACCAGCTAGCTAATGGCGCATTACCGGCAATAGCCAAAACTCATGATGGGCAATATTTTATTATTGCTCGGGTGGCGGGTAATCAACCAGCAAATAGTGACGAGCCAGTCCCTGCTAAAGCCTTGGTGCTGTTGCCAGGCGAGTCTGCCCCTAAAGAGCTAACCCATGAACAACTAAGCGAGGTATGGAATAGCGAGCTGATTCTAATCACTCGCCGTACTGGCTTGCTTGAAGCAGTGCGCGAGTTCGATATCTCTTGGTTTATTCCGTCGTTAGTTAAATATCGCAAGTTATTTGGCGATGTCATATTAGCCTCTTTCTTTTTACAGCTATTTGCACTGGTTACGCCACTGTTCTTTCAGGTAGTGATGGACAAGGTATTAGTGCATAGCGGTTTAACCACTTTATATGTACTGGCGTTCGGTTTTTTTGTGGTAGCCGTCTTTGATGCCTTATTAGGAGGTATTCGCACTTATGTATTTAGCCACACCACCAATAGGGTAGATGTTGAGCTAGGCAGTAAATTGTTTAACCATTTGATGGCGCTGCCGCTGGGGTATTTTGAAGCAAGGCAAGTTGGCCAAAGCGTTGCCCGTGTGCGCGAGCTAGATACTATCCGTAACTTTATAACTGGCTCAGCCTTAACGCTCTGCATAGACCTGTTGTTTACCTTCGTGTTTTTTGCGGTTATGTGGTGGTACTCGCCAACATTAACCATAGTGGTTTTATGCGCTATTCCATTCTATGTAGCGCTGTCCATTTTTATTACGCCAATACTGCGCTCTCGTCTAGATGAGAAGTTTAAACATGGCGCAGAAAACCAATCCTTTTTGGTTGAATCAATCAACGGCGTTGAAACGATTAAAGCCAGCGCGGTAGAACCGCAAATGCAGCGGCGCTGGGAAGACCAATTAGCTAAATATGTGAACGCGTCCTTTCGTACTCAACATATCGGCAATATTTCAAATCAAATAGCAGGGTTTATTAATAAAATAACCACCTTGATGATTATCTTTTTAGGCGCATACGCGGTAATGGCTGGCAACTTAACGGTAGGGCAATTAGTCGCCTTTAATATGCTGGCTGGCCGCGTTAGCGGGCCAATACTAAAAATTGTGCAGCTGTGGCAAGACTTTCAACAAGCGGGCATATCAGTAAAACGCCTTGGCGATATTTTAAATACCCCGCGTGAACCAGGTTTTAACCCTAGCCGCAGCACCTTGCCCGACTTTAAAGGTGCGGTACGGTTTGAAAACACCAAATTTAGATACCGCGCCGACGGCCCGCTAATACTTGATGACATATCGCTAGATGTAAAACCCGGTGAAGTCATCGGTATTGTTGGTCGGTCTGGTTCAGGTAAAAGTACCTTAACTAAATTGGTGCAACGCTTTTACGTCCCTGAAGCAGGCCGAGTGTTGGTCGATGGCACCGACTTAAGCGTGGTGGACACTAGCTGGCTAAGACAAAACATTGGCGTAGTGCTGCAAGACAACTTTTTGTTTAACCGCACCGTGCGTGAAAACATTGCCTTAACAAACCCCGGCCTACCCATGGAGCGTATTGTAGCAGCGGCTAAATTAGCCGGTGCTCACGAATTTATTCTTGAGCTACCAGAAGCCTACGACAATATGGTGGGAGAGCAAGGTAGCAATTTGTCTGGCGGTCAGCGTCAGCGTTTGGCTATCGCCAGAGCTTTAATCACCAATCCAAAATTACTGATATTTGATGAAGCCACCAGTGCGCTCGATTACGAATCGGAACGCATCATTCAAGAAAACATGGCGGCCATCAGTAACAACCGTACCGTATTCATCATTGCTCACCGCTTAAGTACAGTTCGCCAGTGTGATCGTATTATTGTCGTCGACAAAGGCAAAATTATTGAAAGCGGCAGCCATGATAAGCTTATCGATATTAACGGCTATTACGCTAAGTTACATAGTTATCAAAACCACACTCCAAGTATTCGCAAAGTAGAAACAGATAAAGGACCGAATACTGAGTTGAGCACCAAGTCATCAGAAAGTAATGGCCAATTGGATAACAGCAGCTGATGATTAATACACTCAAAAAATATGCAACACTTATTATTGATGCTTGGAACAACCGCGCAGCTATTGGCGATGGCACAAAAGAGTTGCAAACCTTAGATTTTTTACCAGCAGCCTTAGAGATTCAAGAGCGGCCGCCGTCACCCGCCGGTCGCATATTGGGTTGGTCGTTAATGGCGTTTTTTACCATAGCCGTGTTGTGGGCAATGATTGGCCAAGTAAACATTGTTGCCG
>JBLHWB010000052.1:0-10784 GCA_047628915.1 Porticoccus sp. | reverse complement strand
CCGCCCTCACTAGCCGTGCTCGAACAAGTGAATAATGCCTTGTCGGCAGATTCTCAAGCGCATCCGCTTATTCAGTATGGCGCTGCAGAGTTTCGGATTGCTGCTGGGCGCTTGTTGATAATGCCGATCTTACCAAGGGTTGACTCTAGCTCGGTATATCAATGGGATGGTCAGTCGCTATTGGAGCTGGACGGCCTTGGTTCTCTGGAAGCTGTATCGACTAGTGGTCGGGGTTTACGTTACTTTGATCGCGCCGAGGTTAAATATCGCCAAGGCGGCGAGCGTTGCAAGCCGGCTGGTAGAAAGTACTCGCAAACGCTTAAAAAACTGCTACAAGAATACGGTGTTAAGCCGTGGCTGCGCGATAGAGTACCCTTGGTTTATCTAGATGATCAGTTGGCCGCCGTAGGCGACTATTGGGTTTGTGAAGATTTTCTTAGTCCCAAGGGAGAGTCTGCTCTAGAGTTGATTTGGCACCATTAATCAGCCTTATCACGCCTGCTTTGCGTTGTGCCGAACATGGCTTTCTGCTATTCTGATCCACCATCTACAGCGGCTTTATTTATTCAAATTTCCCGCTTCATCCTGACTTGCGGGCAAAAAATATAACATGACGACTCGATTTATTTTCGTCACTGGTGGCGTTGTATCATCCTTAGGTAAAGGATTATCCTCTGCTTCACTAGCGGCTATTCTTGAGGCGCGGGGTCTCAACGTAACAATGCTAAAACTTGATCCCTATATCAATGTGGATCCTGGCACTATGAGCCCGTTTCAACATGGCGAAGTTTACGTAACTGAAGATGGCGCCGAAACTGATTTAGACTTAGGTCACTATGAGCGCTTCCTGCGCCGTAAAATGGGTAAGCGCAATAATTTCACTACCGGTCGCGTCTACGAAACGGTATTACGCAAAGAGCGTCGTGGCGATTATGAAGGCGGAACAGTTCAAGTCATTCCCCATATTACCGATGAGATTAAGCGCCGCGTTATGGTTGGTGCTGGCGATGCCGATATTGCGATCATTGAAATTGGCGGCACCGTGGGTGATATCGAAGGTCTGCCATTTTTTGAGGCAACCAGGCAATTACGGGTAGAGCTAGGTAATAAGCGTTCGATGTTAATGCACCTAACCTTAGTGCCCTATATTGCTACCGCTGGTGAGACCAAAACTAAACCTACTCAGCATTCTGTTAAAGAGCTGCGCTCAATTGGTTTACAACCAGATGTATTGCTATGTCGCAGTGATCACGAAATTGACGAAAGCTCGCTAAGTAAAATCGCCTCTTTCACTAACGTTGAAAAACGAGCGGTAATTCCATTACAAGATGCGGACAGTATTTATCGTATTCCATCGATGTTGCAAGCGCGCGGCTTGGACGACTATGTATTAGAGCGGTTTGAATTAGATTGCCCGCCAGCAGATCTGTCCGAATGGGACGCCGTGATTCATGGCGAGCAAAATCCAGAGCGCGAAGTACGTATAGCCATGGTTGGCAAATATATGGAATTGATTGATGCTTATAAATCACTTAATGAAGCGCTGCACCATGCAGGTATTGGCACCCGCACTAAAGTCAAAATAAGCTATATCGATTCGCAAACCATAGAAACCGAAGGCGTAGGTTGCTTGGCCGATGCTCACGGCATATTGGTACCAGGCGGTTTTGGTAACCGCGGCGTAGAAGGTAAAATTAAAGCGGTTAAGTATGCCCGCGAAAACAAAATCCCTTACTTGGGTATTTGTTTAGGTATGCAAGTTGCAGTAATTGAATATGCTCGTCATGTTGCAGGTTTAAGCGAAGCAAATAGTACTGAGTTTGAACAAAATACCTCGCAGCCTGTGGTTGGTTTAATTACCGAGTGGATTGATGAAAGCGGTAATATTGAAAAGCGTAATAAAGAGTCAGACCTTGGCGGAACTATGCGTTTAGGTGCACAAATATGTCACCTAGAAGAAGGTTCAACCACTGCCAGCTTGTACGGTGCTAGCGAAATCAATGAGCGCCATCGTCACCGTTATGAAGTGAATAATAATTACCTTGATCAATTGCGTGATGCAGGTTTGCGTGTTGGCGGTTGGTCTGCTGATAAAACGCTAGTCGAAGTTGTCGAAGTCCCAGATCACCCTTGGTTTGTGGCCTGTCAGTTTCACCCAGAATTTAACTCAACGCCACGTGAAGGCCATCCGTTGTTTACTGGTTTTATTCAGGCAGCAAATCGTCATAAAGGCAAGTGAGGTTGGTTATGTCGCAACAAGAGCTTAGCTTAAACGATATTCAAATAGGTAATGAACTACCATTTGTGCTGTTTGGTGGAATGAACGTTTTGGAGTCCGCTGACTTGGCGATGGAAATTGCCGAGCAATACGTCAATGTTTGCGCGAAGTTAAATATCCCTTATGTGTTTAAAGCCTCTTTTGATAAGGCCAATCGTTCGTCGCTACATTCATTTCGTGGCCCCGGCATGGAAAAAGGCTTACAAATATTTGCCGACATAAAAGCCAAGTTTAATGTGCCGATAATCACTGATGTACATGAACCCTATCAAGCCGCCGCAGTGGCGCAGGTTGCTGATATTATTCAACTGCCCGCATTTCTTTCGCGCCAAACAGATTTAGTCGAAGCAATGGCTAAAACCGGCGCGATTATCAATATTAAAAAAGCACAGTTTTTAGCGCCCCATGAAATGCAGCACATTATTAATAAATGTGAAGAAGCCGGTAATTCAAAAATTATTTTATGTGAACGTGGCTCATGTTTTGGTTATAACAACTTAGTGGTCGACATGCTGGGTTTTGGTTTAATGAAAGAGCTTAACCGGCCAGTAATTTTTGATGTAACCCATGCCTTGCAAACCCCAGGCGGCAGAAGCGATTCTGCTGGTGGCAGACGCCAGCAAGTGACGCAACTGGGCCTAGCCGGAATGAGCCAAGGCATTGCCGGCCTATTTTTAGAGGCGCACCCTGATCCTGATAATGCTAAATGCGACGGACCCTGTGCCTTGCCGCTAGATAAATTAGAACCATTTTTAACCCAAATGAAAGCCGTTGACGATCTCGTTAAAGGCTTTGAGCCACTTAATATCAGTTAGGCCACTAGGCTGTTTTAGGAGTTTTGAAATGTCAGAAATTGTTGCCGTCACCGCTTTAGAAATTATGGATTCAAGAGGTAACCCAACAGTAGAAGCCGAAGTTGTGTTGGCTTCAGGTGCTAAGGGCTTGGCCTGTGCACCATCAGGTGCATCTACCGGCTCGCGCGAGGCGTTAGAATTACGCGATGGTGATAAAGCACGTTATTTAGGTAAAGGTGTTTTAACCGCGGTTAATAATATCAATACAACTTTGGCGGATACGGTTAAAGGGTTGAATAGCCATGATCAGCGCGCAGTGGATGCTGCAATGATTGCCGTTGATGGTACTGAAAATAAGGGATCTATGGGCGCTAATGCGATTTTAGCAGTCTCTTTGGCTGTGGCTAAAGCTGCCGCCAATGATAAAGGCGTTGAGCTTTATGAGCATATAGCAGACGTTAACGGTACTCCGGGCAAATACAGCATGCCGGTGCCAATGATGAATATTATTAATGGCGGCGAACACGCTGACAACAACGTTGATATTCAAGAATTTATGGTGCAACCAGTTGGTGCCAAAAACTTTACCGAAGCCTTGCGTTGTGGCGCTGAAATATTTCATGCCTTGAAAAAAGAGTTACAAAGCCGCGGTTTAAATACTGCCGTTGGTGACGAAGGTGGTTTTGCCCCTAACTTGCCATCAAACGAAGCTGCACTTGGCATTATCAGTGAAGCAGTTACCAAGGCCGGGTACTCCTTAGGTGATGATGTAACTTTGGCGCTAGATTGTGCATCCTCTGAGTTTTATAAAGACGGTAAATATGTTTTAGCCGGTGAAGATAAGTCTTTTGATGGCGAAGGCTTTGCAGATTACCTGGCTGAACTGGCTGAAAAATACCCAATCATTTCCATTGAAGACGGCATGGATGAAAGCGACTGGGATAGCTGGGCAATATTAACCAAAAAAATTGGTCATAAAATACAGCTTGTCGGTGATGATTTATTTGTTACCAATACTAAAATTCTAAAGCGCGGTATTGATGAAGGTGTTGGCAATTCTATTCTGATTAAATTTAATCAGATTGGCACCTTAAGTGAGACCTTAGATGCTATAACAATGGCGCAAAAAGCTGGTTTTACCGTGGTTATTTCCCATCGTAGTGGTGAGACAGAAGACACCACGATTGCTGACCTAGCCGTTGCTACTTGTGCTGGCCAGATTAAAACGGGTTCTTTGTGTCGCTCTGATCGGGTTGCTAAATATAATCGCTTACTACGTATTGAAGCACAGCTAAAAGATGCGGCGCCATATCGTGGTAGAGCAGAATTTAACGCATAATTACGCGCAGCCATTCAGGTTTGTATAGGGTCTAGCAGTGAAATTGGTTTGGGCTTTGCTAGTATTTATTCTCATTAGTCTACAGGTTCGCTTGTGGGTTGGTGAGGGTAGTTTGGCAGAAGTTGACGCGTTGACTGAAAAAATCACTTTGCAGGAACAAGAAAACAATAGGCTCCGCAGCCGTAACTTAGAGTTACTGCACGAAGTAAGAGAACTGCGCGAAGGCACCGAAGGCATCGAAGAAAAAGCCCGCTCAGATATGGGGATGATTAAAGATGATGAAACCTTCTTCTTATATATTCCCCCTGACAAATAAGGTTTGAAGATGAGCGAGAAAATCTTACAAACCGCAGCGGCTAAAAATTGGGCTGTTATTGTTGCCGCCGGTAGTGGCAGTCGCTTCGGTACTGAAATACCCAAACAATACCAAATGCTGCAAGCTAAGATGGTGCTAGAGCACTCGATCGCCGCGTTTAGCGATGTGGATATTTTTGCCGGAATTATTTTAGTGGTGGCTAAAGACGATGATTATATTAACCACCTAACACTTCCGTTGACGGTGACGATTGTCATAGGCGGTAAAGAGCGCAGTGACTCGGTAGCCAATGGCTTAAATGCGCTAATAGATATTGCTAGCGAAGATGATTGGGTTTGGATACATGATGGTGCACGGCCCTGTATTGGTAATAACTTTCTAACAGCACTAAGCGCCGAGTTGGGCGATCACGCTGTTGGCGGAATACCGGCTGTGGCTGTTACTGATACGATTAAAACCGTCGCCAACAACGAGATTGTAAAAACGGAACCTAGAGCCAATTTATGGCGAGCGCAAACACCGCAGGTTTTTCGCTATCAACGGTTAACTAACGCAATGGCTGTTGCTATTCAGAGCAATAGTGAGATTACCGATGAGTCATCGGCAGTTGAGCAGTTTGGTCTTAAGCCACTGTTATTAACTGGCCGCGACAGCAATATAAAAATCACCCGTCAACAAGACTTAGCTTTAGCCGATTACTATTTGGCAAATGATGTGGAGCGTCCAGATGTATAGAATTGGTCATGGTATTGATGTGCATCGGTTTGGCAATGGCAATGAGATCACTCTGGGCGGCGTTAAAATACCGCATAGCCATGGTTTAATTGCTCACTCCGACGGCGACGTATTACTGCATGCCTTGTGCGATGCTTTGTTAGGCGCTTGCGCCTTGGGTGATATAGGCAAACACTTTCCTGATACAGACCAAGCATTTGCTAATGCCGATAGTCGTGATTTGCTTAAACATTGCTATAAATTAGTGCAACAACAAGGTTATGAACTGGCAAATACTGACCTGACCATTATTGCCCAAACACCTAAAATGGCCCCTCATATTGATGCAATGCGCAGTCTTATTGCGCAAGACTTAGAAACTGATATAACGGCAATTAACGTAAAAGCGACAACGACGGAAGCCTTAGGTTTTGAAGGCCGCAAAGAAGGCATTAGTTGTCATAGCGTGGTGATGTTAAGGCAAGTAAATGGCTGAACTGGCGCTATCAAATACTCAAACCGTTGCTAGTGGAACACTAAAGCAACAACCAAGTGACTTTATTGTTACTGAGCAGTTGGGCTGGGAGCCTATCGGTGAAGGCGAGCATATTTATTTATGGGTAAGTAAAATCGGTAGAAATACGCGCTTTGTGTTGACTGAACTTGCTCGTTATTCAAATATTAGAGAACGCGATATTTCCTATAGCGGGATGAAAGATAAACAGGCACTGACCACACAGTGGTTTAGCCTGCATGTACCGGGTAAACAAAATATTGATTGGCAAAACTTTGCTGTCGACGGGGTATCGATAGAAAAGGTAGTGCGTCACAATCGTAAGCTGCGGCGCGGCACTCACAAAACGAATCATTTCTCTATTACGATTAATAATATTGTCGGTGACAGCGCCTTAGTTGATCAAAGGCTGGAGCAGATTAAGCAAAACGGCTTCCCCAATTTTTTTGGTGAGCAGCGCTTTGGTTTTAGTGGTAACAATTTAGGAGAATTCAATCGTTGGGCTGAAAGCGGCAAAGGCAAACCCAAAAATTATGATTTGTATTTGTCCGCGGCGCGCTCACATCTATTTAACAAAGTGTTAGCGGCGCGCCAAACTAATAACACCTGGAATAAACTTGTGGCCGGCGATATGGCAATGCTTAATGGCAGCAGTAGTGTCTTTAGTGTTGAACAATGTGATGGTGAGATAGACCAGCGCTGTGAAAGTTTTGATATACACCCTACAGCGCCGCTGTGGGGTAAAGGCGATTTGCCTACCTCGGGTTCGATTGCCGAAATAGAGCAGGGCATTGCCGGTGAGTATCAAAATTGGGGGGATTTTTTAGTACGCCAAGGCTTAAAACAAGAACGAAGAGCCACTCGCGCTATAGCAAAAAATTTAAGTTGGAAATGGTTAGACAATACTGCGGTTAAAGTTGAGTTTGAGTTAACCAAAGGGTGCTATGCTACGTCTTTATTAGCGGAAGTGTTTGATTTGCATAAGAATAATAATGAGAGAAAAAGTGAATAATATTGCTATTGAAGGCATTGGGATGACGTCTAGGCGCACCCGCGATCGTCTTATCGAGCGCTTGATAGATCAAGGCGTTAAAAGTCATGCGGTGTTAGACGTGATGCGCTCAACCCCTCGGCACCTATTCTTGGACGAAGCGCTGTCCCACCGCGCCTATGAAGATGTCGCGCTACCAATCGGCCATAATCAAACTATCTCACAGCCCTATATTGTTGCTCGCATGACTGAGCTATTACTTAACGGCAGTGAGCGTCTGGGCAGGGTGCTTGAAGTTGGCACTGGCAGCGGTTATCAGTCGGCTATTTTGGGTCAACTTGCCGACAAGGTATATTCAGTCGAGCGTATTAGGCCGCTGCAAGACAAAGCGCGTAAGCGTATGCGCCTGCTAAAACTATATAATGTGCAATTTAAGCATGCCGACGGCGGCCTAGGTTGGGCTGCCCAAGGGCCGTTCGATTCGATACTGTCAGCTGCTGCACCACGTGAAATTCCGCAAGAATTAGTCGATCAATTAGCAGACGGCGGGCGTCTTATTACGCCTGTTGGTGACGATATTCGTCAAGACCTAGTGCTAGTGACCCGTATCGGCGACGAATATAAAAGTGAAATTATTGAACCTGCTTTTTTCGTGCCATTTTTAAGCGGTACGGTAAGATAATTTATGACCGATAAAAATATGGCTCCCGTCGGTATTTTTCTGCGTGGCATGGCAATGGGTGCTGCCGATGTAGTACCCGGCGTATCGGGTGGAACTATCGCACTGATTACTGGCATTTATGACCGCTTGATTAACGCAATCAGTAGCGCTGATATAGAATTGCTCGGTTATTTACGTAATGTTGAAATAGCTAAGGCATGGCAGCATGTTGATGGCACCTTTTTGTTAATTTTATTGGCTGGCATTCTCACCAGTATTGCCACCCTTGCCAGTATTATTATTAGTGCTTTAGCGTCTTATCCATTATTAGTGTGGTCGTTCTTCTTTGGCTTGATTTTCGCCTCCGCTATTTTTCTAATGCGGCAAACAAAATCCTGGGACTGGACCAACGTGTTGCTGCTGTTGGTCGGCGTTACGATTGCCGTAGCCGTTGTTTTTATTAAACCGGTAGAGTCTGACGGCGCCCCGTGGTATTTATTTGTCGCTGGCGCCATCGCCATTTGTGCAACAATACTGCCGGGCATATCGGGTGGTTTTATCTTAGTATTATTAGGTGCCTACACGCCAATACTCATAGCGGTTAAAAACTTCGACATTGTGCCGCTTGCCAGCTTAATGGCTGGCGCCGGTATTGGCTTATTGTGCTTTTCCAAAGTTTTGTCATGGTTGTTAGCAAGGTTTCATAATCGGGTTATGGCCTTACTGACCGGTTTCTTATTGGGGTCTTTATATTTAGTGTGGCCTTGGAAGCAAGTGTTGGAGTGGTATACCAGTAGTCAGGGCTTACAAAAACCTTTAGTGAAAGAAAATATATCACCGCTAAATTATGAAATAATTACCGGTATTGATTCGCAGTTGTTTGAATGTATTTTGGCCATGGTTTTTGGTTTGGTGATTTTGTTTGTGATGGAGAAAGTAGCCAATGGCAAATCGTAGCTTTTACTGTTGCTGGCATATAAGAGCTTAACTGAGGCGCTATGCTGAAACTAATCGCGAAAGTTTTAGTGATAGCAATGCTTGTCTTTTTGGCAGCCTGTTCGCATCAACCCAATAAAGTTAGCATTATAGACCGCAGTAGTGGTGCGGGCACTGCTAGCGGTAGCAGCTATAAAATAAAAAGAGGCGATACCCTCTATGCGATCGCTTGGCGCTATGGAGTGTCATATCAGCAGTTGGCTAATTACAACAAAATAGCTGCGCCATATATGATTAACATAGGCCAAAAACTGCGTATTCCGAGCAAGTCATATCGCGCATCCACAACCACCTCCTCTGGCAGTAAAAATATAGCTAAATCATCTCCAAACACTCGTCGAAGTGTGGCGAAAAAACCTATCGTTGCTAAGACTGCCATCACTCCAGGGGTGCCAAAGAAAAATACTGAAAGTTGGCGCTGGCCTACCAACGGAACAATTGAGGCTGGCTATACAACCTCGGGTAAAATCCATAAAGGCATTGATATAGCAGGTAAATATGGGCAGGCGATCTATGCAGCGAAATCCGGTAAAGTGGTGTATGCTGGCGCTGGACTGAAAGCTTATGGCTTGCTGATCATCGTTAAACATGATGATCATTTCCTAAGTGCATATGCTTTTAATAGTAAAGTTTTTGTAACAGAAGGCGACCAAGTTAAAGCGGGTGACAAGATAGCCGAAATGGGTAAAAAAGAATCTAAATATACTCGGTTACATTTCGAAATACGGTTTGATGGTAAGCCCCAGAATCCAAAAAAATATCTACCGGCGTTAAAGTATTAAGGGATTTTATTAGGTTGATAGCTAGCAAAGAAAATCAGCAAAATTCAGAAGATGTGAAAACTGGGTCGATAGATATGGCGGCAGATGCCCTTGATTTTTCTGACATTGACGATTCTGTTGCCGAGCCTGTTGCAGCGCTGCAAGACGCTGAGGTTTTTGAAGCCAGTGTCGAGAAAAATTTAGATGTAACCCGCTTGTATCTTAATGAAATTGGTTTTTCTCCCTTGCTGTCAGCTGAAGAAGAAGTCCATTTTTCAAGAATGGTGCAGCGCGGCGAAGAAGCTGGCCGCCAACGGATGATTGAAAGTAATTTACGTTTAGTGGTTAAAATATCCCGCGCTTATTTAAATCGTGGTTTGGCCCTTCTCGACTTAATTGAAGAGGGCAACTTAGGGCTGATTCGGGCAGTAGAAAAATTTGATCCTGAAAGAGGCTTTCGCTTTTCGACTTATGCCACCTGGTGGATTCGACAAAGTATTGAACGCGCGATAATGAATCAAACTCGCGCTATTCGTCTGCCTATTCACGTAGTGAAAGAATTAAACGGTGTATTACGTGTCGCTAAAAATTTATCACTGTCGTTAGATCATGATGCGACGCCTGATGAAATATCGAAAGCGCTGGATAAACCAGCAGATGATATTCGCCGATTACTAAAGTTGAATGAAAAAATTGGCTCCCTCGATGTTACGATTAACGGCGACCATGACAGGTCGATGGTTGATACCGTTGCCGATACTAAGGTTAATGACCCATCCGATATTTTGCAAAGCGATGATATTAAGGCTGGCTTAGACCGTTGGCTTGACGAATTAACCGAGCGCCAGCGTGAAGTGCTAGCAAGACGGTTTGGGCTGCGTGGATATGATGCCGACACCCTAGAAAACGTTGGCTTAGAAGTTGGCTTAACCCGAGAGCGGGTGCGTCAGATTCAGGTAGAGGGTTTAGCCCACTTGCGTGAAATTATGGAAAATCAGGGCTTAGACAGTAATATGGTCTTAGGCTAGAGATAGGAAACCCTAAACCACAGACAAAAATAAAGCCGGTATTTACCGGCTTTATTTTTGTCTAGAATTACTAAATTATCTTTCTAGATATTGTAGCTTATCAGGAACGCCTTCCCACTCTTCAGCGTCGCTAGGTGATTCTTTCTGCTCAGTGATGTTTGGCCATACTTCAGCAAGCTCAGCATTTAATTCCATAAACACTTGCTGGTCTTCCGGTAATTCATCTTCCGAGAAAATAGCATCTACTGGGCATTCAGGTTCACACAAGGCGCAGTCAATACACTCATCAGGGTGAATAACCAAAAAGTTTGGACCTTCGTAAAAACAATCTACAGGACAAACTTCCACACAGTCAGTGTGCTTACATTTTATACAATCTTCGCCGACTACAA
>JBLHWB010000051.1:0-10793 GCA_047628915.1 Porticoccus sp. | reverse complement strand
ACTGTATTTTGCCTGATTATTTATTATTTTAAGTCAGTCAAAAAATTACGGTTTGGCAACGACTAGTGCTTATTACTGTAAGTAATTGCAAAAAAAAAAGACTTTTCTCCAATACAGGCTATACTGAGACAGCAAGGGAAAAGGCTGAATCCAACGGACTGAATAGTAGAGACGAATAATAAATATCAAATATTTAGGCTTTTACAGATATATGACAATTATAAAGATTAAGGAAACTGCGCGAAGAGTTAGCAGTATTTCACTTTTTAGTGTTTGTTTCGCTTTTGGGCCAAATACTTTAGCAGACCCAATAAACGATGCTCTTTCGGCTTATATGGAATGCTTACAAGAAAATATAAGCTTAACTCCTGATGCTCAAACTGCAGTGCTTAGAACAAATTGCCTAGAGACTTATGATGCTTTGAATGCGATATTTCCAGAAGAAATAGCGGCAATGATTATTGAACAAACTGAACTAGATGCTAGACAATAAGTAATACAAAAGCGAACAGGTAACAATTTCGCTTTCTTTATGACATAAACTTATTGTCGCGAAGCTCCTTAAACGCTCTGTCAAACGTTTTTACCAAGGCATTTTCTACTCCAATTCCTAATTTTTCCTGCAAGGTTTTCTTGGTTTTATAAGTTACAGAATAGACCTCGGCAGCAGCGCTTGCTTCCATCAAGTACTGATCAGAAGTACCCAACTCATCAATTAGATCTAAATCAACCGCTTGCTGACCAAACCATACTTCACCAGTGGCAACTTTAGGCACGTCAATTGATGGCCTATGCTGCGCAACAAAAGCTTTAAATAGATCATGAGTTTCTTCTAATTCAAGACTAAATTTCTCTCGCGCTTTGTCAGTATTTTCACCAAACATGGTTACCGTACGTTTATATTCCCCGGCAGTAAACAATTCATAATCAACATCGTTCTTTTTAAGAATTTTGTGGAAATTTGGAACCTGAGCAACGACGCCAATAGAACCTAACATAGCAAACGGAGCAGCAAGAATTTTACTACCGATACAAGCCATCATATAGCCACCGCTAGCGGCTACTTTATCGACACAAATAGTTAACGGAATTGACTTGTCTTTAATTCTACATAACTGCGAAGCAGCCAAACCATAACCATGAACAACACCTCCGCCGCTCTCTAGCTTCAGGACAACCTCGTCACTCTCAGTGGCGATAGTTAAAATGGCAGTAATTTCTTCACGCATAGTGTCAACAGCTTGAGCCCTAATATCGCCGTCAAAATTTAATACAAACACGCGTTTTTTCGTTCCGCCCTTGTCTCCAGCCTTGCTCGCTTTTTTCTGTTCGGCTTTTTCTTTCTTTAGCTTCTGTTTCTCATCTTTGGCTAGCTTTTTTAAGCTGGCCTCATCTAACACCGCATCTTCTAGCGTTTCGCGCATATTGAGATAACGATCGTTAAGTGATTTAACCTCGATACTACCGGTTTCACTGGCATGACCTTTTCCACTTGCCGACATAACGATAGCCACGGCCAAACCTAACGCTACTACTAGGGTAAGCGTTTTCAATAGAAACATGCCATAGTTGGCAAAAAACTCGATCACAATTTAACTCCATAAACTAAAGACTAACGACTAAAAATGCTTGCTTATTGCCAGTTTAAGATTGCTTGGCGGGCCGCCGAATTTACAGCGCGCGCAATTAAACCATGTTGGCCCAATGAAATCGAATACAATGCTTTATCGGCCATTGGCATAAATACGCTACTACCTTGGTCGGCACTTACCCACTGCGCTAATGTGTCGTTAGACCGCACTATTTGCCACACATCGACATAACTTTGCACTTGGTCAATTTCATAAACCGAGCGCGGACGACTAGTTTCATCAAAAATATCTACATAACGACCGCTAATTCGATTAAATCTGTACGATGAGCTAGGAGTAAACATTCCCCGCCAAGATAATACTCGTGCGTCAATCTGCCACTGATCACCGTTTAGCTCATAATAAGAAGTTTTGTCTTCTAAATGTACCATGGCAACATATTGTTGAGGCTTCAGTTCGGTAAACTCGACTCTGCCGATCATTAAGTTTCTATCAGGGTGACCATAGCCACTCAACTCATAGCCCAAGCCGCCAGCTATTGCCGCAACCGCTAGTAAGATCAATCCAAATGGTGCTCTTATCCATTTAGGTATGAATTTGAGTCGACTAAACATAAACAATCCGACCCCACCAACAACTGCGGCGATAACATAAAGATTGTCAACTAACATTGAGGGTTCCACAAAGCTCTCCTTATCGTTTATCCCTTTTAGCTTAGTATACTTGCTGTTGAATGCGTATATGAATTGTTTTTATTTGCTTTACAAAGCAGCTAAATAAAAGTTAACTTATTCACCATACGATTACAGGGGTTATTCCTCAAATACCTGGCAACTAATAACAAAATCAGGAACAAATTTATGCAACAAACGCTTTCTCGCGGCATGGCCGATAACTTTTTAGGTAACGCGCCTAGCTGGTACAAATTAACGATTATAGGCTTTTTAATACTTAATCCTATTTTACTAGCCGTTGCAGGCCCATTTGTGACTGGTTGGGCTTTAATTGGCCAGTTTATCTTTACCTTAGCCTTAGCGCTAAAGTGCTACCCTTTACAACCCGGTGGCTTACTTGCTATTGAGGCCGTTCTTATAGGCCTCACTACCCCAGACGCCGTCTATCTAGAAACATTGAGTCAGTTTGAAGTCATTTTGCTACTTATGTTTATGGTAGCCGGCATTTATTTTATGAAGGACTTATTGCTATTTGCCTTTACCAAAGTGTTACTCAACGTAAAATCTAAGCCTTTCTTGTCTTTGTTGTTCTCAATAATGGCCGCCGCCTTATCGGCATTCCTAGATGCATTAACAGTAACAGCGGTATTAATTAGCGTTGGTGTTGGGTTTTATTCTGTTTATCACAAGGTTGCATCCGGTAAACCAGTACATCACGACCACGACCACAGCGGCGACACCGAAGTAGTTGAGCTTCATCGCGAAGATTTAGAAGAGTTTCGGGCATTTTTACGCAGTTTGTTAATGCACGGCGCGGTAGGTACAGCACTTGGTGGTGTCTGTACTCTGGTTGGTGAACCACAAAATTTATTAATTGCGATTACTGCAGATTGGGACTTTATCGAGTTTTTCTTACGTATGGCCCCAGTTACTATGCCTGTACTAGCCGTAGGCTTAACCACCTGCGTAGCATTAGAGTATTTAGGCATTTTTGGTTATGGCAGTAAGCTGCCAGAAAATGTACGTACGGTATTGCAAGACTTCGATGATTTACAAACAGAGAGCCGCAGCGCTAAGCAAAAAGCAGTGTTAGTGGTATCTGCTGTCACCGCTATATTCTTAGTTATAGCACTAGCACAACATTGGGCAGCTGTTGGTCTGATAGGCCTAACCGTTATTGTCCTGCTCACCGCCTTTAACGGCATCATTGAAGAGCATCAAATTGGCCACGCTTTTGAAGAGGCTCTGCCGTTTACTGCGTTATTGGTGGTGTTCTTTTCCATTGTGGCAGTTATTCACGAACAGCATTTATTCACGCCTATTATTCACATGGCTTTAACCATGGAAAATGTCGAAATGCAGGCACCGGTATTTTTCTTAGCTAACGGATTCTTATCGATGATTAGCGATAACGTGTTTGTAGCAACGGTATACATCAATGAAGTGAAGGCTGCACTGGATGCCGGCGACATTACCCGCGAGCACTTTAATACCTTAGCAATTGCGATCAATACCGGAACTAACATTCCTAGTGTGGCGACACCCAATGGCCAAGCAGCATTTTTGTTTTTGCTAACCTCGGCTATCGCGCCATTGCTGCGTTTGTCTTACGGTCGTATGGTATTTATGGCTCTGCCCTACACGATCACTATGTCTACCACAGGCTTTTTGGCAGTAATGTACTTACTGTAATAGCCGATCCTTTAGCTCATCGTGGGGCTTTAGCCCGTCCATGGGCTTTAGCCCGTCCATGGGCTTTAGCCCGTCCATGGGCTTTAGCCTGTCGCCGGGCCAAACATCGGGCTGATCTTCAGCGCGATGTTTGGCCAGCCACTCTCGATGACGTTCAATTTCTTCCGCATTGGCTGTAATTACTGGCAGCTTAGTTCTACCACTATCTAGGCGAATAATTTCTTCTATATGCTGAGTCAGACTATTGCCACCAGCAAGCTGCCCGCCTAAGGCTAAGTCTGTTTGACCCGATGTCATGGCAATGTATACATCTGCCAAAATCTCAGAATCAAGTAATGCGCCGTGTAAATCACGACTGGTATTGTCTATATCATAGCGGTCACATAAGGCATCCAAACTATTTCTGCGGCCCGGATGCATGTTTCTGGCCATTACCAAGGTGTCCAGCACCGTACAATGGTCTTTCATAATACCTAATGAATGGGGCAGCTTACTTAGCTCCGCATTCAAAAAGCCAATATCAAACGGGGCGTTGTGAATGATCAGCTCAGCGCCTTTAACGAAATCCATAAATTCTTGGGCTATGTGCCCAAATATCGGCTTTTCCTTCAAGAATTCCTGAGTAATACCATGAACTTCCATCGCCCCAGCATCTATCTCACGCTGTGGTTGAATGTATTGATGGTAGTGCCTACCAGTTAACCGCCTATCGATAAGCTCTACACAACCAATTTCAATAATCTTGTGGCCTTGCAGAGGGTCTAAGCCGGTGGTTTCCGTATCTAATACAATTTGTCTCATTGCTTATCCTTGCACCATCATGTCGTCGATACCCTTATTGGCTAACTCATCGGCTTTTTCATTACCAGCATGACCACTATGACCCTTAACCCATATCCAGTTCACCTTGTGTGAGCTGTTGACGGTATCAAGCTGCTGCCATAAATCGGCGTTTTTCACTGGCTTTTTAGCTGCGGTTTTCCAACCCTTTGCCTTCCATCCATCTATCCATTCAGTAATGCCTGTTAATACATACTTGGAGTCGGTGTAAAGATTCACCTCGCACTCTTCACTTAAGATTTTTAAGCCTTCAATAGCAGCGGTAAGCTCCATCCTATTGTTGGTGGTATCGGGTTCACCACCACAAAGCTCTTTCTTGGCAGCGCCAAAATGTATTAAAGCACCCCAACCGCCCGGACCAGGATTACCGCGGCAAGCACCATCGGTAAATAATTCAACTTGTTTCATCTACAACCTTTAATTAGATTTATTCTGTTAGTAACAACTTATTTATCAGTGCTGCTCATAGCCCTAATGAATGGTTTTCGTCGATGGCGCAGGCATTGACGATGGCCGCAGACCGCCCAGCTCAGGGCGCCAAGCCATTCGCTTAGGTTTAATAGCCGTGATGCCGTGAATTTGCTTCACCGCCTCAAGCATAAATACGCCGCCCATTGGCATAGAATGCTTTTGCGCGAAATTGGCAAGCCTAGACTGCCAGTTGAGAAAACTATCATTGTTGATCGGCAGTTGGTGAAAACCACTCTGCGCACCCAGTGTTGGCATTTCTAATAGCTCTAGCCAGTCATGCAAACGATGCGAGCCAATTGATTGACGTGAAAAATGTTGTTTCCCGGCGATGCTAGCCAACGTAAACCTCGCTGCTAAAGCACTAAACGGATTGATACTAATAACAAATAATTTACCGTTGGGTATTAATACCCGCTTTACCTCTCGTAAAACTTGGTGCGGATCAGCGCAAAATTCCAATACATGATGAAGTACCACTACATCTATTGAATCTTCGGGCAATGCTAATGCCTCAAATTTACAACTGGCTTGCGCACGTTTAGCGGCGGCGTTTGGGCTTAGCGTAAAAGCGTGCTGGAGTCGATTACCAACACAAATATCTAGTTCATCATTAATGCTCATTTGCAAAAGCCGGTCGCCAAAGCAATGCTCTAAGCGGCGCATTATCAAACGTTCTTCAGCTTGTAGCATGGCCGCGCCTAGCGGCGTTTTAAACCACTGACCTAATAATTCGCTCTGCTGACTAAACGCTAACATTGGCATAATAATATTGAACCTCGTAAAAGTAGATAATACCGTTGGGATCAAACACAGTACAAGGTATGATTTACTTCATTAGTACAAAAATTATCAGGATCAAACCATGCAAATCGAAGCCATCAAAGCCTTCAGTGACAACTATATCTGGTTACTGCATAACAATAAAAAAGCGTGGGTAGTAGACCCCGGCGATGCCCAACCTGTCATTGCTACACTGGCAGCGAAAGGTCTTGAGTTAGAGGGCATTATTATCACCCATCATCATTTTGATCACACTGGTGGGGTTGAGCAACTGCGTAGTCAATATCCCCAGTTAGTTATTCCCGGTCCTGAATCGACACACTTCATTAATATCACGAAAACTATGCGTGATGGCGACTCAATAGAAGTCTTAGGTTGTAATTTTAGTGTTATAGAAGTCCCTGGACATACCTTAGACCACATTGCCTATTACTGCAGCGAATCACCCATAGGTGAAATTTTACTGTGTGGCGATACTTTATTCGCTGGTGGCTGTGGTCGCGTATTTGAAGGCACTGCACCAATGATGAGAGCCTCGTTGAATAAGCTGGCCTCACTGCCCCCTGCGACTAAAGTCTACTGTGCCCACGAATACACGTTAGCAAACCTAGCCTTTGCGGCAGCAGTTGAGCCCAGTAATGAAGCGTTAACTCAACGCATTAAACACTGCCAGCAGCTGCGCCAAGATGACAAATCCACGGTACCATCAACAATTAACGACGAGCTAACAACCAACCCGTTTATGCGCAGCGACCAGCCTGCGGTTGTCAGTGCCGCACAAACTAACAACCCTAGCTGCTCTAATGATGAAGACGACGTGTTTACCGAAATTCGCCACTGGAAAAACAATTTCTAAACATATCTCACATTTATCAGTTAATACCCTGCCGTGCCTTGACTTGTCAGTATAGCCAACTAGACTTGGCGCATTATTACACTCAGCCAATTGGTATATTTTTGTCAGCTTCAATACGTTCAATCGCCACTTATAAATCCATCCGTTTTACACGCTCATTGGCCCTGCTTTTTACTCTGCTGCTCGCAGGCTGCAGTAGCCAGCAACAAACAGTGTCGATGGAACCGATTGAAGCAACCCCTAATAAACTGTCAATAGATGAAATAATTGACGGAATTATCACCACTAACAGCCACTGCCATTCAGAATCTGGCGAAGGTTACATTGATCATAATTCAACCGACGTATGGGACAGAGTCCGCGATGGCATCGTTTTAGATACTCACGCCGACAACAAGCGAATAGACGACCACATTAATTGGTTCATAAAGCATCCAGAGTATCTCGCCAGAGTTAATAAGCGCGCTACACCTTATATTTACTACATTGTCGGCGAGCTAGAAAAACACAATATCCCCCAAGACATAGCGTTGCTGCCAATAGTAGAAAGCGCGTTTGACCCTTTCGCTTATTCACCTGGGCTTGCTTCGGGAATGTGGCAGTTTATTCCTAATACTGGCAAGCAAATGGGCTTAAAACAAACCTGGTGGTATGACGGCCGCCGTGATGTGGTGGAATCTACCCGTGCGGCTATCGAATACCTATCTATGCTTGCTAAGCGTTATGACGGTGACTGGTTGTTAGCCTTGGCCGCTTATAACAGTGGTATGGGGCGCGTTGATAGAGAGATCCGTAAAAACGTCAAAGCCAATAAAGACACCGACTTTTGGTCATTGAAATTACCAAGGGAAACAAGGGCTTACGTTCCAAAGCTAATAGCTTTATCAAGACTTATTAAGCATCCGGATCAATACGGCGTGAGTTGGGCTGCGACGCCAGATACTGCTTATTTTGAAACCATTGCCCTCACCCAACAGGTAAGCCTGAAGAAAGCGGCCGATCTAGGTGGTATCACAATGGAACGGCTACGACAGCTAAACCCTGGTTTTAACCGCACCCAAACCGACCCCGAAGGACCATACACTTTGCTTTGGCCAGTAGACAAAGCTGATCAACTCAACGCTAAATTGTATGCGCTAACCAACAATCCACAAGATCTTAGCAATTTCTATGTCGTTAAAAATGGCGACAACCTTTGGGATATTGCCAACAAGCACAAGACCACCGTTAACAAACTGGCCAGTTGGAACAAGATGAATTCCAAGTCGGTACTCAAAGTAGGCCAAAAGCTATCCTTAGGATCAGCAATGCCGGCTAGCCTAAACAGTACCGGAAACGTTAACTACATCAGAAAACTCAACTACTCTGTTCGCAATGGCGATTCTTTGTCGCTTATTGCAACTAAATTCAAAGTATCGGTGTCCGATCTAAAACGTTGGAATGACATTAACAAACCCAATTTTTTAAAACCCGGCCAACGCCTTACTTTGTATGTTGACGTCAGTAAGACTAGCTAAGCAACAAGCGCTTTGCTAGTAGACAACATAATGCTAAATTAGGTCAATATTCATAAGGTTTCACTAGGAGTTATCACGGCCAAATGACCGCGTATTTTATTCGCCGCCTGCTACTGATCATTCCTACATTTATCGGTATCACCCTTCTCGTTTTTGCAATTACACGGGCAGTTCCTGGTGGGCCGGTAGAGCGAATGTTAAGCCAAGCTGCGCAGGCTTCAGCAGAATCTGGGTTCTCAACCAATCAAGGCGGCGCTAGTAGCACCTTGTCTGAGTCACAACTCAACGAGCTAAAAGAATATTACGGCTTTGATAAACCGGTAATGCAAAGCTATTTTATCTGGTTAGGTAAGGTTTTACGCTTAGACCTCGGCGAATCCACGCGCTATAACGAGCCCGTATGGGACATTATTAAAGAACGCTTTCCCATCTCAATTTTTTACGGCATCGCTACCCTAATACTTACCTACGGCATCTGTATTCCACTAGGTATTGTTAAAGCGATAAAACACAATACGGTGTTCGACAATGTCTCTTCAGCTATCGTCTTCGTTGGTTACGCCATACCTGCCTATGTAATTGGTATTGCCCTTATCACCGTATTTTCCTCATACCTTGAATGGTTTCCCTTAGGCGGTTTTATCAGTGATGACTACGAGGACTTAACCCGATGGCAGCAAATTAAAGATGTCATCGCTCACGCTACTTTGCCGTTGCTGTCATATATGGCGGGCAGCTTTGCGGTAACCACCTTCTTGGTTAAAAACTCATTAATGGATAACCTAGCCGCCGACTACGTGCGCACCGCCATCGCTAAAGGCCTGTCATTTAAACAAGCTATCTTTAAGCACGCACTTCGAAATAGTTTAATTCCTGTAGCGACGTCCTTTGGCAGCAACATATCGCTAATTCTCACCGGTTCCTTTTTGATTGAGACAATATTCAATATCGACGGCTTCGGCTTGCTTGGCTTTGAATCACTGGTGGAGCGGGACTATCCAGTAGTTATGGGTATTTTAGTTATTTCATCACTATTATTTTTAGTCGGTAATATCTTGTCAGATATTTGCGTTGCCTTGGTAGACCCAAGAATTCGCTTTGGCGAGGCCAGCAGATGATTAAGCTCAATCCGCTCACACTTAAGCAATGGCAGCGTTTTAAGTCTATTAAGCGTGGATATTGGTCAGCGATGATTTTTGCGGCACTGCTGTTGCTCACAGTGTTTGCCGAGCTGCTTGTCAGTAATCGCGCATTAATAGTGAGCTATGAAGGTGAACTGTATTTTCCAAGCTATGGCGCTATTATTCCGGGCAAAGAACTGGGCCTAGACTATGAATATGAGACTAACTATCGAGACTTAAAGCTCGCCTTTAACGGTAGCGACAATTGGTTACTGCTGCCGCCAATACCCTTTGACCCGCTAGAAAATCATTTTATTGAAGGTGAATTCCCACCCTATGCACCATCCTTAGCGCATCGGCATTTCCTAGGCACTGACAACACCGGTCGAGATATTGCCGCTAGGCTTATTTATGGCTTTCGCATTGCCATCTGGTTTTCGCTATTACTACTGTTCTTTAACTATCTTATCGGCGTCAGTGTTGGCTCTTTAATGGGCTTTATGGGCGGCAAGTTCGACTTATTCTTTCAGCGTATTATCGAGATATGGTCCAATATTCCATTTCTGTACGTCATTATGATTATCGCCTCCATTGTGGTGCCCGGCTTTTGGACCCTTATCGGCGTGATGATTCTATTCGGCTGGATGTCGATGACATGGTATATGCGAACCGCCACCTACAAGGAAAATTCCCGCGACTACGTCATGGCCGCCAGAGCAATTGGCGCCACCAACACTAGCATTATATTTAGACACATCATGCCTAATACTATTTCCATAATGGTCACGTTCATCCCGTTCTCGATTGCCTCAGGTATTACGGCGTTAACGGCCCTAGACTATTTGGGCTTTGGCCTGCCGCCGCCCACTCCTAGCTGGGGTGAACTGCTAAGACAAGGCACCGACAATTTAGATGCGCCGTGGATAATCGCCTCGGTGGTAACTGGCATGACGCTAATTTTGGTTATGGTCACCTACATTGGTGAAGCCATTCGTGAAGCCTTTGACCCCAAGAAATTTACTACTTATGAATAAGCATCTAGCGCACATCACCTTAATTTTTATGCTGCTCACCCCAATCGTGTTGGCGGCGCCAGATCAGCTGCCAGACGATATTAACTGGATCACCAATAATGATGATCCTAGCTGGGCTTCGCCGAAGGCAGTTAAAGGCGGTACCTATCGAATGGCAATGTCCAACTTTCCACTAACCTTACGTACTGTTGGGCCAGATTCTAACAGCGGGCTGCG
>JBLHWB010000050.1:0-10826 GCA_047628915.1 Porticoccus sp. | reverse complement strand
CCAATATGGATGAGTTTGCCATGGGCTCATCCAACGAAACTAGTTATTACGGCAAAGTACTAAACCCATGGGATCTTGGTCGCGTTCCGGGCGGTTCATCAGGCGGCAGTGCTGCGGCAGTTGCGGCTCAATTAACCCCTGTTGCCACGGCCACGGATACCGGCGGTTCTATTCGCCAGCCGGCGTCACTCTGTGGACTTACTGGATTAAAACCAACCTATGGTCGCGTGTCTCGCTTTGGCATGATCGCCTTTGCATCGAGCTTAGACCAGGCTGGGCCAATGGCACGCACCGCTGAAGACGCTGCTATTATGCTTAATGCTATGGCGGGGGTAGATTTAAATGATTCAACTTCAGCCGACAAGCCGGTTGATGATTACACTGCAAAACTAAACAACGACATTAGCGGCCTACGCATTGGCGTACCCAAAGAATTTTTCAGCGAAGGTTTGAACGCGGATACTCAAGCCAAAGTACAAGATGCTATTAAAGAATATGAAAAACTGGGGGCCAAGATTGTTGAAATCAACTTGCCCCATACAGCACTAGCCGTGCCCGCCTATTATGTCATTGCACCAGCCGAGGCCTCGGCCAACCTATCTCGTTTCGATGGAGTTCGCTATGGTTATCGCTGTGAAGATCCTGCCGATTTACAAGATTTATATATGCGCACCCGCGAAGAAGGTTTCGGCGAGGAAGTTAAACGCCGGATTTTAATTGGTGCCTATGTACTGTCTGCCGGCTTTTATGATGCCTATTATAACAAGGCACAGCGCATTCGCCGCCTAATCAAAAACGATTTCGAACAGGCATTTAAACAAGTTGATTTAATTATCGGCCCAACCTCGCCATCTCCTGCTTTTAAAATAGGCGAGAAAACTAGCGATCCAGTACAAATGTATTTAGAAGACATTTACACTATTTCAACTAATCTTGCTGGCTTACCTGCCTTATCAATGCCCGCAGGCTTAGCTGGCGGACTACCGGTAGGCGTACAGTTAATTGGTAACTATTTTGACGAAAGCACCTTATTGAATGCCGCTCATCGTTTTCAAATGGCAACTGACCATCATCAGCAAAGCGCACCAAACTTGGAGGTAGACGACTAATGGAATGGGAAACAGTTATCGGCCTAGAAATACATGCGCAACTAATAACTAACACAAAAATATTTTCTGGCTCATCAACCCAGTTTGGAGCTGACGCTAACACCCAAGCTAACGAAGTTGATTTAGCACTGCCCGGCACGCTGCCGGTGCTGAACAAAGAAGCGGTGCGCAAAGCAATTCTATTTGGGCTGGCAGTAAATTCAGAAATTAATCCGCTGTCAACATTTGACAGGAAAAATTATTTCTACCCTGATCTACCCAAAGGCTATCAAACCACACAGTTAGCCGAGCCGATAGTTGGCGAAGGTAAAATCAAAATAATGTTGGCCAACGGTGAAAGTAAGATTGTTCGTATTCACCATGCCCACTTAGAAGAAGACGCCGGCAAATCTTTACATGAAGATTATCACGGCATGACGGGGATTGATTTAAATCGCGCGGGTACGCCGCTATTAGAAATAGTCACCGAGCCCGACATGAGCAACTCCTTTGAAGCCGTTGCCTTTGCTCGTAAACTTCACTCTATCATTACTGCAATTGGCGTATGTGACGGCAAAATGGCACAAGGTTCAATGCGGTTTGACGTGAACGTTTCTGTTCGCCCTAAAGGGCAGCAAGAATTAGGCACAAGGACAGAAACAAAAAATCTAAACTCATTCAAGTTCATGGAAGAAGCTATTCTCAAAGAAGTTCAACGCCAAATTGAAGTGATAGAAGATGGCGGCAACATCATACAAGAAACTCGACTTTATAATGGTGACACTAAAGTTTCGCGCTCTATGCGCAGTAAAGAAGAAGCTAACGATTACCGCTACTTTCCCTGCCCCGACTTATTGCCGGTAGCAGTGGATAACGAAACCATTGAAGAGTTACGTAAGCTATTACCTGAGCTACCAGACGCCCGCGAGTCGCGCTTAGTCAACGACTATAACTTGTCTGAATATGACGCGAGCATTATCGCTGTCAGTGCTGCAGTCACTCAATACTTTGAAGCTGCGGCGAAAGCTTGTGGTGACAACAAACTAACTGCCAACTGGGTAATGGGAGACCTATCGGCCAAGCTTAACGCTGAAGAAATCGATATTGCCGACAGTCCAATTAACTCAATCCAACTTGGGCAGCTTATTAGCCGTATTGTTGATAACACTATTTCGAACAAAATTGCTAAACAAGTATTCGACGCGCTATGGAACAAAGAAGGTGACAGTGCAGATAATATTATTGACGCCAAAGGCTTAAAACAAGTTTCAGATACCGGCGCATTAGAAAAAATTGTTGATGATGTTCTGGCAAGTAAGCCCGAAGAAGTACAAAATTATTTAAACGCCGACGAGAATAAGCGTAAAAAGATGTTGGGCGCATTTATGGGCCCCATTATGCAGGCCACTAAAGGTCAAGCTAATCCTGGCGCAGTAACCAAAATACTCGCTGATAAACTAACCAAGCGATAACTTAAATAAGTAAAAGATTGGGTATCATCATGGTATTAAAAAAAGACAAAGAAAAAGTTTTAGATGAAGTTTGGACAGAAGAGAGAGTTGAAAGCTTTTTACAAGTAGAACCTCCCGCCGGCGTTGATAGAGACTTTCATCGCTTACATAAGGCCTACCAATCTATGCGCGCAGATAACTTTGAAAGTTTTGTGGCAATGTTTATCGCCGACAGTGGCAATATCAATGCCACTAATCCAGAGGGCGAAACAGTTCTCGCCATTGCCAGCGAGCATCGTAACAGCGGCGCACAAATTGCCATTCTAACTGCAGCCTAATATTAATATTAGGCAATACCTCTCCAAACGACGCTATAGCTGGGTTTCACCGCTAGCGTAGAAACACCTATCTATTCCAGTTCTCCGCAAGCTTTGATAAAGTACGCGTAATAGTTTGTAATTAAAATTACGCATACCAGCTAAAAAACCGATCTATATATAAAAATAACGGGGAACAAGATGATAAAACCAAGCATTCCGTTTGCGAAAACACTACTGACTACTGCCGTACTTTACGCCGCCGGATTAACAGCGCCTGCAATGGCACAAAATAATCTAGTGCTTGAAGAAGTTATTGTAACTGCGCAAAAACGGGAACAGACCCAACAAGACATTGCCGCTACGGTGAATGTAGTTACTGGTGATGTGATAGATAATTTTGCAGTATTTAATTTCAGTGATATTGAACAACTGACTGCGGGTATATCGCTCACTACTATTAACTCCAGAAATTCTAACATCAGCATGCGCGGCATTACTACTGACCCAGAATCGGGCTCTGACTCAGCGGTACAGGTTTACTTCAACGATGTATCAGTGCGCGAAGACGTTGCCTTTACCCAACTGTATGACCTAGCAAGAATTGAAGTATTGCGTGGCCCACAAGGAGCAGTGCAAGGCAGAACATCACCCGCGGGCGCCATAAAAATGATCACCCAACAGCCAAATATGTCTATTGTCGAAGGCTATATACAAACCAGCTTTTCAGATAACGATGGTTTTAATGGGCAATTCGCCAGTAGTCTGCCATTAATTGAAAATGAGCTAGCCATACGAGTATCTGCTGTTTATGACGAGAACAATGGCAGCGATGAAGAAAACCTGACTACCGGATTAAACAGTACCAAACGCGCATCATCGGGTCGGCTATCGGTCGCATGGGAGCCTACTGACACATTCAGCGCCTTACTCACAACTCAATACTTAGACCGCAGCACAGCAGACGATCCCAAAATATTAGTGGGCTCGGATAGCCTCGGCACAAGGCCAACACTAAAAGCTAGCGACAGAACAGCGCTGGCGCAAACCAATGATTTCGACACGCTAGTTTACAAACTGGCATCACTGGAACTGAACTGGGACGTAGCAGGACATCAACTTACCTCGATTAGCGGTAAGCAAGACAGCACCAAGCCAGGCCGCCTAGAAAATGATCGAGCCTTTTACCAACCCGAACTTAACGGCCCCTTAGTTGTAGGCAATCTTAATACCTTCCAAGAAACCAATACGGCTGTTGATTCATTTTCCCAAGAATTTAGATTGTCATCCGTTGACAATGACACTTGGGACTATATGGTTGGGGCGTTTTACAACAAACAGGACACTACCACCTCCTTTGAATCTTGGAATGCGGCAACCATTCCCATTCCAGTCATAGGTGGTACCGTAAATTTATTAGCTGGTGGCTCAGTACCAGTAAATAGAGAAGATTTCGCAATTTTTACCTTTAATACCGTGAGACTAACCGACAACCTAGCAATGGATATTGGCTTGCGCTACCAAAAGGTTAATAGGTTTAATTTAACCGACGTAGACCTGCTAGAAATTGGCCAAGTTGCAGTGATCCCCGCACTTGCGGACCTAGTCGTCGATGGCATTGCAGCGACTTTTCCAATATCTGCAATAAGCGACGAGGACTCTAGAACGTCCTCAACAGCGACCACTGGGTCATTCACTGTTCGCTATGATCTGGACGCCGATATATCTTTATACAGTTCTTACAGTCGGTCATTCAGAGCTGGCGGAATCTCGATCATCCCCGACCAAAATGTAGGAGTGATCGAAGCGGCAGGCCAGCTAAAATATGACGACGAAACCAGTGATGCAATAGAGTTTGGCATGAAAGGGCGCTTTTGGGATGGTCGCGCCACTGCAAATGTTGCAATATATCTGCAAAAATTTGACGGCTTAATTAGCCGCAATATAGGCTTGCAGGCACGAACAGTGGACGGAAGCGGCTCCTTTGATATACCAGGCGGGCTAACTTATAACGCTGACGCCACTATGCAAGGCATTGAAATTGACGGTCAGGTTTTGTTAAGCGAGCGCTGGAGCGCTGGCGGTGCGTTTAGCTATAACGAAAGTGAATACGACGACGGGGCACAGTCGCCATGCTCATCAGCAGGCGAGCTACTGACCTGCGATATAGGCGGTGATCGTATTGCTGGCCAACCAAAACTCTCTTTTAGCCTCAACAGTGAATACTTTATCCCGCTAGATTCGGTGGAGCTGTATGTACGCGGCTTATATAAATACACTGGTGACATAATTAACTCATCAGCTATTAGCGGTTTGACTAACGCCAGAGAAAAGTTCGACAGCTATGACACAATTAATTTATTTACCGGTCTTCGTGCTGAAAATGGTCAATGGGATGTCTCCTTATGGGCCAAAAACCTATTGGATGAAGAAGCGCTTCTCACTGAAATCCCATCAGACACATACGACATCGCTGCCAGCGGCGGCTCTTATGTATCACCCACGCTAATACCAGAAAGGACTATAGGCCTCACCGCTAGATATAATTTTTCTTTTTAAAATACCGTAGAATTGAAAGGCCAGCATTCGCTGGCCTTTTTTATGTCTGTAATTATTTGCACATTGACCGTGAACTAATGCAAAATCTAACCATGACAAACCCGATTAACTGCCCACTATGTTCACAACCCAATCAATGTGCCATAGCAATCAACAAACCCATTGAAAGCTGCTGGTGTCATAATATTAAGCTCAGCAAAAGCGATCATTTAAATAATACTAATATTGACAATACGGCATGTATTTGTAAAAACTGTGCTGCTAAATTTCAACCTAAAATAAAAGAGCTGTAATGAAACCAACATTAAACACCGGTGTTCAAGCATTAATCGAAGGTTTTGCTATTGCCAAAAGCCCTGGCGTAAGACCTTTTGTTATTATTCCGTTAACAATCAATTTTGTTTTATTTGGTGGCTTAATTTACTGGGGCTATAGTGAAGTTAGTGAGCTAAATAATTACTTACTGGGTTATATTCCAGGCTGGCTGTCATGGCTGACGTGGGTATTATTCCCATTGTTTTTCTTACTGGCGCTGGTTTTTATCATGTATGGCTTCAGTGTGATCGCCAATTTCATCGCTTCACCTTTTAATGGTTTACTAGCAGAAAAAGTAGAAGAGCAGCTTACGGGTAAACCAGTTGATTCACCCAATGACTTCAAAACATTAGCTTTACTTATCCCTAGAAGCATAGGGCGAGAAGTGAAAAAGATATTGTACTATCTACCACTGCTAATAGGTGCGTTGATTATTACCTTCATTCCCGGCATTAACCTCTTCGCGCCTATAATTTGGTTCACGTTAAATGCCTGGATGATGAATATTCAGTACTTAGATTACCCAATGGATAATCATCAGCTAAGTTTTAATGATGTGAAAAATACATCAAAACAAAACAGATTATGCAGCTTAGGCTTTGGCGGAACCATTATGTTAATGACGGTAATTCCGCTGGCTAATTTGGTCATTATGCCAATAGCTGTTTGTGGCGCCACATCACTGTGGGTAAAACAGTATCAGCGTAATAACCACGCAGAGAACTTAATTGAGTAGTTCTTCTGGTGGGTGTTGATAAGGTAGTTTTCGACCCAACATTTTTTCTAAATCGGGTATTGCAAAGGCGTCGCCTTCACCGGCAAAGGTAATTGAAATACCTTTAGCGCCAGCACGGCCAGTACGGCCAATTCGATGTACGTAATCTTCGGGGTCATCCGGCACATCGTAATTAATCACATGGCTAATACCGTCAACGTGAATACCGCGTCCGGCAACATCGGTTGCAACCAACACGTTAATTTTACCGGCTTTAAAGTCCTCTAAGGTGCGGGTACGCTTTTGTTGCGGCACCTCACCAGACAACATCCCAACCTTTAGTCCTGTTCGCTGCAAACGTTCAAAAATACGGCGAGTGGAGTCACGACGATTACTAAATACAATTGCGCTTTCTACTTCATCTGTCGCCAGAATATTTTTCAGCACTTTAAGCTTGTCGCCTTCGCTAACCATATAGACTTTTTGTATAACAGTATCAGTGGCAACACTTTCAGGCTCTATTTCAATCATTACCGGGTCGCTAGTCCATTGATGAGAAAGGGCCAACACGTCTTGATTAAAAGTGGCGCTAAATAACAACGTTTGACGATGTGTCGTAGGCGGCGTGGCTCGAATAATGCGTTTAACGTCTGGAATAAAACCCATATCTAGCATTCGATCGGCTTCGTCTAACACCAACGCTTCGACCAGGTCTAAATGTAAAAAACCACGACGCTCAAAATCTAACAAACGACCGGGCGTTGCTACTACGATATCAACAACTCTGCGCTCTATGCGCTCTTGCTGCTTATTAAAGTCTGTACCGCCAATTAGCACTTCGGTATTAAGGTCCAAATACTTACAAAGCTGTTTTGCGTCTTCACCAATTTGAACCACTAACTCGCGAGTAGGGGCGATAATTAATGCGCGCGGCTCACCGGCAAAACGCTCACCATCAAGAGGGTTATTGAGCAGATCGTTAATAATGGTAATTAAAAAGGCTGCTGTTTTACCAGTGCCCGTTTGCGCCTTACCAATGGCATCAAACCCATCTAGGGTGTGCGGCAAAACCTCGGCTTGAATAGGCGAGCAATATTCATAGCCTAAATCAGAAATCGCGTGCATTAGCTCAACAGGCAAGTCAAAATCGTGGAATCGGGTTTTACCCGCGACCTCGCCAACTTGATACTGAGAAAGATCCCACGCTTTGTTAGTCGATGAACTTTTCATTTTATTAGCACTAGACTGATTTTTTACCACGTATTACTCTCTATATTGACGGCCAGTTAAATACCGCCGGATAAACACCATTTTTTGTGCGACGGACTTTAACACTTTCACCAAACACTTGCTCATAAATTAGCCATTAGTAAAATTAATCTGCAACTTTTTAAACTGCCCTTGGTCACAGTGCACACAAAATAAAATATATGGGTAAGACACATGCAAGCACTGGCGGCTCTTTACTACCAAACACACCACAAACTCTTTAATAGCTTACGTCATTTGGACGGTTTGCCTGCTTTGGCTTTACGCTTATATTTAGTGCCTATTTTTTGGATGGCGGGTAACCAAAAGCTTAACAATATAGACAGTACTGCCGAATGGTTTGGCAATTCAGAATGGGGCTTAGGCTTGCCGGCGCCTGAATTATTGGCATATTTGGCCACTTACACAGAAGTTATCGGTGCGGTATTACTACTTTCTGGTTTAGCTGTACGCTGGATAGCTTTGCCGTTAATGGTCACCATGCTGGTAGCCGCTTTTAGCGTTCACTGGGATAATGGTTGGGCAGCAATTGCTGACTCAAGTAATGACGAAATTTCTTCTCGCCTCAACACCGCCAAAAGTGTATTGCAAGAAAATGCTAATTATCGCTGGCTAACCGAAAAAGGTAATTTGGTTATATTGAATAACGGCATTGAATTCTCAATCACCTATTTTATTATGTTACTGGCGCTATTTTTTAGCGGCGCAGGCAGATACTTCAGCGTTGATTACTGGCTGGATAAATCTTTCAGAAACGCTAATTAGATAATCCAAGATCCCCCACCAACGGGCCTTTTAAACCGATGCGGGTTATAATTTGCCAACGCTGCAAATTGGACAATCGTCTTTTCTAGTGACGACCAATTGCTGCCATTGATGTGCTTTGGCATCAAACATCAGCAGCCTGCCCGCTAAGGTTTCACCTACACCGATTATTACCTTAAGCGCCTCTAAAGCCATGGCACTGCCGATAATTCCTAGTAGTGGCGACACTACGCCACTTTCGGCGCAGCTTAAATTTTGCGCCGTTGATGCGGTATAAATGCATTGATAACATGGAGCCATGTCAAACCGCGAATCAAATACCGAAACCTGCCCTTCCCAAGCAATAGCAGCGCCACTTATCAGTGGCTTTTTGGCAGCAACACAAGCACGGTTAACTGTAAGGCGTGACGCAAGACTATCAGTCGCATCTATCACCAGATCAGCCTGTGAAATCTGCGCCGCTAGCTCATTGGCAGCTAAGCGACGGGGGATGCACTCTATCTCAACATGAGAGTTCAGCGCAGCAACGCTAGCCTTAGCAGAGCCCACCTTAGCCGCACCGATATCATCAGTAGTATGTATAATTTGCCGCTGTAGGTTGCTTAAATCGACTTCGTCATCATCAACCAAAACCAAGCTACCGATACCAGATGCTGCTAGATACAACGCAACGGGACTGCCTAGCCCACCAAGGCCGATTAACAATACTTTCGATTCTTTTAATCGCTGCTGACCGACAATATCTACATCGCCGAGCATAATATGACGGCTATAGCGCAGCAACTCTTGATCTGACAGCTCCATAATCATTACCTCAGGCTTTTACGCCGACTGTTATCCGGTCTTGACCCGCTAAGTCTTGGTAGCAGCAAATATCAACAAACTCGCTTTGTTTAAACAACTGACTAACTGCATGTTTTTGATCATAGCCATGCTCAACCATCAACGCACCCCCGGCGTGCAGATAATTAGGCGCTTCATGAATAATTATTCGCAAATCCTCTAGCCCATCAATCCCGCCAATCAAGGCTCTTACTGGCTCAAAACGAACATCACCTCGAGTCAGATGTGGATCATCAACTGCTATATAGGGTGGGTTACTGACAATCAGATCAAACAATCCAAATACCTCAGCATACCAACTGCTTAGGACAAAGCTTACATTGCCAATGTTATTTCTAGCCGCATTGTTTTTAGCTAACCCGACCGAGGCTTGATCAATATCCACACCCAGCACTTCACTCGCAGGCAACTCTTTGGCAAGCGCCAAAGCTATGGCACCAGAACCTGTTCCTAGATCTACTATTTTGCTGTGCAGTTTAGCTGACAAAAATACCAGCGCTTGCTCCACTAACAATTCAGTCTCTGGCCTAGGTATTAGCGTGGTCGGGGAAACACGTAAATCAAGCGACCAGAAACCCTGCTGCTTAATTAAATAGGCAATAGGCTCGCCCTGCTTACGCCGCTCAACTAAGTTGCCAAAAGCTGCTAATTGCCCTTCTGTTAACTCACGCTCAGGCCAAGTAATCAGGAAGGTTCGAGATTGTTCTATGCAATAAGCTAACAACAATTGTATATCGAGCTGTGCGCTATCACTTACGCCGAGCAACTCTTCACTACGCTTAAGACACTGCGCAATAGTGGTCATTTTACTCGCCTAGGGCAGCCAGTAAATCAGCCTGATGCTCATTGATTAAGGGCTGAACAATTTCATCCAATGAGCCTTGAGTAACTTCATCAAGTTTGTATAAGGTCAAATTGATACGATGATCAGTAACGCGACCCTGAGGATAATTATAAGTACGAATACGTTCTGAGCGATCGCCACTACCCACTAAAGAACGACGTTCATCGGATTGTTCTTTGTCTTGAGCTTCTTGCGCACTAGACAACAACCTAGCTTGTAATAAAGACATCGCCCGTGCTTTGTTTTTGTGTTGCGAGCGCTCGTCTTGGCATTCAACCACAGTGCCCGTTGGGATATGGGTTAAGCGAATAGCCGAGTCAGTTTTGTTTACGTGCTGACCGCCGGCACCAGATGCTCTAAATGTATCAACTCGCAAATCGGCTTTATTGATTTCGATCGCACCAATACCCTCTACTTCAGGCAACACCGCCACAGTACACGCAGACGTATGGACTCGCCCTTGAGACTCTGTTTCAGGCACTCGCTGTACCCGATGCGCACCGGACTCAAATTTCAGCCGTGAATAAACATCCTTGCCTGCTAGGCGCACGATTATTTCTTTATAGCCCCCATGCTCTCCTCTGCGTTCACTAATGACCTCCACCTGCCATTTTTGCAAATCCGCATAGCGGCTATACATTCTAAATAAATCACCAGAAA
>JBLHWB010000049.1:0-10841 GCA_047628915.1 Porticoccus sp. | reverse complement strand
ACTCGCTCAAAATTACCTAAATTACGTTCAATCATATTTTTCTCCTCTCAGTTAGCATCTTTTACGGCTGCGGCTAGAAGATAGATCATATTTGTGAAAGAGGTTACTGCACTGCCAGTTGGCGATATACTTCGGTTAACTCTCCAAAATACCCTTAAACAGGCTGTATCAAGGTATTACAGTCATCTGTTCAGTTGTTTCAGTGAATCATTAAAGATAGTTATTGCTAAGCTCTTGCAACTGCTGTTGAAGCCCTGTTAATTCGGCGCCGTAGTTTGACCATTGCTCTAGCCCACTTCGATAAATTGGTTGCCGCACTTGTTCTGAACTGGCCGTTCTAACCGAACGTTTAGTTTCATGGAATGATAAGCAGGCGCTTTCAAACGGTAGCCCACAAAATTCTAGTAGTCGTCTAACTTGTGTCTCTAAGTCATCAACCACTTGCTCGTAATTCACCCGTAAAACTTGTCCGGGCAGCACCGTATCCCAGTGTGCCATTAACTCTACGTAGTCAGTATAGTATTGGGCTATATCGTTTAGGTCGTAACTAAACTCTTGGCCTTCGGCGAATAGCTGTTTGTAGTTGCTGAAGCAGCAGGCCATGGGGTGACGTCGTGCGTCTATGATTTTTGCATTGGGTAAAATGAGTTTTATTAAACCGATATGACGAAAATTATTTGGCATTTTGTCGATAAAGAAAGCCGCGCCTTGGCGATGGATTTTGGTGTCGGCAATGAATTTTTCGCCCATAGCTTGAATTTCATCACTGCTGAGCTGGGTCAAGTTCTGAGGGTAGGCGTGTTCGCCCTCTGTCTTGCCTTGCTTACGTAACTTTTGCGCCATAGACAATATGTTGGGTAGCTCTAAAGTGCCATCTACTTGGCTGTGTGATGACAATATTTGCTCTAGCATAGTTGAGCCAGATCGAGGTAAGCCGACAATAAATATTGGATCAGGCGTGCTACAGCCATGGCCCTGATGGGCGGCGAATAAGGCTGGTGTACAATGATTACGTTGCTTCATCAACTCATCACTCATTTTATCGGCGTCGTAACCGCTGCTATTACGCTTAAGTCTATTGCCTAGTTGGTAATACTCGAAAGATTTGCTGTAATCTTGGCGATCTTCATAGGCTTTGCCTAAGGCAAAGTAGACATATACTCGCTCCATCAGCGAGTGCTCTAGATTTTTTTCCTGTTGCAGCATCAGTTCAATTTCTGCGTCACTGAATTTATAGGTTTTTAAATTCGATAGTGAATAGTAGGCCTCGCCGTGTTGTGGCCGGGAGGCCAAAGCAGCTTTGTAGGCATCTACAGATTGCTGATATTGGCCAAGTGTTTTAAACGCATGACCTTTTGACGTTAGAGTGATTGGGTCATTAGGTAAGGTCGTTAAAACTTTGTCAAAATACTCCAACGCAGTGTCGTAATCACCTGTTTGCATTAGCTCGATGGCGTAAACAGATTGGAACTGAGGGTTGTCTGGCGCCTGCGCTAATAACTTCTTTGCTTCATCTAAGGCAATAGCAAAGCGCTGCCTTTTTCTAAGCACCTGAATGTAATCAATTCGCGCTTTGTGATTATTAGGTTCAAACACCACGGCGCTTTCGAGTAAAAATTCAGCTTCATCTAGTGCGCCTAAACGCTGGCCAATTTCGGCTAACAAACGCATTGCTTCTACATTTTTTGGGGCATGCTGCAAAAATTTTCGACAAAGATTTTCCGCTTTGACTATTTTTCCTTCAGATATAAGGTCGGTAACCGCAATAAGATGTTTGGGCATGGCTTGTATTCGGTCTAGCTCAGATTTAGCCTGCGCTGCGGCTTGATGATTGCCCTGGGCGTTGAATAACTTTGCCTGCGCTTGCCAGCTGGCCGTTAGTGCTGAGTTAAATTTACAGGCGCGCACGAATGCAAACAGTGCCTCTTGTGGCTTGTTGCAGGCTAAAAATAAATGTCCTTGTTCTTGATGCGCACGCCCGTTGTCTGGCTTAAGCGTCAGTAGGCGATTTAACAGTGTTTGTGCTTGCTCATAGGCTTTGGTGTAGCGATAACAAACGGCGGCCATATACAGCGCGTCATGATCATCTGCGCTCTGTTCCAAGTGTGACTCGAGCTGGAATAATGCTTGCTCGAATTTGTTGCCAGTCATCAATTGTTGAATTGAAGCCATATCGATTACTTTTGTTTGATCTGTCACAGCTACTCGCTTGGATACGTTGTAAAATTATAATTACTTTGCATGATGCAATATTGACGGTGCGTTTATTCTACCGCAGGCTTAAACAAAAAAACGCCCCGTTAGGAGCGTTTTTTTAACCACAAGTAATTAACGTGTAGATAGTCTACTAAAAGTTATAAGCAAACCTAACACCTGTGGTAAGTGGGCGAGATACCGTAATTTGCTGAACGTCAAAGTTAAAGTTACCAGACACCTCAGCACGTTCATCAGTGATGTTGTCAACATACAGCTCAGCGCTCCAGTCGTCAGTTGTTAAACCGGCGGTAAGGCCAAACATTACCCAGCTATCTAACTTGATACGGTTGATAGTAATAATGTCGGTGTATACCTCATCTGAATAAGACATATGCGGCATAACGTGGGCAGTGATGCCAGAATCAAGTTGCCATTCATAGCGCGCCTGCAAATTGGTTTGCAGCTCTGGTGCAAATGCCAAAGAGTCACCTTTGATAACATCATCAGTTGGGATCAATACTTTAGTCACTTCTGTATCTAAGATAGAGAAGCCACCGCTGATACTTAAGCCTTCAACAGCTTCGGGCTGCCAGATAAAGTCGCCTTCCATGCCTATCACTTCTGCATCGGCTGCATTTGCCGAGAAGAAAAGATTAGCAATACTTGGGTCAAGAATACCCGTTTGCATATCAGTTATTTCAACCATGAAAACACTACCGTTAAAGCGCAACGAGCCATCTAGTAAGTCGGTTTTCCAGCCTAGCTCTATATTGGTCACATTATCAGTGTCGACTTTAAATGGTACGGTAAAGGTTCCAGCAGGGTTAGTTCTGCCACCTGGGCGGTTAAGAATCCCAGGGCGGAAGCCTTCAGACCAAGTTACGTAGTACAAAGAATCATCAGTTGGTGTCCACGAGATGCTCGCTTTACCAATAACCCCATCTTCGCTTGCGGTATCATTTTCACCACTGAATACAGCGTCCAAATTATTTCCGCCATTTTGGTCGGTAGTTTGGCCAATATTACCGAAAGAGCCAGAAGCACTACCTTTTAAATCAACCTCTACGTCATACCAACGGGCACCAACAGTGGCTGAGAACTCTTCATTAAAGTCATAGCTTAACTCACCAAAAACAGCTTTTTGCTCATCGGTTCGTAATACGTCATTTTTGAATATGACACCCGGGCCGTATTCTCCAGGCTCACTGACTGATGAACCCTCAGCAGGAAAGGTAGGTCCGTAACCAATTGTTACTCCGTCTGCACCAAGCACATTTTCTGAGCCAGGGTAGGTGAAATCGTTCACTTCTCGTAATTCTAAGTTGCTATAATAAGCGCCAAAGGTAGCGCGCAAGCTTGAAGACTGATCGGTAGCGAAGCGGATTTCATGAGTCTGCACTTCAGTTTCTGTTTCACTGTCTACAAACAAATTAGGTGCTTGGCAAGTGCCTGCTGGGGCACCGGCACCAGGATAAGAGACTGAGTGGTCACAGATATAATAAGGAATATACTGGCCGACAAATAAATAGTCGGTGTAATCAACTATTTGATCAGTGTCACGTTCGGTATAAGCGCCGGTGTAGACTATATTCAGAGCGCCTAGGCGTCCTTCTAAAGTCCAGTTGTAGTTGTCGAAAGAGTCTTCCATGGTGTTGCGCTCAAAGCGCTGAACTTCTAAGTCACCAAGGTCTGGGTCAACAAAGAACACACCATCGACGTCTAGCGTTTGTGAGGCTGCACCTACTAATAAGCTCCAGTCTTCGTTTATGTCCCAAAGGGCGCTTAGACGATACCCTTTGTAGGTAGCATCGTTAAAGTCGTCTTCTACATGGGCGCTGTTATTGGCTTCATTAAAATTTACACCGCTTAAGTCAGCAGTTGATTTAAAGCCTGCACGAGCAGCATTAACAGGCACGCCGTTAGCTCTAACTGTGCCTTCAGGTCTATAGTGAGCACTTGATGATGCATCGACAGTGCCAGCGACGTTATCGATGTAGCCGCCTTGGTTGTCGACATAACCTACCGCACGTACTGTAAAGCTTTCGCTTAGTGGTACGTTCACCACACCTTCAATATTATTGCTGGCTTCACCGCCTTTAGTGGTCGCGGCGCCTAGTTTTATCTTGCCAGAAAAACCTGAAGAGTCCGGCTTGTTAGTGATTAAGCGCACTGTGCCAGCTTGCGAGCTAGCACCATAAAGCGTGCCTTGCGGCCCTGATAGTACTTCTATACGGGCTAAATCAGCTGCGTATACATCGAGGTTACGACCAGGCTGCCCTAGTGGTTGCTCGTCAAGATAAAGCGCAACGTTTGGCGCCAGACCAGCAACACCAGCGGTTGTTAAGTTAGGAGTAGTAGAGGCAATACCGCGAATATAAATGGTGTTCTGCCCTGGGCCGCTGCCGCCGGCGGTAACGCCAGGTAGCTGTATAACGTAGTCAGAAAAATTGGACACGCCCATTTGCTCTAATGACTCTTGCCCTAAAGCGGTAACCGCAATTGGGATGTCTTGCGTGCTAGCAGACTGTTTAGTGGCGGTAACAAGAACTTCTTCAATCTCGGCATGAGCCAAGTTGCTAACACTGGCAACAATGATCGCCTGCGCTAGAATCGTGCGCTGAAACATATAATTCCCCAATAGTTTTGTGTATTTTTGAGCTTAAAAAGTCTCTCGACATCTAATGTTTAGTTCTCTAACTAATTTACTAGCTGCCATCCTAACTTATTTTCGAAAATTAAGCTATTTATGCTATTTTTTAAGATTATCGATTGAATTAATTCGTTTTTTTGTTATGTTCTCTAATCATTTAATGTGTTAATACCATTGCTTAAACACCACTTTATATAAATACTAATAAAATAGACGTCTAAACATTATGAGCCTACCTGAAACGAGCCTACCTGAAACAGATCACTACCCAACAGATTATGAGTTGGGTCAAGATAACCTAGAGATATATGGGTTAGACGTTCACAACCCTGTGTTCTTTATTAGCGCGGGTCTGATTATTATTTTTGTTGTTGCCACTATTATGTTCCCACAGTCTGCTAACGAGATGCTGGGTGCGATTAAAACTTGGTGTTTGGTCAACTTTGATGGTTTTTTAATGGGCTCTGCCAGCTTCTTTTTATTGTTTTGTCTGATCTTAATTATTGCGCCAACGGGTAGTATCCGCTTAGGCGGCGTTGATGCCAAAATAGAATATGGCTATATCTCATGGTTCTCAATGTTGTTTGCCGCCGGTATGGGTATTGGCCTGATGTTTTGGGGTGTGGCTGAACCCATGGTTTATTTCAGTGGTTGGGGCGGCACTACACCTTTCGGGGTAGAAGCGTTCAGTCCGGAGGCTGCTAATATCGCTGTGGCTGCAACACTTTATCATTGGGGGCTTCATGCTTGGGCTATATACGCAATTGTTGGCTTGGCAATGGCATTTTTTTGCTACAACAAGGGTATGCCATTAACGCTGCGCTCGGCATTTTTTCCACTACTAGGTGACCGAATTTGGGGGTGGCCTGGCCATATGATCGATATTATCGCCGTGCTTTCCACTATGTTTGGCTTGGCGACATCACTTGGTTTGGGTGCGTCGCAAGTGGCAGCGGGATTAAATTTTCTGTTTGACGTCCCCGATACCATTAACACTAAAATAGGCATCATTATTGGGGTGACTTTTTTGGCGGTTATCTCGGTAGTGAGAGGCTTAGATGGCGGGGTCAAAATTCTCAGTAACATTAATATGATTGTTGCAGCGGTGTTATTGCTGTTCGTTATTATTGCAGGCCCAACCATCGCCATTCTTACAGGCATAGGTAGTACCGCACTGGAGTATGCCAAACAGTTGATTCCGTTAAGTATTTGGACTGGCCGAGAAGACGAACAATGGATGCAGGACTGGACAGTGTTCTATTGGGCTTGGTGGGTCAGTTGGTCGCCCTTTGTCGGTATGTTTATCGCGCGTATTTCGCGCGGGCGAACGGTTCGCGAATTTTTGGTGGCCGTATTGCTGATACCTACACTGGTGACGTTAATATGGATGAGCAGTTTCGGTATCAGTGCACTTGAGCAGGCCCAAGCAGGTGTTGGCGAGCTGGCCAGTGGGGTTAGCTCGGTGAGTTTAGCCACGTTTCAAATGCTAGAAAATCTGCCATTCCCGCAAATTACAACGGGCCTAGGCATTGTGCTGGTGATGGTGTTTTTTGTTACCTCCTCTGATTCTGGATCCTTAGTGATCGATAGTATTACCGCTGGTGGCAAACTTGATGCGCCAGTGCCTCAGCGTATATTTTGGGCAGTAATGGGTGGGCTAATCGCTGGCACATTACTCTATGGCGGCGGCGATGCTGCATTGGGTGCATTACAAGCTGGCGCCATTGCTACGGGCTTGCCCTTTACCATTATTTTACTTGTTATGTGTTTCACGCTCTATCGCGGGCTAACACAAACCTTGCGTGACCAAAAAGCATAATGTGTTCTAATGCTATCTCGCCGGGCTATGCTTTTGCTACAGTAGCCGCAATGTTTTGTAACTATGAGGATTCGCTTTGAGTATTACTGATGAAGTCTTGGTTTCTTTGCGCCGCGTTATTCGCGCGACAGATCTGCATTCCAAATATTTGGCTAAGACCACGGGACTAACTGCGCCACAGATTTTGCTTTTGCAAAGTATTCGTGACAAAGGTCAGGTCACCATTGGCGAGTTGGCGAGTGAAATAAGCCTAAGCCAGGCAACCGTAACAACTATTTTGGATAGACTAGAAAAAAAAGAGTTGGTTTATCGTGAGCGATCTGTACAGGACAAACGGAAAGTACATGCATACTTAACCGATCGAGGCATAGAAACACTCAAGGTGGCACCAACGCCACTGCAAGAGCATTTTGTCAGTCAATTTAGTGACCTACAAAATTGGGAGCAAACGATGATTATTGCGTCCTTACAACGCGTAGCGCATATGATGGATGCACAACATATAGATGCTTCGCCGGTACTCGATATTGGCACCATAGATCGGCACTATAATGCCGCCGAAAACTCCTAGCTCCTGCTCTAGGCTGAAGATTTATAGTCATCAGGTTGATGTGGGTAAGGTAACGGCTATTGTTTGATTAAATACCGGCTAAAGGCGCTGCTGTTACTTATCTCTGCCGCGTGGGCTGCGCATACCGAAAAATCCGATCACCGCATAAATCAATTGGAAATCTAAGCCGTTAATCGGATTGATATAGCGGACAGTTGAATCTGTCTCGCTGTTGGTAATCAGGCAGGCTGAGACTCTGCCGCCCAATCTTCTAGCAGGTGTTGTGTATCTTGTTGCCAAGGGTGAAAACCTTCGACGTAAAACTCTCGGTACGGCGCCCAGCCACCTGTGAAGGCACCATTTTTGCCAAACAAGCCGGCCAGACCTTTGCGCCAAAGTGAAAAACTAAACAGCTGTTTGTCTTTGCGCAAAATATAAAACATGGCTCGCATTAGCTCAAAACCGATGAAGTAAGAGGCGCGCTTCATTACCGCCAAGCGTAATTTTTCACTGCCGCCAACCGCTCGATAAACATCAAAAGCGACAGATTTGTGTTCCATTTCTTCTGCCGCATGCCAGCGCCATAGAGCGCTCATGGCTGGATCTGCCTTATTCATCACCGACTCGGGACGCAATAGTAACTCTGCTAATACTGCGGTGAAATGTTCAATGGCGACAGTGATTGCAAGGTTCTGCATCGGTGACAGGTTTTTCTGTGCCCAGACCAGGCGCTTAGTTAATTTTCCTTCTAGCGCGTTCAGATCGTAACCGCGTGCCTCACACAACGCTTCGTTGTAGCGTTGGTGCTCGCGACGGTGAAAACCCTCCTGTCCGCAGAAACCTTTGATGTGTCCCTTCAATATGGGGTCGGTAACATCGTCGGCGAAATGTCTAACACTGTCGATGAAAAATTTCTCACCGGCGGGAAAGGTGATAGACATACCATTGAATGCAGCCGTCATGAATGCATTGTCGTCTAACCATTCGCCTTGTAGCGCTTCGCCAATATCATGTGAGCGGTTACGCGGCTTGATTTGTACCGACGCAGGCGTTGTTGCCTGTGAAGTTGGTTGAGCGGCTGTAGGATGAATCGCATCCGTTATTGCTTGTTTTGCGGCTTGATTACTTGATGTCATAATATTCTCCGAATGCGATTGACTTAACGTGCGGAGCATTCTAGTTGACAAGCATGCATTAATAGGAGTTGTATACCGTCATTAGAGGGGTTATATACTTTCAACTTAGGGGTTATATACCATCCTTAAGCAGGTTAAATACCATCAGGAGGTTTTATGCACGCCTACTATATATCAACATTGTTGCAAGTATTAGAACCGACGGGGATGTCTTGACAGCAGCTTCTTAGCGCTACTGGTGTTGACGAGTCAGATTCTCATTCCGCACTAAACTTAAGTGCCGATCAACTTAATACCGCCTGCACTAACGCCTTGTTGTTTTCCAAAGACAGTCAGTTAGGTTTAAAATTCGGCAGTCAAATCAGTATCGCGTCCCAGGGTATATTCGGCTATGCCTTAATGACCAGCGCCACTATTGGCGATGCGCTGAATTTATTGGTGCGCTATAACCGAGTGATATTGCCCAGTATCGGGATTCAGTTGGAGCGCCATGATGAACAGCTCGAGCTGTGGGTGAAGGCGGCGCATTTACCTCAAGACCTGCAGCGCTTTTATACCGAAGTGCTGTACGCCGCGATTATAAATAGCGGTGGTATTTTGCTAGGACGGCAAACGGCGATTATCAATATGCAGCTGAATTATCCTAAACCGTTAAGTTTAGATGAGTACGAGGCAATATTTGGATCGGAGGTGCGCTTTAAAGCCCAGCCCAGCGCAGCGCAATGTTTTTTGACTATGCCAGTCTTGGCTCTGCCATTTCTACATTTAACCCAATAGCTAGGGATATTTTCAAACGATAATGTGATCGGCTGATATCGCGAGATTCCTCTGGCGGTATGGTTAGTGAGTGCAGCAAATTTTACTGCAAGCGGGCTCAGAATTCCCCAACAGCGCCAGAGTCGCGCAGTTATTACATGTGAGCGAAAGTACCCTGCAGCGTCACCTTTCTAAAGAGGGGAATCGATTTCAGTCGTTGTTGGATCAGGTGAGGTATCGCTTGGCAGGTGAATACCTGGAAGGCACCAATCTTCCTGTAGCTGAAATAGCGTGCTTACTGGGCTTTAGAGATGCGGCAAATTTTCGCCGATCATTTAAGCGTTGGTCCGGAACCACGCCTTCATTGGTAAGGCAGGCAGTGACAAGTCCAGTGCACCACGAGTGACTGTAAAAACGGTTATTTGTCCTTGTCTCATTGCAATCCTATCCTACTGATTTATAAGGAATTTATTTTTATATTTGCAACATGAATTATTAATCGGCTAAGCCCTCCCAATTTGCTTCAATTTAATGTACTCTACGGCGTCTTTTTTTTGCCAATCATTAATTTATTGAGAACCACAATGTCTGACTTAACTCTCTATCGAAATATCGGTATCTTCGCCCACGTTGATGCTGGTAAAACCACTACAACTGAACGTATTTTGAAGCTAACCGGTAAGATTCATAAGACGGGTGAAGTTCATGATGGCGCAGCTACCACTGACTTTATGGAACAAGAGCAAGAGCGCGGAATCACTATCCAGTCTGCTGCTACCACTTGTTTCTGGAAAGATCACCGCTTAAACGTTATCGATACTCCTGGACACGTTGACTTCACCGTTGAAGTTTACCGCTCTTTGAAAGTACTTGATGGTGGCGTGGGTGTTTTCTGTGGTTCTGGTGGTGTTGAGCCTCAGTCAGAAACTAACTGGCGTTATGCGAATGACTCTGAAGTTGCTCGTATTATCTTCGTTAACAAACTTGACCGTATGGGTGCTGACTTTTTGCGCGTTGTAGATCAAGTTGAAACAGTATTAGGTGCAAACCCATTAGTAATGGTATTGCCAATCGGCCGTGAAGAAGACTTCATTGGCGTGGTTGATCTACTTACTCGTCAAGCTCACACATGGCCTGATCCAGGTAACCCTGAGAAGTTTGAATTGTCAGATGTGCCTGCAGATATGGTTGACGAAGTTGAAGAATGGCGCGAAAAGTTGATCGAGAAAGTTGTCGATCAAGATGATGATGTTATGGAGGCTTACCTTGAAGGTGAAGAGCCTTCAATGGAAGATATCAAGCGTTGCATCCGTGCTGGTACTCGTAAACTGGATTTCTTCCCTACTTATTGCGGTTCTGCGTTTAAAGATAAAGGTGTACAGCTAATTCTTGACGCTGTTGTTGATTACTTGCCGGATCCAACTGAAGTTGACCCGCAGCCGCTAACTGACGAAGAAGGCGAGCCTACTGGCGAGCATGCGCTTGTTGCTATAGAAGAGCCATTTCGTGCATTAGCATTTAAAATAATGGATGACCGTTTTGGCGCGTTAACCTTTGTTCGTGTTTATTCTGGGGTGTTGAATCGTGGCGACACTATTCTTAACTCCTTTACTGGTAAAAGTGAGCGTATTGGCCGTATGGTTGAAATGCATGCCAATGAGCGTAATGAAATCGCTAGAGCGCAAGCTGGCGATATTATTGCCATTGTTGGGATGAAAAATGTTCAAACAGGTC
>JBLHWB010000048.1:0-10959 GCA_047628915.1 Porticoccus sp. | reverse complement strand
TGGAAAGTTACCCCACCCAAGTCGGCAGCTAGCTCCTGTGCAACGCCAATAATATCAGCCACATCACCATCACTAGCGCCAAATTTACTCGACAGCTCCCACACAGCTCCTTCATTCGATGTATAAATACGCAGATAGAATTTAGCGTCTGACTTAGCACTATGCACTTTTCTCAACTCATCTACCGAGTCCACCACATACCACTCAACGCCCTGGTCAACCGCAAATTGTAAATGCTGGTTAGACTTAATAGGATTGCTATAAAACACTGCCGCCGGATTAACACCTTGGGCTAGCAATAATTCTAGCTCTTTTTTTGATGCAACTTCAAAACCAACACCTTCTTCTTGAAAGATTGAAATGATTTCAGGCAGAGGATTACACTTGAGCGCAAAGTGAGGCTGAACCCTAGGCATAGCCGCAATAAAACGCCGCGCCTTTTCTCTAATTAGTTGTTTTTGTAGCAACAATACTGGCTGACGGTAATTGCCTGCATTAACGTGCTGGCGAGTATTATCTAACGCCACATGGCTTCGCAATGGCGTGCCTTCAACAATCACCTCTACTATCGCTGTTGATAGTGTTTTCGATTGACCTAACATAGCTAACTCCGCGAACTTCGATAATAAAACAGTTGAACCTATTTTATGGTCTATAGTTGTCAAAATGAATAGTCATCTTGATAATAATGCATATATTTCCTTATCATATTGTATAATATAGTGATCTAAATGATAGATATGGTGAAATAATGATCAACACAGATGCCTTAGATCGGCAATTATTAACCCTACTTAGTCAAAACAGCCGAGAAAGCATTACTGCCCTCGCTAGCCAGCTAAAGGTTAGTCGCGCAACCGCACAAGACCGCTTAACCAAGCTAGAGAAAGCTGGTGTTATTACTGGCTATACCGTCGCTATCGATTCCGATTTCGCCCAGCAAATGATTAGCGCTCATTCCATGATTACTGTCGACCCAAAAAAATATCGGGCGATAACATTACTACTGAAAAAAATCCCCGCAGTACAATCAGTTTATTCGGTTAACGGCGAATATGACTTAATGGCAGTACTACAAGAACCCACCACCCAGGAGTTAGATGCTCAGCTAGAAGAAATAGGTAATATTGACGGTGTGATTAGAACATCCACCCTGATACTGTTATCCAAACTACACTAATTGAAATTATCGCCATAGCAGCGCTGATACAAAGCTAGAACTTCTTGCGCGGCGTCGGCCTTACTCCCCAGCAGCCTTTTTTCATACAAAGTCATTAAGTTTTTTAAATAGCGTTGATGATCGCTACTATTGCTATCCCACATTTCACCTAATAGCGACACGCCTTCTAAATCAGTAGACTCATAGCGTGCGTAGATAACTTCATAAAATCGATTATTATCGGCAACAATACTCTCAGCTAACAAACCAAAATTATTGTTAGATAGATAATCTCGCAAGCTATAAACACTGGTACTAGGGCAGAATATAAAATCTATAGGTGATTTATTGTTAGCTAGCAAACGGGGCAGCAACTCAGCTATCAGCTGCCCCCCAATACCGGCAACAATAACTAAATGGCTTTTATCTGTGGCCAGCTTTAACTGAGCGAGGTCTTGGGTGTAAATCGTATAATTAGTGTACGGCTGCCCCTCTAGATACTGGCTTAGCGCCTTAGTAATACTTATAACTTGATCAACAAAAACAAGCTGCCCACGCCGATTGTTCGCTAATATCTTTTGCCCTAAATAACCATGATCACAGCAAGTATCCCAAATAATGTCATAGTCTTTATTAGCGGCTTCATATTGTTTATAGAGCGCCGCAAGCCGCGGCGGTAAGGATATTGTTTGTGTCATCAATAGCTATCCACTTATAGTGCAATAATAATAATGCTAACTAGTATTACAGCGCAGACATCATTATGCCAAAACAACACACATGCCAATGCCACTGCGGCGCAGTTCAATTCACTATTGAACTACCCAATAACAAAATAGAGCCGCTGCGCTGCAATTGCAGCTTGTGTACAAAAAAGAATGCCTTGATGCAGCCAGTGCCGATAATCGCGCTAATTATTACCCACGGCGCGGACAACTTGGCTTTATATCAATGGAATAAAAAAATCGCCAAACACTATTTTTGCAAAACTTGCGGTATCTATACTCACCATCAACGTCGCAGCGACCCCTCTCTTTATGGCGTTAATATAGCCTGCATCAACGACATCGACTTATCTGCACATACTGAATTCACCCAAGTAGATGGCGCTTCATTAAAATAACTCAGGAGAAAAAAATGTCACAGCAAAGCTTCATCAAAAGAAACAAGCTCTGGGCTATCTATTTTGTCTTTGTCGCGCTGGCAGTAATCTTTAAGGACGACGAACCGTTATTTTTCAGCAATGGGCCTTATGCGGTGGGAAAACTAGTAGTCTGGGCAATATTTTTTAGCTTTTTAGCTTACAGCTTATATTGTCATGTAAACGAAAACTTCTTTAAAAGCGTGGCTGAGATGGCCCCCAAACTTTGGTTTCGCCAGATATCGATAGATCTTTATCTCGGATTACTTATCACCTCCACCGTCATCTATCTCAACGAGGGTTCCTTACTGTTTATGCTTTTATGGATTGTCCCCTTAGTACTTTTTGTTAACTTAGCGACATTGCTATATCTAGCAATGAATTATGACTCATTAATAGCGCATTTTATTAGCCAGTAAACTTATGTCGCGGCCAAGCAGGCCGAGATTTAAGGCATAATGCACAGCGATTACAGGTAATTAGCCTTAAACTAATAATAGGGAAAACCCATGAGTATTGAACAGGCGCTGCATGAACGCAGTGAATCTAAATGCGAGCTATGTGCTGCAACTAACAACTTAGCTAGCTACAAACTACCACCTGACTTAAGTGATACCGTCGATAACAGCATAATGGTGTGTGATAGCTGCCTAGAACAGATCAACGATCCAGCAACAACTAAGCCAAATCATTGGCGCTGCTTAAACGACAGTATGTGGAGCCAAGTACCAGCGGTACAAGTAATGACATGGCGGCTACTTAACCGTATTAAAGGCGAAGGCTGGCCGGCCGACTTGTTAGAGATGATGTATCTCGAAGACGACACCTTGAAATGGGCGCAAGCCACCGGTGAAGGCTTAGACGATGACGAGGTCATTAAGCATTTTGATAGTAACGGTACTCAATTAAGTGCTGGTGACACGGTTACCCTGATCAAAGACTTAGACGTTAAAGGCACCAGTTTTGTCGCCAAACGTGGCACTGCAGTGCGCGGCATTGGTTTAGTTGGCGATAACCCAGAGCATATAGAAGGCAGAGTAAACGGTACCCGTATTGTTATTTTAACCAAGTTCGTCAAAAAGTCTTAGTATTGCCAAGCTTGACCTGTATACCTATTGCTATAGGCTTACAGCTAATAAAATAAATCGATAATAAGTGATAACGATTAATGACAAAAGATAAAATACACCAAGTTTCTCTGCTCACTGCACTTAGTCCCATCATCTTATTAGTCGGTTTTTTAGCGGCTAGCATTTACACCTTTGGCGATAATTCACTTAATGGAGCCAATCAAATTTCGTTATTATTTGCCGCTGCATTAGCGGTAGCGATCGCGGCTAAGCAGGGTAATAACTGGGAACATATTCATGACTGTATAACTGCCAGCATTAATAAAGCCATGGGCGCAATTCTTATTCTACTGATGATTGGTTCGCTATCTGGCACCTGGTTACTCAGTGGCATTGTCCCCACCATGATTTACTACGGTCTTGAAATTCTTAACCCACAAATATTTTTGTTTGCTAGCTGTATCATTGCGGCAATAGTATCGCTTGCGGTTGGTAGTTCATGGACCACAGCAGCCACCGTTGGTATCGCCTTGGTAGGCATTGGCAAAGCGCTAGGCATTAATGAAGGACTAGTGGCAGGTGCAATAATATCTGGCGCCTATTTTGGTGACAAAATGTCCCCTCTGTCTGACACAACTAACTTGGCTCCAGCAGTTGCTGGCGCTGAACTGTTTACCCATATCCGCTATTTAGCGCTCACCTCTGGGCCATCTATATTAATCACCTTAGTAATATTTCTGCTCATCGGCTTTCAGTCTCAGACAGTGGTACAGCTTGACGAAGTCGCCAGCATGCAAAAAACAATTCAGGAAAGCTTCAACATTACTGGCTGGTTGTTTTTAGTGCCAGGACTGGTGTTTGTGATGATTATTAGCAAAATACCTGCGCTGCCGGCAATATTTATTGGCGCAATATGCGGAGCAGTAGCTGCTATTTTTTTCCAACCGGAGTTAATAGCCAGCGTAGCCAAAACATACGAAGGCCCTCAACAATATTTTGTTGCCATTATGACGGCATTCTTTGGCAGTATACAAATTGCTACCGGCAATCAAATTGTCGACGACTTACTTAAATCAAAGGGCATGTACGGCATGCTAAAAACTATCTGGCTTATTTTATCTGCCATGGTGTTTGGCGGTGCCATGCAAGCTGCGGGGTTATTACAACGAATTTCAGATGCGGTTATGGAAAAAGTACATTCTGACACTGGCTTGGTCGCCGCCACCGCAGCAACATGCGGTCTTGCCAACGTTGCAACTCCTGACCAATACCTTTCTATTGCCGTACCCGGCAGCATGTACGCAGAAAGCTATAAAGAGAGAGGTTTGGCTCCCGAAAACTTAAGCAGAACGCTTGAGGACTCCGGCACGGTGACATCGGTACTGGTACCTTGGAATACCTGTGGTGCATTTCAGGCCAGCGTTTTAGGTGTAGCCACGCTAAGCTATTTACCGTTTTGTTTCTTTAATATCATCAGTCCATTTATGACCATATTATTCATGGCATTTAAGATCAAAATTGCCCGCCTTAAAAAACCTATCGAAGAAGAGCCTGCTGCCGCCTAAGCGGCAAACGGGTCTTCTACTTGTAAGCGCTGATGCATAATTGGGCTAGTAGTGGTGTATTGAAGATGTACTTTCTTATCTGGATTTAACTGCTCTTTAATTGCAAATGCCGCCAATGCTGCCTCGTGAAATCCGCTCAAAATCAATTTTTTCTTCCCCGGATAATAATTAATATCACCGACTGCGTACAAACCTTTAACAGAGGTTTGGAATTTTTCCGTATCAACCTTGATTTGGCTTTTGTGTAAATCTAAACCCCAGTCGGCAATAGCGCCAAGCTTTGGCGACAAACCAAAAAATGCTAGCAAATTGTCTAATTCCAGAACTCGGGTCACGCCATCACCGCCAGTAACCTTAATTTTCTTAAGCTTGTCGTCTTCACTTTCAAAGTCAGAAACATTACCTAACAAAAACTGCATTTCATGGGCTTCACACAAAGCCTCCATCTTGGCAACACTTGCGGGCGCCGCTTTAAACTTAAGATTGCGATGAATCAATGTCACTGAGTTGGCGATTGGCTGCAGCGCTAAACTCCAATCTAAAGCAGAATCTCCACCGCCAAGTACAACCACATCTTTACCACGATACTGCTCAGCAGCTTTCACATTATAAACTAGCTGATCACCCTCAAACTGGTCTATTCCTGCAACGCGTAGACGTATAGGAGTAAATGAACCCATGCCGGCAGCAATAATTACCGCCTGAGCTAAAAATTCTTGACCGGTATTAGTTTTGACCAAAAAATTTCCATCAGCCTGTTTCTCTAAAAAATTAACTTCTTGACCGAAATGGAAGGTAGCGTCAAATGGTGCAATTTGCTCCAACAAGCGATCAGTTAACTCCTGCGCACCAATCGCTGGGCAGGCCGGAATATCGTATATGGGCTTATCAGGATAAAGCTCACTGCATTGCCCACCAGGCTTATCCAAAGACTCAATCACATGCGCTTTTAAACCAAGTAAACCGAGCTCAAAAACTTGAAACAAACCAGTTGGACCTGCACCGATAATTACTACCTCTGCGTTAATCACTATTTACTCCTCGCTAATTAATCATTGATATAACTATAAAGCTGAGCTATAAATAAGTAAATTTGATTATCTTTATATACCAATTCAATTTTTATGATATAGGATTGACCATGAGAATTACGCTGAAACAGTTATCGGTCTTTAATGCCGTTGCCAAAACTAGCTCTGTCAGCAAAGCAGCCGATAGCATTGCCTTAAGCCAGTCGGCTACTAGCATGTCGCTAGCGGAGCTAGAAAAACAACTCCATGCACCACTATTTCATCGCCACGGAAAGCGCCTACAACTCAATGATTATGGCCGCTGGCTACAACCTAAAGTGCATCAGTTATTACAACAAGCACTAGAAATAGAGCACAGCGCCAATGATGACTTTCTACAGGGTCATTTAAAAATTAGTGCAAGCTCAACTATTGGTAACTATTTAGTGCCCGCGATGATTGGAGAGTTTGCCAAAACTCATCCACAGGTAGAAATAGACCTTAGCGTTGGTAATACCGAACATGTAATTGACGATATGCTGCACTTGCGAGCCGACATTGGTTTAATTGAAGGTCCTTGTCACACCCAGCAACTAAGTTGTCTGCCTTGGCGCACTGACTCCCTAAAAGTATTTTGCAGACCAGATCATCCACTGGCTAGAAAAAAGAAAATAACTGCCAATATGATGATTAATGAGTCGTGGATACTACGTGAGTCCGGATCAGGAACCCGCGAAATATTCTCCCTCGCCTGTCGCGGTGTTATGAGTAATTTAAAGGTAAAGCTAGAGTTGGGAAATAGTGAGGCTATAAAGCAAGCAGTGAAAACAGGGCTTGGCCTAGGCTGCTTGTCGGAGTTAGCGCTGGCCTCAGAAATCAAACACCAGGAACTTAAAGTACTAAACACTCCTGCGTTAAATCTCAGTAGAGAACTCAGTATTATTCAGACCAAAAACGTTCATGAAAGTATGGTGTTACAAGCATTTAAAACACATATTGGCTAACAAAAAAGCCCAGCACAAGCTGGGCCTTTAAGATCAAGTACACTAAGTTTTAGGCTGCGTTAGCATCAACCAAAGCGGTTTTGCCGTTAATCGCAATATTTCTTGGTTTAAGCGCCTCAGGCACTTCTTTAACCAAACTTATCACTAGCAAGCCTTTATCAAGGGCAGCACCCTTAACTTCAACATGATCAGCTAAGTTAAATTTTCTTTCAAAGGTACGGTTAGCAATACCCTTGTAAAGATACTCGCCACTGTCTTCCATACCAGCTTGCTCACCACGAATTGTCAGCACACCTTTTTCGATTTGAATGTTCAAATCAGACTCATCAAAACCGGCTAAGGCTAAAGTAATCGAATATTCATTTTCGCCAACCACCTCAATATTATAGGGGGGATAACCGCCAGTTGATGACTCATTTCGCATTGCAGTATCTAGCAGCGATCCAAAACGATCAAAACCTACGCTACTGCGATATAGGGGGGATAAGTCTATTCTATTCATAATATATTCTCCGTTGAAGCAATATAAATTAATGGATTGCGCCTACTCTCCGAGAGACATAAGCACTCTATTTATATAAGTCCAATGAAGAAAAATTCAAGGGTTGGATAAACTTTTTGTTTAGTAACTCAACGAGCGTGGGAATCAAACTGTAATTTAGCTAAGCGCTGATACAACTCAGAACTTTGCATCAATTCGCTATGGCTACCGGTCGCCACTATCTTTCCTCTATCAAGCACAGCTATTTTATCGGCATGCAAAATAGTAGATAAACGATGGGCAATAATAATAGTCGTTCTGTTCTGCATCAGCTTTTCTAGCGCCAACTGAACTTGATGTTCGCTCTCTGCGTCCAGAGCACTAGTTGCCTCATCCAATAATAATATTCGCGGATCTTTTAATATTGCTCTGGCAATAGCGACGCGCTGACGCTGACCACCAGATAGCCTTACACCCTGCTCACCTAGAAAACTGCCATAGCCCTCGGGCAATTTACAAATAAACTCGTGAGCATAAGCCGCCCTCGCCGCAGCCTCCACCTCTTCATCCGTGGCATCAGGTTTGCCATAACGAATATTATAAGACACGTCAGCACTGAATAATGCTGGCTGCTGTGATACCACTGCTAGCTGCTGGCGTAAATCATGAGGGTCAAACTGACGGATGTCTTCCTGCGCTAAATTAACATGGCCCGACTGCGGATCGTAAAAGCGTTGTAACAACTCAAACACAGTAGACTTACCAGCTCCTGAAGGTCCAACTAAAGCTAAGCTTTTACCTTCTTCAATCAGTAAACTAAAGTCATCCAAAGCCAGTTCATCTGGCCTTGAGGGATAACAAAAATTGACTTTATCAAAAGATAACTCGGCGGCTAAGGAAATTGGCGCAATCGCGCCTTGTGCGGGCGCCAATATTTCACTCGGAGCCTCGATTAGCTCTACCAGTCTATCGGTTGCCCCTGCAGCACGCTGCAACTCACCAAATACTTCAGACAAAGTGGCCACACCGCTAGCAACAATAATCGCATAAAACACAAAAGCACCTAGATCACCGCCACTCATATTGCCAGCTAAAACATCACGCCCACCAACCCACAACATCGCCGACAATGCACTAAATACCAATAAGATAACAACGGCGATTAACCAAGCTCGTTGCGACACTCGTCGACGCGCAACAAAAAATGCATTTTCTACTTCTTTAGCAAAAGACAACTTCTCAGTAGCCTCCTGGGTGTAACTTTGTACCGTTTTAATATTCTGAATAATTTCGCCAGCATAAGTCCCGACATTGGCAATGGTGTCCTGACTTTCCCTCGACAATGTACGTACCTTTCTGCCATAAAATAAAATAGGCACTAAAACTATAGGTACAACGCCAAGCACCATCATTGTCAATTTAAAGTTAGTCACCAGCAACATAAGCAAAGCGCCAGCCATGGTTAGCGAAGACCGCAATGCCATTGAAACTGATGAACCAATGATCGACTGCAATAAAGTAGTATCAGTGGTTAACCGTGACATGATTTCGCCACTGCGGTTAGTTTCAAAATAGCTAGGGTGCAAGGTGATAATATGATTAAACACTTCTAAGCGAATATCTGCACTAACGCGCTCGCCCAACCAAGACACTAAATAAAAGCGAATAAATGTGCCGATCGACATGAAAAATGCCAGCAGCACAATAAAGCCTATTGCTTTGTTTAATTGATCTTGGGAGCCACCTACAAAACCTTCATCAATTAAGATACGAACACCTTGGCCAATCGCCAAAGTGATAGCTGCAGTAAAAATCAATGCGAAACTGGCGGCAATCAACCGACTTTTATAGGGCAACAAGTAGCCAAACAATACCAACAGTGATGACATCTTTTTCACTTTAGCCATAATTTTTCCTAAAGGCTGCTATCTAAAAAATAAAAAAGCGACACCAAATCTGGCATCGCCCAGTTGAGCAAGCTACTGTAATTTAAGGTGCGACTTTTATCCTATTATGGCCCGCAGATTTCGCCTCTGTTAATGCTTCATCTGCCGCTTCAATAATGCTGGATATATCAGTTATCTCAGCTGTAATAGCAGAGATACCAGCACTAAACGTAACATTAAAATTACCCACTGCACTGGCTTGCACTAACTTGCCAAACTCTTCCCTAATACTGTCAATTTTTTCGGCAGCTTGATGGACGCTTGTCGCGGGCATAATAATAGCGAATTTTTCATCACCATAGCGGCTACATATATCACTACTACGTAAACAAGACTGCAAGAATTCAGTAAGACGCGTGATAACAGCATCGCCGACTAAATGACCGTGGTTGTCAGTAATATGCTTAAATGAATCGATATCTATCAGCGCTAGCGCTGACAAACCGTTAGCTCGAGATACCAATTTTTGGTGTGCTTCTAGCTCTTCTTTAAAGCTCTGCGGGTTTAACAAACCATTCATAGGTTCTATTCCTAGCATATTACTTATTATCGTTGGGTAAACTAATTAAACAACAACCGCTATCAGTAGTTCTTCAGTGGATCTTCAGTCCAGTAGTTCTTCAGTAGTTTAGTTTACTTGCGCAGACTGAACCTTTGTCATCATAATAACAACAGTGCGGCTCTCAAAATGACGACGCTAACACAAACTATTTACACGTTAGGTAGTACCTAGTTCCGCCATTATCGCATTAAACAATAGACTATTTGACTTGCCACCTACTGGCTACTATAAAAGTACGCTATAGGCTTGTTTCAAATCAGACACTATATCGCCTTTGCCACTATAGCCGCATAAATCCGCTGTTTGCTGCCACGACTTATACTGCAATACTTTGATCACAACCAACTGGCAGAGCTTTGGGTCATTCAAATGAGCTATCAGCATTAACGCCGTATTGCTTAAAGCGGCAATACTAGCCTCAAAACTGCGCTGATGATCAACAAATAGACCAATTTCTCGGCCATCGGCAGCACTTATGGATTGATCTGTTATGCGCATATTTTTTATATACCTGACTGCGATTCCAGCCTCCACATCACCCAAAGTAGCTGCCAATAAAACAGGTAGCTGGGTTCGCAATCTTTGATTTTGCTGATTAAAAACATTAATAGTTGCATCACTAATTGGCCTAGCCATTACCGCTGTATGGCCGCCGCTAACACTGTCGCGACGCCACCCTATGTGCTGTAGGGTGAAGCTGTTAGCTTGCCAAAAATCAACTACGTCGGCGCTAGCAGCAAAGCTGGTCGCCACATAATCCTGCCGCTTGGTTCTAGCCTTTTCAACAACAGCATCAAGTAACTTGCTGCCAATAGCATGGCGGCGTAAATCAGGGTGGACAGCTATACGCATAACCCGCCAGCAACCTAAACCTAAAACATTCTGCATGGCTGTCTGGGCCGCCAACATTTGTGGCACTAAGTGACCTGAAACTCGTCTACTACCTTGCTCAATTGGCTGATGTAATTGCTGCTCAATATTGCCCTCTACTGAAACTAATACGGCGCCAACAACCGCATCA
>JBLHWB010000047.1:0-11011 GCA_047628915.1 Porticoccus sp. | reverse complement strand
CGATATTGGGTAATTAGCCCCTCTAATGCTTCACCACTAATTCCTGGCGCATCTTGGTTAACATGCAGTGAGCCGCCCTCTAAAGCGGATTGAGTTAAATAAGTACTCAATGATTCTTCGTCTTTAACATACTGCTCTTGCTTGCCTTTACCTAATTTATATAGCGGCGGTTGAGCTATATAAATATGGCCCCGGGCTATTAATTCCGGCATTTGACGGAAGAAGAAAGTCAGTAGCAAGGTTCTGATGTGCGAACCATCAACGTCTGCATCAGTCATGATTATAATGTTGTGATAACGCAATTTATCGATATTAAATTCGTCTTTACCAATACCACAGCCAAGTGCGATAACGATAGTGCCGACTTCTACGGAAGACAACATTTTGTCAAAACGCGCTTTTTCAACGTTAAGAATTTTACCTTTTAGTGGCAATATTGCTTGCTGCTTACGGTTACGGCCTTGCTTAGCACTACCACCAGCAGAATCACCCTCCACCAGATACAGCTCAGACAAGGCGGGATCTTTCTCTTGGCAGTCAGCCAATTTACCGGGTAGACCAGCGATGTCCAGTGCGCCTTTGCGGCGAGTCATATCACGGGCTTTACGCGCTGCATCACGGGCACGCGCTGCATCTAGCATTTTTTGCACAACAATTTTTGCTTCACCTGGGTTTTCAATAAGGTGATCACCAAATAGTTTACCCATAGCTTGTTCTACAGCGGTCTTAACTTCCGATGACACTAGCTTATCTTTAGTCTGTGATGAAAACTTAGGATCTGGAACTTTTACTGACACTATCGCAGTTAAGCCTTCTCTGGCATCGTCACCGGAGGTACTAACTTTACTAGTTTTGCCCAAGCCTTCTTTTTCAATATAGCTATTTAATGAACGAGTAAGAGCGGCTCTAAAACCTGCCAGGTGAGTACCACCGTCGCGTTGCGGAATATTATTGGTATAACAGTATAAGTTTTCCTGGTATCCGTCATTCCACTGCAGAGCGACTTCAACCTCAATATCATCTTGCATCGTTTTTAAATGGAAGATGTTATTAATAGGGGTTTTGTTTTGATTTAAGTATTCAACAAAAGCCCCTAAGCCACCCTCATAGCGGTATTCTTCTTCGCGGCCTGAGCGCTCATCTTTTAATAGGATACCAACGCCAGAGTTAAGAAATGACAACTCTCTAAGGCGTTTAGCTAAGATATCAAAGTGATACTGAATATTAGTGAAAGTAGCGGGAGATGCTTTAAAAGTAACCTCGGTACCAGTAGTGTCAGTTTCACCGATAACTGCTAGCGGCGCTTGCGGCACACCATGAACATAAATTTGTTCATGCACTTTGCCGTCGCGGCGAATAACCAGTTTTAACTCTTCCGACAACGCATTTACAACGGATACACCGACACCGTGTAAACCACCGGAAACCTTATAACTATTGTCATCGAACTTACCGCCAGCGTGCAATACCGTCATAATAACTTCGGCAGCAGACACACCTTCTTCATGCATACCTACTGGAACACCACGCCCATCATCTGAAACGGTAATAGACTCATCGGGATGAATCACAATTTTAACCGTTGTACAGTGCCCAGCTAAGGCTTCATCAATAGAGTTATCTACGATTTCAAAAACCATATGATGTAAACCGGTACCATCGTCGGTGTCACCAATATACATACCCGGTCGTTTTCGCACCGCATCTAGGCCTTTTAATACCTTGATGCTATCCGAGCCGTATTCTTGTTGTTCTTCGTTGCTGGTTTCGTCAGTCATATTATCTCCGTTCAGTTGCTACTGCCCGTTAGGTCTCATTTTTATGTGTTATTGCTGTACTACCTTGCCGTGTTCCACGTGGAACATGGCTGGTTGTTCTTTGTCGGTATAAGCCTCTACTAGGTCTTCTGCCTCAACACAGGTTATAAATACCTGACTACCTGTCTCAAACAGAGCGCTAACAAAGCGCTGCCGATGCCTTTTATCAAGCTCTGCCGGCAGGTCATCAACCAAATAAATGGCTTTTCTACCAGTCTGTTGCTGCAGTAACTTACCTTGAGATAAGCGCAGAGCTGCAACTAATAACTTTTGCTGACCTCGCGACAACACGTCTGCGGCAGCCAACTTACCAACTTTTACCTTTAAATCTGCCCGATGAGCCCCGGCCTGAGTAAACCCACGCTGCGCATCTTTTTCACGGTTGTCGATTAAATACTGGGAGTACTGTTTATCGGTGTCCCAACCACAACTGTAATGTAGTTCTATCTCTTCGTGCTCATCATACAAAGCCGCCAACGTGTCTTTAAAGACAATATTAAGCGCGGCTATATAAGATGATCTAAACCCATGGATAATGTCGCTAGCGGCAGATAACTGCTGCTCCCACGGATCCATATCGATACTGCTTATTCTACCACGACGAAGCAAAGAATTTCGCTGTTTTAATGCTTGCTGCAGCCGTCTCCAATAAAATAAAAACTCATGTTCCACGTGGAACAAACCCCAGTCGATATACTGCCTGCGTATCTTAGGTGAGCCTGATAGCAGTAGATGGGTATCGGTACTAATCAGCTGTAATGGCAGTAGCTCAGCTAGCGGTGCAACCGATGTTATTAGCTCGCCATCGAGTTTAAGCTTGGTTTCACCTTTGCGAGACTTAGCCACGCCTACCGGACTGGTGCCGCCACTGGCAGTGGACAACTCACCAAATACAGTACAGTGTTCAGCCTCGTTATTAATCACTGGTTTCATCTGCAGGCCGCGAAACGATCGGCCCAACCCCAACATATTAATGCACTCTAATAGCGAGGTTTTACCGCTACCGTTAGCACCATAAATAAGGTTAGTTTGGGAAAACTGCAGGAGAGTTGCAGAACGGATGTTGCGAACATCCGTCACTTTTAGGCGATTTAAATAAGTCATCTACTATTGCAGACAGCCCCTATAGCCTCATTGGCATTACTACATACAAGGAGTTACCGTCATCATTGTCTTCCAACAACGCACTACTATTAGCGTCAAGCAAAGAGAACTTAACCTTAGGCCCTGACACCACATTCATGATATCTAGCAGGTAGCTGACGTTAAAACCAATCTCTAAGGTGTCGCCATCATAGTCGATAGCGACTACATCTTCGGCTTCTTCTTGCTCTGGATTGTTCGCTACAATACGCAAGTCACCGGCATTAAACTGCATACGAATGCCTCGATACTTTTCATTAGATAAGATTGCCGCCCTCGCCAATGCTTGCTTCAATACATCACGCTCAGCTACAACCTCTTTATCACTTCCTTTGGGCAGTACGCGGTCATAGTCAGGAAACTTCCCATCTACCAATTTAGAAGTAAAGGTAAAGGCTTGAGTGGTTGCCCGCAGATGGTTGTCGCCGAAAGCCAAATGAATACTCTCTGCCTCCTCAATTAATAGCCGGCTTAGTTCCAACACACCTTTACGGGGCAAAATAACCTGCTTCTCTTCACTAGTAGTAATCCCTGACAATGTCGACAACGCTAGACGATGCCCATCGGTTGCCACCACTCTGAACACGCCATCTTTAATTTCCCACAGCATTCCATTTAAATAATAACGTACGTCTTGCTGCGCCATGGCAAAAGCTGTTTTGTCGATCAGACCTTTCAGGTTCCCTTGCAACACATCGAACTCTAGCGTCGCTGACCCTTGCTCTACATTTGGAAATTCACTAGCGGGCAGGGTAGAAAGGGTAAACCGACTACGACCACTTTTAATAATGGCACGCTGCTCTTCTACTGCAACACTAATTACACTGTCATCAGGTAATGACTTCACGATATCCAACAGCTTACGCGCTGGGACGGTGATATCACCATCAACCGTAGCGCCGTCTAAACTCACTTTACCTAGCAATTCTACTTCAAGGTCAGTGCCAGTTAATGTCAGATGATTACCTTCTACACCAATTAACACATTGGCTAAAATTGGTAAGGTTTGTCTGCGCTCAACGACTCCGGCAACAAGGTTTAATGGCTTAAGTAATGCATCCCTAGTAACAGTGAATTTCATAGTTCTATCATTCCTAAAAACAGTTGTTATGTTTGGTTATAACTGGTCAATCAGGTCGTTAATGTTCTAATTAAGTTTTTATAGTCTTCTCTAATGTCTGCACTAGTATCACGCAGCTCTTTAATTTTACGACAAGCATGTAACACCGTCGTATGATCCCTACCACCAAAACCATCGCCAATTTCTGGCAGGCTATGGTTGGTTAACTCTTTCGCCAAAGCCATTGCAACTTGCCTCGGTCGCGCTACTGATCTATTGCGCCTTTTCGATAATAAGTCGGCCACTTTAATTTTATAATATTCAGCAACAATACGCTTAATATTATCCATACTGACTTGCTTATCTTGCAGCGCTAATAAATCTTTTAGCGATTCTTTTATTAAATCTACGTCTATTGCCTTCCCAGTAAAGTGAGCACTCGCTATCACCCTCTTCAGTGCGCCCTCTAGCTCACGAACATTCGAGCGAACTTTTTGGGCTATGAAAAAAGCTGCCTCTGGCGGCAGGTCAATGCGCGCTTTCTCAGCTTTTTTCATTAATATTGCTACCCGCGTTTCTAACTCAGGTGGCTCCACTGCAACCGTTAAACCCCAGCCAAAACGCGACTTCAGACGCTCTTCTAAACCGTTAATTTCTTTCGGATAACGATCACAAGTAAGTATCATCTGTTGGCCGCCTTCAAGCAAGGCATTAAAGGTATGAAAAAACTCTTCTTGCGATCTATCTTTACCAGCAAAAAACTGAATATCATCGATTAACAGTGCATCTACACTACGATAATAGCGTTTAAACTCGTTAATGGCATTTAACTGTAAAGCTTTTACCATGTCAGCGACAAAGCGCTCTGAGTGTAAATAAACTATTTTAGCGTCTGGTTTTTTTTCTAGTAACGCATTACCCACCGCGTGCATTAAATGAGTTTTACCCAAACCAACACCACCATAAATAAACAGTGGGTTATAAGCGCCAACTGGATTCTGCGCTATCTGAGTGGCAGCTGCCCGTGCTAGCTGGTTAGATTTACCTTCTACAAAACTATTAAATGTATAACCAGGCATTAACGAACTTTGATGTCTAAAACCACCCACTGTATTAGTACCAGAGTTTGACGTTTTAATGCCGCCGGCACCTATGTTAAGCAGAGGCGATTCAACCGCTGGCCTATTAGCAAACCCGGTATCAATTGATGCTCTTGTTACAATATTTTCTTGGGGTGAAATCTGTTGAGGGGCTTGCTCGATGAAACTGGCAGCCACGGCATTTTTTTGGACACCAATATCGATAACAACCGTTTGCACCCGTCGCTCGCTTACTTCTATGACTAGCTCAGTGATTCTTGGCAAGAACTTATCGCTCACCCAGTCTTTAACAAACCGGTTCGGTGCTAATAACAGCAACTGCGATTCGTTCGAATCAGCTCGTAACGGTCTTATCCAGGTATTGAATTGCTGCGGTGGTAATTCACTTTGCAAATAACCAACACATTTCGCCCAAGCTGCTTGTGGTAACACTCCTACCCCTTTTAACATCACTTAACGTCACTCCTCACTGATATTTTTATAATTATTAGCGCCATAGCGCTGAATATAAGGATATTTCCGCTGACTTTAATAAAACACCAAAAACAAGGTCAAAAAAACCGAGTCGCATAGGTTATCCACATCCTAAAAAGTTTTCCACAAGTATTTCATTTTTATTTTATTAACTTATAATTCAATGACTTAAAACAAAAAAAAGCTATAGAACCGCTATTTAGACTTACACAAATCTTATCAACAACAAACTGTGTATAAGTTTTATTTAACCTGTGTATAAGTTTCTTTTAGCTGTTATTTCTGTAAATTACTCTTTGTCTCTCGATTAACACGGCAAGAGATTAAAAAAGGGCATTGATATTTACTGGTTAATTCTCTAGAATTCGCGCTCATTTTTTTACGGCTAGTATTGCATTAAGTAATACCAGCAAATACCGAGTAATAGCTATGAAAAGAACATTCCAACCTAGTGTATTAAAGCGCGCTCGTACTCACGGTTTCCGTGCACGTATGGCTACTAAAGGCGGTCAAGCGGTAATTAACCGTCGTCGTGCTAAAGGTCGCAAACGTCTATCTGCCTAATTAAGTCATAAAACTGGCTGGTAGCAGCATGGTCACGGGACTTAATTTTACTAGATCGAAACGCCTACTGACAGCCAAAGACTTTCAATTCGTCTTCTCTTCGGCCGAAGTAAAGACATCATGTCCCCAACTATTATTGCTTGCCCGCTTTAACCAACAGCCTCAATCCAGATTGGGGCTGGTTATTGCTAAAAAACATGTCAAATTAGCAGTAACAAGAAATCGACTGAAACGACAGATACGAGAAAGCTTTAGACTACAGACTGATAATTTACCTAGCTTAGATATTGTAGTACTTGCTAGATCTGGTTGTGGAGATTTAGATAACCCTGGCTTTAATCGATTACTGGAAAAACAGTGGCAAAGATTAATTCGACGAGCGGCCGAGAAATCGGTGTGTTAAATAATACCGACAAGCCTGGGCTAGCTGCTCGGGCGGTGTTGTGTCTGCTCGCTTTTTATCGCTACTTTATCAGCCCGCTATTAGGCAACCATTGCCGCTTCTACCCCAACTGTTCTTCTTATGCCCAAACTGCATTCAGCCGTTTTGGTTTTTTTAAAGGCTGTTATTTAACCCTTCGAAGATTACTGCGCTGCCATCCATTTAATGCCGGTGGTCACGACCCAGTACCTGAATATTCACATCAACCTAAGCATAGGTGTATACATACCCATGGATCTGATCCGTTATAGCATTATCGGGGCCGTTATTGCGGTCTCACTAATATTGGTTAACGAGTGGACTGATTTTAAAGCGACCAATAAAGCTTTGTTAGATGCTAACCAAGCACCGATTGAGCGTTATCAAAATACGGGCGAAGTGCCTAGCGCGATTGCTACTAGCAATAATAGCGATACACCTGAGTTAAATGCCCCGCTAGTGGCTCCAACTCAGCCAATGGTAATGCCAGTCAATAATAATTTAATCACTGTGGAAACTGACACGTTAATAATGAGCATCGACCCAAATGGCGGCGATATTGTTAGTGTGTTGTTACCAAAACATTTAGCTAAGCTTGGCGAAGAAGAAAATCCCTTTGTATTGCTTGAAAATAACTCCCGTCGAACCTATATAGCGCAGAGTGGGCTGATCGGTCCCAATGGTACAGATACTGCTAATGGTAAGCCTTTATTTAATAGCTCTGCTCGCAACTATAATTTAGATGGCAGAGAATCGTTAACTGTAGATTTAACCTTTACCGATAGCAATGGCGCCTACATTATCAAGCGCTTTATCTTTACAGAAAATAGTTACTTAGTCACCCAACAATATATTATTGAAAATAACGGCGATAGTGACTGGACTGCTAATTTTTACGCTCAACTAAAACGTGACAGCAGTGAAGACCCGGCAGCAGATACTACCGGCATGGGAATGCAACCATTTTTAGGTGTTGCTACCCGCACCGAAGAAAAGCCTTATATCAAAACAACGTTTTCTAACTTAGCCGATGAGCCATTTAAAGCTGACGTAACCAATGGTTGGTTATCAATAGTTCAGCATTATTTTATTTCAGCATGGATTCCACCAGCTGATATAACCAATGCCTATTCAACTAAGGTAAACAATGACGGCTTCAATTTTATTCGTTATATCAGTCCCGCTGTAACAGTTGCACCAAACAGCATCGATACAATTGAAAGTCGTTTTTATGCTGGACCTAAAGATCAAGAAAGCCTAGAAGCTATAGCACCGGGTTTAGAGCTAACAGTTGATTACGGTTGGTTATGGTGGATTGCGCAACCGCTGTTTGCAATTATGACTTTTATTCATGGCTATGTTGGTAACTGGGGTTGGTCAATTATTTTCCTTACCATGTTTGTTAAAATGTTGTTTTATCCGTTATCGGCAGCTAGTTATCGCTCTATGGCAAAAATGCGTTTGGTCACGCCTAAAATGACTGAAATACGTGAGCGCCATGCCGATGACAAACAAGCGCAATCTGCCGCCATGATGGAGTTATACAAAACAGAAAAAGTAAATCCACTGGGTGGCTGCCTACCGATACTTATTCAAATGCCAGTGTTTATATCGCTCTATTGGGTATTAATGGAAAGCGTAGAGTTGCGTCATGCCCCTTGGCTGGGTTGGATACAAGATCTGTCAACTATGGATCCATACTACATATTGCCGCTTATTATGGGTGTCAGTATGTTTATCCAGCAAAAGCTTAATCCACCGCCACCAGACCCGATGCAAGCAAAGGTTATGCAGATTATGCCAATCTTCTTTACCTTCTTCTTTTTATGGTTTCCAGCAGGACTAGTATTGTACTGGTGTGTAAACAACATCTTGTCAATTTTGCAGCAGTGGATGATCACTCGCCAAATTGAAGCAGCGGCTGCTGCAAAATAGTTATTAACCCATTCTGGTAGGCTAGAGTTATGATTGATCACTTTGATACAATTTCTGCTCTAGCCACACCACCCGGTCGTGGTGGTATTGGTATTGTTCGAATCTCTGGCCCCTTAGCTAAAGATATCGCTTTAGCTATAACCAATAAAAAATTAACACCTCGTAGTGCCCACTATGGCGACTTTCATGCCTGTATTGATGGCGATGACAACTCTGTCGTTGTTGATCAAGGCATCGCCTTATATTTTCCTGGGCCTAATTCTTTTACCGGCGAAGATGTCCTAGAACTACAAGGCCATGGCGGCCCTGTTATTCTCGATGTTCTATTAACAGAAACGCTGCGCTTGGGCGCACGCCTAGCTAACCCCGGTGAGTTTAGCGAACGCGCTTTTCTAAATGACAAAATAGATTTAACTCAAGCTGAAGCGATAGCCGATCTGATAGATTCATCGTCAATTCAAGCCGCGCGTAATTCTATTCGCTCACTACAAGGTGTTTTTTCTCAACAAATCAACAATTTGGTTAAACAACTCACCCAACTAAGAATTTATGTTGAAGCCGCCATTGATTTCCCCGAAGAAGAAATAGATTTCTTAGCCGACGGCCATGTTAGTAGCCAACTACTTATTATTGAAGACTTATTACTACAGCTATTACATCAAGCCAAACAAGGTGCGCTACTGCGTGAGGGTATGACAGTAGTTATTGCCGGTAAACCCAATGCAGGTAAGTCAAGTTTGCTCAATGCATTAGCTGGCAAAGACAGCGCCATTGTTACCGACATTGCTGGTACAACTAGAGACATTTTAAAAGAAGAAATACTATTAGATGGTATGCCGCTGCATATTATCGACACAGCTGGTCTTAGAGATAATCCTGACGTCGTTGAAGAAATAGGTATTGCCAGAGCTATAGATCAAATAGAACAGGCCGACCAAGTATTACTTGTTGTTGATTCCAGTTGTGAGCAAGAAACAGATATTGAAAAGCTTTGGGGTGATTTGTCTATCGGTTTACCGCTGCCAAATAACGTTACTGTTATCCGTAATAAATGTGACTTAGCTGGCACCGAAGAGGGCGTAGAGACGGTCAATGGCGTTGTGCAAATCAAACTATCCGCTAAGGATAAAGTAGGCTTAAACCAGCTAACTGATCATCTTAAAAATATCATGGGCTATAACACTGCTGCCGAAGGAACGTTTACTGCCAGACGCAGACATTTAGATGCCCTGGAGCGGAGCCTAGATTATTTACAGCAAGGAAAACTGCAACTCAATAATCATGGTGCAGGAGAGTTATTAGCCGATGACTTGTATCAAGCACAAAAAACGCTGGGTGAAATTACTGGTCAGCTAAGTGCTGATGATTTGCTCGGAAAGATCTTTTCAAGCTTTTGCATAGGTAAGTAAGAGCATCTATACAGCAATAACACAGCTTTCCCCCATAGTTATCCACACAGCTATTTATTCAACAGGGGTTACAATTCAATACTAATAAGCAAGTAATAACCTCGTGCATAAAATGTGTGTAAATCAGTTGATAACTTTAAACCTTTTATAATGGCCTGAAAAACACTAAAACAGTACACAACCCGGTAACAGCTAAATCACATTTAAACACTGGGCTTATGTATGTAGTTATCATTGACCTAAGGTATTGATTTTAGTATTTATTAATTACTTATAAACAGAATTAGTGCTTACTAATAATAACTAGTTCTTTATTACTCTATATCCTAATAACTATATTTATATATAAGTAATTAATAAACAAAAGACTAAAAATTAAATATAAAGTTACTTTGCTCATTTTTTCAACAGCCCCTATACTGCCTGCCCTTTTAAAAATAGCCATGTGTGCACTATGGATTATCCAACTCGTTACGGCGTTATAATTATTGGCGGCGGCCATGCCGGTACTGAAGCAGCGCTAGCCAGTGCCAGAATGGGTGTGACGACGCTATTGCTAACTCATAACATCGAAACCTTGGGCCAGATGTCTTGTAACCCTGCTATTGGCGGAATTGGTAAAAGCCATTTGGTAAAGGAAATTGATGCACTCGGCGGCGCTATGGCAATGGCTACCGACAAAGGCGGTATCCAATTTCGAGTGTTGAATTCGCGTAAAGGCCCTGCAGTAAGAGCTACCCGCGCTCAAGCTGACCGCGTGTTATACAAGGCCGCTATTCGTGGGATTTTAGAAAATCAACATAACCTACAAATATTTCAACACTCGGTCGACGATTTAATTATCGAACAAGACAAAGCCGTTGGTGTTGTGACCCAAATGGGTTTGAAATTTTATGCCGACTCAGTGGTATTGACCGCAGGCACTTTTTTGGGCGGAAAAATTCACATTGGTTTAGAGAATCACTCTGGCGGTAGAGCAGGCGATCCACCGTCAATCGCTTTAGCTGATCGATTGCGTGAATTACCGTTTCGAGTTAACCGTTTAAAAACTGGCACGCCGCCACGGATAGATGCTAAGTCCGTCGATT
>JBLHWB010000046.1:0-11059 GCA_047628915.1 Porticoccus sp. | reverse complement strand
TCGGCATTATCAACAAGCGCCCAGCAGCAATCCGAAACTCTGCAGCGCCATACTGAATAAGCGGATGCGCTTGAGAATCTGCCGACAAGGCATTATTCACTTGTTCGAGCACGGCTAGTGAGGGCGGTAGATCCTGTAAGCTAAGCGCCAATTGTCTCAATACCGAAAAACGTCGATTCAATGACAGCGCCAAAATACTATTAATGCAAAGGCTTGAGTCATTAGAGCGATAATCACAAGCAGCTAAGTCAGCTTCAGCAAGCGTTGAAACTTCTGCGCTTAGCTCGGCGCTTAATAATCCGCTGCGAGTTAGATTACGCTTAACGCTTGGCCAGCGCTGCTGTAACTTCGGAAATATTTCATTGCGTAAAAAGTTGCGATCATAGCGACTATCATCGTTGCTGGTATCTTCAACCCACCTCAATTGATGCTGCTGGGCGTAGTTTAAGATATCTTCTTTAGCACAGCTTAATAAGGGCCGCGCTAAGATTGCACTGCCAAGGCTGCGCTGCGCTGGAATCCCGCCCAAACCCTTAGGCCCACTGCCGTTTAATAAGCGCATTAATACTGTTTCAGCCTGATCGTCCAAATGATGCCCCTGAAATAGCACATCACCCGCCTGCAGATATTGCTCAAACGCCCCATAACGAGCTTCGCGGGCACTCTGCTCTACGCCACCCTTACCATCAACATTAACCACAATTGATATGCTATCGATACCCAAGTTTTGACAAACCGCCTCACAGTGGATTTGCCACTGCGAGGCATCGGCGTGCAAGCCATGATTTATATGGATGGCAATAATAGGAGGGATAGTTGAATCGACAGCTAAGGCTGCTAGCTGATGCAACAGCACATGCGAGTCGACTCCGCCGCTATAAGCCACCACCCACCTTTTTGCATCAAGGTGTTGCTGCAACTGAGGAAGAATATTTAACATGAGACAAGCAGCTATTGCCTTAGTCGTTACCGTAAGACATTAGGCGTTGATAACGACGATCAAGTAATTCATCAATCGGCAACTCTTTGAACTGCTGTAATTGGGCAATTAAATGTGCTTTGATACTTTGCGCTGCCCTATCCATATCTCGGTGAGCACCACCTCTAGGCTCTTCAATAGTCGCGTCAACAATACCGAGCTTTTGTAGTTCACTAGAAGTAACACCCATTGCTGCAGCCGCTTCTGGTGCTTTATCAGACGTCTTCCAAATAATGTTGGCGCAACCTTCAGGCGAAATAACGAAATAGGTAGAATATTGCAGCATTGCCAAATGGTCACCAACACCAATACCCAAAGCACCACCAGAGCTACCTTCACCGATTACGGTACAAATAATAGGCGTTTTTAGATGTGACATAACCGCTAAGTTTCGAGCAATTGCTTCGCTAATGCCACGCTCTTCGGAATCGATTCCAGGATAAGCCCCAGGCGTATCGATCAAGGTGAAAACCGGCAGCTTAAATCGCTCTGCCATTTGCATTAAGCGCATTGCTTTGCGATAGCCTTCTGGCCGTGGCATACCAAAATTCCGCTTCACTTTTTCCTTAACGCCGCGACCTTTTTCTTGGCCGATAACCACACAAGGCTCACCCTCAAGCCGAGCTACACCAGCAATAATGGCACTATCGTCGCCATACAAGCGATCACCATGTAACTCTTCAAAATCAGTGAAAATACGGCTAATGTAATCTGACGTGTAGGGGCGCAGGGGGTGTCTGGCAACCTTGACGATTTCCCAAGGAGAAAGATTGGCATAAATTTTGGCAGTCAGCTTATTACTTTTTTCTTTAAGCGTTTTTATTTCTTCAGCAATATTTATATCGTTATCTGTACCGACCAAACTTAGCTCTTCGATTTTCTCTTCGAGCGTTGCAATAGGTTGTTCAAAATCAAGATAATTAGGATTCATGCTAAGTAATTATACCCTTCAGTGCTTTGCCTGACTTCAATAATAGATGGCCGCACTATAACAATTTGTAGAAAAAAAAGCGCGTATTTAGATTGACTAATTAGGCGCTACTGCTTCCATATTCAACAACTACTTGGTCAAGGCCAAATTGTTTTTGCAGCTGTTCAATCAGTTCCTCACCAGGAAACACGCGCCATTGATCTGACAACCGGACCCGGCCGCGCGCCTCAGCCCCAGTATATTCAATAATTACCGGGCAACTTTGTTCTACATCCTGACTAACAAGAGGCAGCAATACCGAATGTAATTGCCGAGGAAAACCAACACTGTTCAGCTTTAAGACCAAAGCTCCCGCTTTTCGTTGCCGTGCTTGATCTAAGGTCATCACGCTGTCGGCTTGTACTTTTAACGCCCCAGAGCCATTGTAGTCATCAATAGCTACCTTACCCTGCACAACGACGATTTTGTCTTTAATCAACATTTCGCGACATTGCTCAAAAGCGGCACCAAAGAACCCGACCTCTATACGACTGGTTCTATCGTCAAGGGTAGCAAACGCCATATTGTTACCACTTTTCGATTTCATTACCCGTAAATCAACTATCAGCCCCACAACTAACTGCGGATGCTTCTCGGCGCGTAAATTAACAATGCGGTTAGCCACCAAATGCTTCAGTTCATGCTCATAATCATCTATGGGATGACCAGTGACATATAAACCTAAGGTGTCTTTCTCACCCTCTAGCCGTACTTTGCCTGACCACTTAGCCGTATTAATAAAATTTTCATACACATCGCCCAAATCAACCTTGCTATCATTGCCCATAGAGAATAAATCAATCATCCCAGCCTGCGCATTTTGACTCGACTGCTCAGCAGCTTTTACCGCATTAGGCAGTGCCGCCATTAACACCGCTCGATCAATACCTAAAGCGTCAAAAGCGCCCGATAATACCAGCGCTTCTAAGGCTCGCTTATTAACTGTTCGCGGGTCTGTGCGATTACAAAAATCGAACAAATCTGTAAATGGACCATCTTTTCTAGCGCTTACAATACTTTCTACCGGCCCTTCTCCTAAGCCCTTAATTGCGCCTAGGCCATAAACCACTGCCCCATCATCAGTGACCGTAAATTGAAATTCACTTGAATTTACATCAGGCAATAATAGCTTTAATTTCATCGCCCGGCATTCTTCGATAAAGGTCACAACTTTGTCGGTATTTTGCATATCCGATGACATTACCGCAGCCATAAACGGCGCCGGATAATGAACCTTCAACCATGCAGTCTGATAAGAGACTAGCGCATAAGCCGCCGAGTGAGATTTATTAAATCCATAGCCGGCAAACTTTTCCATTAAATCAAAAATATTACTAGCAAGATCTTCGCCAACATCTCTGCCGGTCGCACCATCAACAAACGCAGCACGCTGTCGTGCCATTTCATCAAGGTCTTTTTTACCCATCGCTCGACGCAATAAATCAGCGCCACCGAGCGAGAAGTTACCCAATATCTGAGCAATTTGCATAACCTGCTCTTGATACAAAATAATGCCATAGGTAGGCTCAAGTACCGGAATCAAATCTTCATGTTGATATTGACTATGCGGGTATGCCACCTCAGCGCGGCCGTGCTTACGATTAATAAAATCGTCGACCATGCCCGACTGCAGTGGCCCCGGTCTAAATAAGGCCACCAAGGCGATAATATCTTCAAAGCGGTTGGGTAATAGGCGTTTAATCAAGTCTTTCATACCACGTGATTCCAACTGGAACACTGCGGTAGTATCGGCGCGCTGAAGTAAATCAAAAGTAGCTCTGTCGTCTAGCGGAATCGACATAATATCAAGCGCGCTACCATCATTTGCTTGCCGATTAATAGTCTTAATCGCCCAATCGATAATGGTTAAGGTTCTTAAACCCAAGAAGTCGAATTTCACCAAACCAACTTCTTCAACGTCTTTTTTATCGTACTGAGTTACCAGCCCCTGGCCGGTTTCATCACAGTATAATGGTGAAAAGTCAGTTAGCTTAGTCGGCGCAATAACAACGCCCCCGGCATGTTTACCAACGCCACGAGTTATACCCTCAAGTTGCAGCGCCATATCCCAAATTTCTTGGCCAGCAGAATCACCTGCTAAAAATTCTCGTAAAATTTCTTCTTGCTCATACGCTTTGTCTAAAGTCATACCAACTTCAAACGGAATCAGTTTGGATAATTTGTCAGCCAAGCCATAGGGCTTACTTTGAACCCTAGCGACATCACGCACTACCGCCTTGGCAGCCATAGTGCCAAAAGTAATAATCTGACTGACTGCATCTCTGCCATATTGATCAGCCACGTAACTAATTACGCGATCACGCCCTTCCATACAAAAATCAACATCGAAGTCAGGCATTGATACCCGCTCGGGATTTAAAAATCGCTCAAACAGTAAATCATATTCCAATGGATCAAGATCAGTAATTAGCAGTGCATAGGCAACTAAGGAGCCGGCACCCGAACCACGACCGGGGCCCACTGGCACACCATTGTCTTTACCCCATTTAATGAAATCCATCACGATTAAAAAATAACCGGGGAAGCCCATTTGAATAATTACATTTAGCTCAAAATCTAATCGGTCACGGTATTTTTTTTCTATCTCGGGAAAGTCATCACGGCTGGTATCGTACAAAAAATTAAGTCGATCCGTTAATCCTTCATGCGATATTTTGGTAAAAAACTCGTCTAAAGTTAAGCCTTCTGGCACTGGAAATTCTGGCAAGTAATAAGTGCCAATTTCTATCTCAACATTACAGCGCCGCGCAATTTGAACCGTATTTTCAATGGCTTCTGGAATATCTGAAAAAAGTTCAACCATCTCCTCTGCCGTGCGCAGATACTGCTCTTCGCTATAGCGACGCGGGCGCCGGCTATCGTCTAGGGTACGCTGATCATTGATACAAACTCTTGCTTCATGTGCATCAAACTCTTCGCTATCAATAAATCTGACATCATTAGTGGCGACTACGGGGCAGCTAAACTTCGCTGCCAACGCTACTGCTTTATGCAGATAACTTTCATCTTGGGCGCGGCCAGTACGTTGTAATTCGATATAAAAACGATCGCCAAACACTTGTAACCAGTACTGCAAAAATGCTTCAGCGTCTTTCTCTCTGTCGTTTAATAAGGCTTGCCCAATATCACCAGTCTTTGCTCCCGACAGTGCAATAATTCCACCGGCACACTCTGCAATCCACTGCCGTTCAACGCGTGCTTCGCCAAACGCTTGGCCTTCTTGATAGGCCTTGGAAATTAATACTCGTAAATTACGGTAACCTTCTTCAGTCTGCGCTAACAAAGTAATGGCAGTAGTAGACTCATTGTCAATATCATTAACAACAAAGTCACTGCCGAGAATTGGCTTTATACCAGCACCACGTGCTGCCTTATAGAATTTCACTAAACCATAAAAATTACACACGTCGGTTAGTGCAACCGCTGGCATATTCAGCTCGCCAATTTTTTTAATCAGCGGTTTTATCCGAACCAAACCATCAACTATGGAATATTCACTATGAACTTTTAAATGTACAAAAGGTGTCGTCATTTAGGTCTCAAAAACTGGAACTTTGCTCTATTATTTTCCTCACTGGATTAAATGAGCGGCGATGCTGTGCTAGTACGCCATAATCGTCCAATGCCTTCATATGTTTAATCGTGGGGTAGCCTTTATGACTGTCAAACCCGTATTCTGGATGCTGCAAGTGTAGCGCAACCATCTCCCGATCTCTTGTCACTTTCGCGATAATCGATCCAGCTGAAATCTCAGCCACCTTTGAGTCACCTTTTACCACCGCCTCACTGGCATAAGACCATTTAGGGCAGCGATTACCATCAACCCAAACAAATTCAGGTTGTACCTGCAGCGTCTGCACCGCTCGGGTCATGGCCAACATACTGGCCTGTAATATATTAATCTCATCTATCTCCGCTGGGCTCGCTCGGCCTATACCCCACGCCAGCGCTTTTTCGACTATCTCTGTATATAAGGCTTCTCTGCGCTTCTCGCTGAGCTTTTTAGAATCTGCCAAACCTTCAATTGGGTTATTCGGATCTAAAATTACAGCACCCGCAACAACATCACCAACCAATGGGCCTCGCCCAACTTCATCGACCCCCGCTGCCAATAAGCCGCGAGCTTGGTCGACAAACCAATCATCTGCCATTGGCTTCTCGCTTAGTATCGATCAAGCTTAATAATATCTGTGCCGCTGACTCAACATTATCACCGGCTAGTTGGCGATGAATAGCGTCAAACTCTGCAATAAGGTGAGCTTTTTTATCGCCATTGTTAAGCAGTGGTCGCAATTCATCCACAATAGCCTCAACACCCACTTCATGTTGAATCAGTTCAGGTACCAGTTTTTTATTGGCCAATAAATTAGGCAGTGCTATAAACGGCGTTTTAACAATGCGCGACAATATTCTATAAGGCCAATTACCCATTTTGTATGCCACAACCATAGGACGCTTCAGTAACATAGCCTCTAAAGTAGTAGTACCAGATGTCATCAATACGGCATCTGCCGCCTGCATCAGTTCATGAGATTGGCCAATAGTGACTTGCAAACTATTAGCAAGGTTTGGCATTAATCTAGCAGCCTCATCAATCAAATCTTGAATTTGAATATGACGTAATTTATTAACTGCAGGGATACGAAAGATCAACTCTGGAATTTCTTGCTTAAGTTTTTCTGCCACCGCTAAAAACACTGGCAACATCAACTCGACCTCTCCTTTTCGAGAACCCGGCATCAGAGTCAATAATTTTGCATCTGCGCTGATGGCAAACTTAGGCCGCACTTCCGCCTGATCAGAAACCATAGGGAAGCGGGCGGCCAAGGGATGGCCAACAAATGCCACCGGCACATTATTTTCACGATAAAATTTGGCTTCAAATGGGAATAGCGTCAACATCATATCAACGCCGCGACGAATTTTTTTAACTCTACCTTGCCGCCATGCCCATACCGATGGACTGACATAATGAGCCGTTGTTATCCCTTGCTCACGCAACGCTAATTCGATATTCAAGGTAAAGTCAGGAGAGTCGATACCGACAAATAAGTCGGGCGGGTTAGCTGTAAAGTGCTGCTTTACTCGTTTACGAATGGCTAATAGTTCGAACAATCGTTTCAGTGGTTCAATTAAGCCCATTACTGAAAGCCTATCCATTTCAACCATCGAATCTAGACCTTGGACTATCATTAACGGTCCACCGATGCCTTCAAATACCACCTTTGGATTTAGCGCTAAAATTTCAGCCATCAGCGCGCCACCCAGCTGATCACCCGAAGCTTCGCCGGCCAATATACCTATTCTTAAGGGAGTTTGGAGCTGTTTATCGTTGCTCATCCGCTTTAGCGGACCAAGCCGCGCTTAGAGTTAATAACCGAGTCAGCAAATAGTTTTACTTCTTCGCACTCTTCAACCAGTGGCACCAAGCGCTCTATGGCTTCATCAACCAGCAAACCACTGCGAAAGACAATCCGATAAGCTTTTTTTATACTCGCCATCGCTTCTTTACTAAAACCACGACGCTTAAGACCTTCACTATTTAGGCCTTTGATCTCAGCGGGAAAACCTATCACAGTGCAATATGCTGCCACATCATGTTTTATCCCGCTGCCCATACCAACAAAGCTATGGCTGCCAATCACACAAAACTGATGAATCAGCGAGTAACCACTAATAATAGCCCAATCACCAACCACAACATGGCCAGCAAGTGAGGCATTGTTAACTAAGATTATATTGCTACCAACAACACTGTCATGACCAATATGCACATAGGCCATAATCAAATTATCATTACCGATAGTCGTCTCACTACGATCTTGGATAGTGCCACGATGAATTGTAACGCCCTCACGAATGACATTATTGTCGCCAATCACTAAGCGCGTTGCTTCGCCTTTATATTTCAAATCAGGTGTATCTTCACCAATCGTCGAAAACTGAAAAATTTTATTGTTACGGCCAATAACTGTGGGGCCTTTAAGAACCACATGAGGACCAATAACACTATTCGCTCCAATCACCACATGGGCTCCGACTATGCTGTAGGGACCAATCTCTGCAGAATCAGCAATGGAAGCGGTAGGATCTATTATGGCGGTAGGATGGATACTCATTTATGACGGTTCTCTCTTGTCTTTCTTTTCCAAGGCATCAACTCTGGATAGCAACGATCGCAACCGTTTAAACACGCTAGCCGCTTTCCGCCAATCTCTAGTCGGCATCATTGGCGTACCGGACGAGTATGAGCCTTTTTCAGTAATACTTTTAGTCACTAATGTTCTGGCGGTTACTGTCACTTCATCGACTATTTCAATATGGCCAACAATACCAACTCCACCAGCAATAACACAGCGCTGACCAATTTTTGTACTGCCGGCTACGGCACTCGCGCCAGCGATAGCGGTTTTATCACCAATAATGACGTTATGGCCGATTTGAACTTGGTTATCAATAATAACATCGTCGCCAATCACTGTATCTTCAATTGCGCCGCGATCGACAGTGGTATTTGCACCTATGGATACGCGATCACCAATTACCACTGAGCCAACTTGGGCAATACGCTGCCAACCACTTGCGGTAGGAGCAAAACCAAAACCGTCAGCACCAACAACCACACCACTATGCAGCAAGCAGTCACTGCCTACTCTGACATTGTGATAAACGCTAACATTAGGAAATAACTTGCTATTGCTGGCGACGGTAGCGTTTTCACCAATATAACAACCCGCACTAATAACAACTCCTGGCCCAATCACAGCGCCTGACTCAATTACCGCATTGGCAGCCACTGATGCTGATTCATCAACGTTTGCACTGGCACTAACCGTTGCCTGTGGGCTTATTCCGCTGATTGATTGAGGCGCATCGTCAAACAATAATGACAGTTTGGCATAAGTACCATAAGGATCGCTGGTAATTAAAGCGGGAACGCCGCATTGCTCTAGTAGTTGAGGGGAAACAATTGCAGCACTGGCAGCAGTAGTCGCTAAATATTTAACATACTGCTTATTCGCAATAAAACAAATTTGACCAGCCTTGGCATTTTCTACCGTGCCAAGACTCGTTATAACCGTATCGCCATTGCCCTCAATTTCACAACCAAGCGTTGCCGCTAACTCTGACAGCGTAAACTTGGGCATAGGGGCAGACCTTCAGATAATTACTTATTCTCGTTTAAACGCTGAGTCACTTTAGCCGTAATATCATAACCCGCATCGGCATGAATTGCTGTTTGAGAGTCTAACAATAAGCCAATGCCATCCGCTTTAATTACATCTGAAATAACTACTTTAGCTTTACCGCCCAACTCAGCCATCAAACCACGTGCTAGCTCTTGCTCAGCCTTTTGTAGTTTTCCTGCAATGTGTTGCAAGTCAGCTTGTTTTTCCTGTAGTTTTTTCTGTTGCTCAGATTTTTGCTCAGCAGACATTACGGCGGCGTCTTTTTGTAATTTTTTGACTAAAGCTTCACCCTCTTTTTGAATATCTTCTAGTTGCTTTTTACTAGCAACATAGTCGGCATCCTTACGCAGTGCTTGTAATCTTTCTTTCGCTACATCTGTCTCTAAAATTGCCCGCTGTGCATCAACAATAGCAATACTGCCTTGAGCGAAGGCTTGACCACTAAACGCAAATACTGCAACTAACGAAAGACCTTTAATTAATTTAACCACTTACTTTCTCCATTAAAAATTATAATTAATACTAACAATATATTTTAGAAAAACTGTCCTAATGAGAACTGGAATACTTCTGGCTCATCAAAGTCACCCTCATTAAGCGGCTTAGCCAAACTGAAACTTAGCGGTCCAAAGCCAGTAATCCAAGTAACACCAATACCGGCTGAATACCTAAGTTCCCCAGCGTCAAAATTAAAGCATGCAACTTGAGACTTACCACAAGTAGTATCGAATACATTACCGACATCAATAAAAAATGCCGAACGTAATGAACGCTGATCTTTTATAAATGGTAACGGGAACAATAGCTCCATGCTACCTTCAACTAATAAATTACCACCGAATGGGTCTCTTTGATTAAACCCTGTGCTGGCAATCAACCCACCATTACCGTCAGAGATATAGGCGAAGTTGTCGGGAAAACGGATAAAACCGTCACTACCTTGCTCGAACACTGGGTTGCCATTGCTATCAACGCCGGTTTGAATCTGTCTAACTTCATAGATTTCTGGCGGTGTACTGCGCGGCCCAAGGGTATTGGCCTCGAAACCCCTAACCGAACCAAACCCACCGGCATAGAAATTTTGGAAAAACGGTAATTCAGTAGTTTCACCATAACCCTCACCGTAACCAATCTCTCCTCTAAAGCGTAATGTGAAAGATCGGCTAAGCGGAACAAAAATCTGTCCAGTATAGGTTACGCGAAAATATTCTAAGTCACTGCCGGGAATCGACAATTCAAGTGACAAACTTTGCGCTGTACCGCGGGTCGCTAACTGGCCACGGTTCAAAGTAGACTGGACCCAACTACCAGACACTGTAAAGGTATCAAACAAGTCGCCATTTGCATCGATAAACCCAGGCTCAACTTCAGCAAATAAAGACTGGAGATCATCATTACCCAATACATCCTGATCTGCGCCACTAATAGCCGCTAGGGTTTCAATATAACGATTTACCCCGTCAAACGGCTTAGGACTGCCCTCAATTTCTTGCACAACACTGGTGCCGGTTGCAACCTCTGTATGCTGGTAACCAACTGTAAAGCCCAAACGCTGTGTTTCCCCAATCGGATAACCAAAGTTCATATTGGCACCATAGACATTAGTACTAAAGGAGGCAACGTTAGCCTCGTCAAAATCAGTTTGACGGGCAAACACACTAAAGCCTCGGCTTACGCCGTCGTCAGTGTAATATGGATTAACGTAACTAAAGTTGGCACTGTCTTGGAACCGACTTGAGTTTATGCCGATACCAACTTGTTTGCCTGACCCTAGAAAGTTGTTTTGCTGCAAGTTTGCACCCAGTATCAAACCTGATTCCTGTGCAAAACCAACACTTGCACTAATGCTTCCAGATGGCTGTTCTTCTACTATATAGGCAACATCAATCAAATCATCCG
>JBLHWB010000045.1:0-11110 GCA_047628915.1 Porticoccus sp. | reverse complement strand
ATATAAATATTACTTTCGACGGTATTGGTAATTTTTGCGGCGTCAGTGTGTAGATAAAAATAACGTTGAAATGTCTTCAATGCGGCGGTCACATCGGGCGACTGTTGCATTGCTAAGCCCAACATACCCAACGTAGACATGGTGTGGTTTTTCGAGACCAATAAGCCAAAATGCGGGCAGTTAGTGGCTAATGCAGCTTCATTTAACATTGCCGCCCACCGACTGTAACTAAAAAAACTATCAGGGTTATCTACAGCAGACAATGAGATGCCGTATTTTTCTAACAGCGGCATAGGGGCAACCCCCATTTCACTTAATAGCTCTGGAACACCTTTAATAGCGGCCTGACGTAAAACATCTGCCATGGTTAATCTCCTTGATACAATTTTTTATTGTTATTTTTATATCAACTTACCTAATACCGCAGCCAAGCTTGCCAATCAGCACATTACAGCTACCAAAATTAGCGGTGCCATTAGCGACTATTTTACTGCTCAGTAGATAAGCATTCTTGACATATTACGCCTAACTATTGATATATCGCGCTAAAACATTAGCTTTTGGCGCCACGGTATTGGGGTAAGCAAAAGGGGACAGCGAAAACCAACCGTTTTGCTAGCGCCCATCTTTATGCTTTTTACTGATAACCGGACATAAACAGCACTGATTACTCTCAACCGTCGCATTAGGCTACTATCACGCGCTAACAAATTTGTTTGATTGCTTTTAACTTAAAACGCCGAGAGTTTTTATGAGTGAAGAGATTAAAACCCATTACCGCGCCTGTCATTTATGTGAAGCTATTTGTGGGGTAGAAATAAAAACCCAAGGCAAAGAAATCATTTCTATTAAAGGCGACAAAGACGACCCCTTTAGTCGTGGCCACATTTGTCCTAAGGCAACAGCACTAGAAGACATTCATACCGATCCCGATAGACTGCGCCATCCGGTTAAACGCAATGGCGACAACTGGGAGCAAATAAGCTGGGAAGAAGCCTTTAAAACAGTGGCGAAAAATGTCGTTGAAGTGCAGCAAAAATACGGCAATGACACCGTCGCCTTGTACGCTGGCAATCCTAACGTACATAACTATGGCAGCCTCACCCATGGCGGGCTTATTCGCCGTGCGCTGGGCACAAAAAACAGTTTCTCAGCTACCTCGCTGGATCAACTGCCTCATCATCTCGTTTCATATGCAATGTATGGCCACCAGTCGCTGCTGCCAGTGCCTGATATTGACCATACCAGCTACATGCTAATTATTGGCGGCAATCCGCTGGCATCAAACGGCAGCATTATGACAGTGCCTGACGTCACCAAACGGTTAAAAGCGATACAAAAGCGTGGGGGCAAGTTTATTGTTATTGATCCGCGTAAAACTGAAACCGCCGCCATTGCCGACCAACATCATTTCATCCGCCCAGGTTCTGACGCCTTTTTATTAATGGCGATGATTAATACCTTATTTGCAGAAAACTTAGTCAATACCGGCCACCTTAGTGATGTAATCGATAATTTGGAGCAGGTTAAAACTGCTGCCGCCAGCTTTACCCCAGCGCTGGCCCAACAACATACCGGCATTGATGCTGACACCGTGCGTCAGCTTGCCCGCGATATGGCGACCACCGACGGGGCTGTTTGTTATGGCCGAATGGGCGTATCTGTACAAGTGTTTGGTAGTTTATGCCAATGGGCAATCCAAATAATTAATATCTTAACCAACTCGCTAGACGTGCGCGGCGGATCAATTGCGGCAAACCCAGCTTTTGGCTATGTAACCAAAGGCTCGAATGGCGCCGGTAGTTTTGGTCGCTGGCATAGCCGCGTTAGCAAACTACCAGAGTTTAGCGGCGAGACGCCAGCAACTGTTTTGGCCGAAGAAATGCTTACGCCCGGCGAGGGACAAATAAAAGCCTTAATAACCACTGCAGGTAATCCAGTATTGTCTGCGCCTAACGGCAATGAAATGGATAAAGCATTGGCTGGCTTAGACTTTATGGCCTGCATAGATTTTTATATTAATGAAACCACCCAACATGCGGATATTATTTTACCGCCTACAGCAGCTTTAGAGCATGACCACTACGATATCGCTTTTCATCGTTTAGCTGTTCACAACACCAGCCGATATAACGAGCCTGTATTTGAACCTAGTGAGAATACCCGCCACGACTGGGAAATCTTTAACGGTGTTGCCGAGCAGATATCCAAACTTAAAAACACGCCATTTAAAGCCCTACCTCCGCCTGATGAATTAATAGACTTAGGTATTCAACACGGCCCTTATGGCTCTAAAACAGACCATCCCTTGCAGCTTGACTTAGCCGTATTAAAAGCTAATCCACATGGCGTGGATATTGGCCCACTACAACCCGGTTTAATAGAGCGCTTGGTTACTACCGATGGCCGTATAGATTTAGCCACAGACTATTTAATTAATGATGCTGACCGCTTAGCGGCAACCCCACTGCCAGGTGATGAGTTGCTACTAATTGGCCGTCGCCATGTACGCAGTAATAACTCGTGGATGCATAATTCTCACCGCTTAGTCAAAGGCAAGCCACGCTGGCAATTATTAATGCATCCAGAAGATATAGCCAAACATAAACTTGAAGACAACGGCGACGTGCGGATTAAGTCTCGGGTTGGTGAGGTCACCACAAAGGTTATTGCCAGCGACGAAATCATGCCCGGCGTTGTTAGCCTACCGCATGGCTGGGGACATAAACGCAAAGGTGTCAAAATGGCTATAGCCAGCGCTCAAGAAGGGGTTAGCTGTAATGACTTAACCGACGACAAACTGTATGACCCAGTTAGTGGCAATGCCGCTCTCAATGGTGTGCCGGTCACTGTCAGCGCGGTATAGTTGATAAAAACAATTATTAGCAGTTAGCAGCGGTGAGTATTTTAGAAGCATGGCTTGGTTTTACCAAGACGAATGGTTTTGACCATTTCCAACGACCATAATGCTCATCAGTAACGGCGTATTGTTGGCATTGGCTATCCCATGGACGTGGATAGCCTAGAATGACCTAAGCGCTACTTGATGTAACAACAATGGCGGCCACTACTAACAGTCAACATTTTATCTAGCATCCACCCAGCACTATTAAACCATCTACTTTAGATCGCTACCGCGTACTCGAAAATGGTATCTACAATCAAAGACTGACCAATAACGCTAACAATAGTTCGTTAGTCTCCTCTTGTTTGCGTATAGTAATAACAGCTTATAACTAGCCTGCAGAATAAACCTAAGAAACTACCCTATCGGAGACGACAATGGCATTACCGCGCTATCAAAACTTTGTTAATGGCATGTATACCGCCAATCAAACCGGTGAGTTTTTTGAGGTGATTAATCCGGCAACTGCACAAGTCATTTATCACGTTGAAATAGCCGACGACAGCATAAAATCTGCGGCTTTAGACAGCGCAAAAAAGGGCTTTACTCTTTGGTCAGCGATGACAGCAATAGAACGTACCCGGGTGTTAAATCGCGCCGCAGCACTGTTACGTGAGCGCAATGATGAATTAGCCCATATCGAAGTATTGGACACCGGTAAACCGTGGCAAGAAGCAGAGTGTGTTGATGTGGTTAGTGGCGCTGATGCTATCGAGTACTATGCTGGTCTAGCGCCGTCAGTGGTTGGTCAACAACAAAGCGTAGGCGCCGATTTTTATTACACTCGCAAAGAGCCACTAGGTGTTTGCGCAGGCATTGGCGCATGGAATTATCCCTTACAAATCGCTTGCTGGAAATCAGCCCCCGCACTTGCTTGCGGTAATAGCATGATATTCAAGCCGTCAGAAGAAACGCCACTTGGTGCTTTGAAACTAGCCGAAATATTTATGGAAGCGGGTCTTCCTGCCGGCGTATTTAATGTTGTACAAGGTGGCGCCGATGTTGGCCAGTGGCTAGCCTGCCATAGCGAGATTGCAAAAGTATCATTCACTGGCGAAGTGGGTACCGGTAAAAAAGTAATGCGTAGTGCCAGTGAAAATTTAAAAGATGTCACGATGGAGCTAGGGGGGAAATCGCCACTTATCGTTTTTGACGACGCCGATATCGTTGAGGCCGTCAGTGCTGCCATGCTAGGTAATTTTTATACTCAAGGTGAAATATGTACTAACTGCACAAGGGTTTATCTGCATGAAAGTATTAGTAGTGAATTTCTCGCTCAGCTAAAAACCAGAATTGAAAATAATATCGTTGCCGGTGACCCTTTAGATAGCGATGTAAATTTTGGCGCTTTGATTTCGGCTAAGCATCAGCAGCTAGTGTTAGATTATATAGCCGAAGGTATTGAAGAAGGCGCAGAACTATTAACCGGCGGCACAGCTTTACAACCCGATTCAGCACCTAATGGTTATTTTGTCGCGCCAACAGTGTTCATTAATTGCCAAGACGATATGACGATTGTGCAGGAAGAAATTTTTGGCCCGGTTATGTCAGTACTAAGCTTTAGTGATGAAGATGATGTTATAAGCCGAGCGAACGATACTGAGTTAGGTTTAGCCGCAGGGGTCTTCACCCAAGACGTGCAGCGGGCTCATCGAGTGATCCATCAGCTTAAGGCCGGTATCTGCTGGATTAACAGCTATGGTTTGTCACCAGTTGAAATGCCAGTGGGTGGTTATAAGCAGTCGGGTATAGGTCGGGAAAATGGCTTAGAGACTTTAAATCAATATACGCAAACTAAGTCGGTTTATATGGGGATGAGTAAATTAGAGAGCCCCTTTTAATGAATAGTATAAAACGTTTTGATTATATTGTTGTAGGGGCGGGTTCAGCCGGTTGCGTGCTGGCCAATCGTTTAAGTGAAGACGCCAATAACTCTGTTTTGCTGCTAGAAACTGGCGGCAGCGACAACAGCTTATTTATAAAAATGCCGACAGCGCTATCGATACCGATGAACACGACTAAGTACGCGTGGCAATTTCATACCGACGCTGAACCTTACCTTAATAACCGTAAAATGCACTGCCCACGTGGCAAAGTATTGGGTGGCTCATCATCAATAAATGGCATGGTTTATGTAAGAGGCCACGCCAGAGACTTTGACGACTGGGAGCACAGTGGTGCTAAAAACTGGTCATATCAACATTGCCTACCTTATTTTAAAAAGGCCGAAGATTGGTATTTAGGCAGCAATGACTACCGTGGCGACACTGGCCCACTAAAAGTTAACAACGGCAATGAAATGCAGAACCCGCTATATGGCGCGTTTATTGAAGCAGGCCACCAAGCGGGCTATCCGAAAACAGATGATTACAATGCAGGTCAGCAAGAAGGCTTTGGGCCGATGCACATGAACGTAGGCAGCGGTATTCGCTGTTCTGCGAGCAAAGCTTATTTAGACCCAATAAAAAAACGCACTAATTTAACCATAGTCACTCATGCCAAAGTGCAGCGCGTGTTGTTAGATAATAAAAAAGCCATTGGCGTCGAGTATGAAGTAAAAGGCAAAAAATATACTGCTGCTAGCAATAAAGACATTGTATTAAGCGCAGGCTCTATTGGCTCACCCCAACTATTACAATTATCAGGTATTGGCAACCAACAAGATTTGACTAACGCAGGCATTGAAACGCTGCATCATTTACCGGGCGTGGGTAAAAACCTACAAGACCATTTAGAGTTTTATTTTCAATTTAAATGTAAACAACCTATTACCATTAATGGCAAATTAGGCCTATTTTCTAAAGCACTAATTGGCGCGCGCTGGCTATTATTCAGAGACGGCTTAGGAGCAACTAATCACTTTGAATCCTGCGGCTTTATTCGGTCAAAACCCGGCGTAGAATGGCCTGACTTGCAATATCACTTTCTACCCGCCGCTATGCGTTATGACGGCAGAAGCGCTTTTGCTGGCCATGGTTTTCAGGTTCATGTTGGTCATAACAAACCGAAAAGCCGCGGCTGCGTTACGGTGAAATCGGCCAACCCTGATGATGCACCCGCTATTTTATTTAATTACCTACAGCATCCAGATGATATTGAAGGCTTTAGAGCCTGCGTAAGACTTACCCGCGAAATCATTCATCAAGCGGCTTTTGATGATTATAGAGATGAAGAAATCCAGCCTGGTACTGACATACAAACCGATGAGCAGATTGATAGCTTTGTCCGCACCTCAGTTGAGAGTGCCTATCATCCGTCCTGCTCGTGTAAAATGGGCGAAGACGCAATGGCGGTTGTTAACTCACAAACAAAGGTTCACGGCATTGAAGGCTTACGGGTAGTTGACTCATCTATTTTCCCGACTATTACTAACGGCAACCTTAATGCGCCAACGATAATGGTGGCCGAGAAAGCAGCCGATATTATTTTAGGGCGACAAGCGCTAGCGCCAGAGGACGCGCCAGTTATTGTTGATGGTGATTGGCAACAACGGCAACGTAGCAATAATTTATAACGACAACGCATAACAATTATTTACAAAAACTATTGATAACAACTATTTATAACAAAAAAAGAGGTAGTAATGGCGTTATGGCTTAGTGCTGGAGTTATATTCACTTTTCTCGCGGTAGCATTTGTCCTGTTTAAATGGGGCAAGGTCGTTTGCGTCGGCACTAGCCCCGCCACCCTATTCACCTTTATCGCCATTTTATTTACCTCCGGCTTAGATGTAGGGCTTATCATGTTTCCGCTGACCGAATTTGGCGGTTATGCCGATATCAGTGCCAACCCTGAATACTCATTTACTAATCCACTGGCAATAGAATTTGGCTATTGGGGATTTTTAATTTGGATGTTCTATTTTCTAACCTGTTTTTACTTTTGTGTCATAGAGCCACGGGTAAAATTTTTTGAAATCCCTTGGGTTAAAGCAATCAATAACTTCATTATTATTGGCACCTGCGCGTTTACCGCATACTTGCTGCTAGTTAATTTACCGTGGTATTTGCCAGATCTCGGCGATGGTGAAAGCGTTATCCCAGTATTTTATATTATTGTTTTTATTGCCATTTGTATGGCCGTCTATTCCAGCACCGATATTAAATACGTCAAGATACTCAGCGTATCTACCACTTGGCTGTTTATTGGTTTAATCGCTTTTTTATGGCTAATGCCTATGTTCACCGATAGCCCAGAAATTGATCTATTCTCTTCGGCATCACTACTGGGAAGTTATTTTACTAATATTCATCACTTTGTTTTACCGCTAAATGATTACCACGGCTTTTATCTGTATTGGTGGTTTGCTTGGAGCATTATGATTGGGCAATTCACTTCACGCTTTGTTGGCGGCCTAAAAACGTATCAAGTGTTTGCCGCCATGCTTATTTTCCCGTCGATTCCGATTGCCTTATGGTTTTCAGTGCTTTATCACTATCACCTAGAAGGCATCAATACTGTCGGCATCCGAAATTTCGCCATGGTTGTTGTTGGCGTAATTTTTGTTATTAACTCATTAGACTCACTGGTAAGACTTTATACAGATAATTTGAATTTGACCGTTTCACGTTTAGGCACAGCTAAATACATTATTTTGAATGTGACCGCCTTGAGCTTACTAACGCTATTATTCAAATTAGACTTTTTAGAAATTCAATGGGTTGGCGCTTTAGTAATCGGGCTATTCTTTGCTTGCTTCGCTTATATTTTAACAAGTAAATTGACTAACATTAAAAATATTAGTGATCCAGCGGCATAACGTTAGCTACAGTAATTATTGCGAAGGGCTGCCATAACTTCGCAGTACCTTCACCACCTCAACAGTGTAGGACTCATACCATTTTTCTTGCCCTAACTTTTGGGTAGCTAAATGCTCGGCATTATTTCTCCATGCCAAAATATCTTCTTCACACTGCCAATAAGAAATAGCCATTTCTGTATCGCCTTCTGTTGAAGACACAAACTCTTTACAGTTATATTCAGCCAGTGCCAAATCTCTCATTCGCTTAGCAGCATCAGCATACTGAGCATCTAGAACTTTAACCTTCGCCTTAAAAATTACTGCAAACATCACCGGCCTCCTTCTATATCAGACACACTAATTAGCGCTGATTCCATGTCGCCCTACTCAGCAGGCTGAAGCTTAGGGCTGCCAGCAGTCCATGCAATAGCGTTGATCAACAGCTGGCGAGTGTTAGGGTTATCCCAGTGGGTTAAATAGTGGCCGCCGGTATAGCCAACTCCACGGCCGCCATTATTGCGCTCAAATGCCCACGCCACGGTTTGTAATTGCTGCGCCTTAACCATTTCTCTTACTGCGTTATTACCGCTGTGCGCACCATTCCAGCGCTCCATAGTATTGTCTGGCGGAACCGCTGACAAAATAGTTGTTACACCTTGATCGACAAAACGCATGTTAAAATACCATTCATCAAATAAGCTAAAACTGGCTATTCCTTCGTTAATAGGGTGACTGGGTGTAATGGTAAAGTTAGCCTGCCAAAATGGGTTGACCGACCAATGAGTTTCAAAATAGCCACCAATGGCTCGTTGCATTACATCGGCCGCCGCACTGTTTCTTGCTAGTTCTACCGCGTAATGTAAAACAACAAAACCAACACCATCATCAACCAGCTGACTAACCGTATCTAAGTGATCATTAATTACGTGAAGCGGCCCGCCGTCACCGTAAATAACAATGACATCGGCATCAGTCAGCACGGCGTCATCAATAGGCCAGCCTCCAATAATGTTAACGACTTCAGCTTCTGGATATTGCTGTCTAAGTTCAAGTGATAATAGCTCAACACTAGCCTTATGCTCATGTTCACCTTCAGCATGACTGTCAGCACCCGCTATAAAAACGATCTTTTTATTTATTGAAATATTTTCAACCGTTGCAGGAAAGTGACTGACGTCAACAATTGTCTGTTCACACCCAGTGAGTAAAACAGCAAATGAAATTATTCCTGCGTAAAAAACTTTATTCAAAATAGCTCCGACTTAGCCAACGACTAACAGTTTTAGAAAATAGATGAATCACCGCCACCCCGACGATAATAGTGGCCACTGCAGCTATAAATTCTTTAGATGCCTTAAGCGCACTGGTGCCAATCACTTCAGTAATAATTGCCAGCGCTAAATATAAATATGCCATGGTGCCCTTGGTAACTGTGTAAATAGACTTCTAAACTGGCCTTAACTAATAACGACTAGCGTAGCTACTGTTTGCTCCGCCACCATTCTAACCACGACATTACCAAAAACCAGATAAAGAATATCGACAGCAGTACCGACATCAACTCTGCTAACTGAGCATAACGATTAAATACCCAATACAGGATGATACCAAGCGATGCCGCAGCACTAATAACAGCTGAAAAATAGCGTTTATCGATTAATAGACCCAGTGCAAAGCCGCCCACACTGAGAGCTATCGCACCCCACTTTAACCAAGTGGCGATATGTAAAGTGGCCAACAGGTCGTCTGTATCATCGCTCAGTGCCAAAGTATCAGTAATAGCCAATAGAGTTAAATTTTCATAGATATCAAATGGGATAATTAGTACTGCCATTAGCAAGAAAGGCCATAACCACTTATGGTCGGTAGCGATTAGCCTAAAAATTAGCAGCGCAATAAAGCCGCCATAGGCAAATGGGAAAAGCATATCCCATTGATGGCCCGCATCCATCATTGCTCGATTTGACACTGCGGAGTCGGCGCTGCCGGTTAGAAAATCTAAATCAGCTGCTGTTTTGGCAAACTCGAAAGCGATAATTGGGGTGGTAAACCCATCGGCTAAATCAGCTTTTAACGGAAAATGAAACAACATCACGCCGGCAACCACCAAACTCAATAAGCCAAATATCAAGGTTGTTAATTCGATTTTCCTGTTGTTATTGGTGTTACCGCTCATTTGGCTTTAACTCAGTAGTAGTAAATATTGTCAGTACTTGCTGTAACACCATGGGTGGAGTGGAGATCAACAATTACAACCATCGCCTTACTGATTGCTGATAGGCGACAAATTCTTCCCCAAATAATTTCAACATCGCCCGCTCTTCAGGAATAATTTGAAAGCGTGTAATAACTGCCGTAAACAACAATACAATCATTAATAGCACTGGTGCAGATAGGTATACGCACCACGCCAGTAATAACAAAGTGAAACCCACATACATTGGATTGCGCGATATTTTAAAAACCCCTGCCACCACTAGTGAAGACGCAGACTCTGGTTTCAGAGGATTAACTGTCGTTTTCGCTAAGCGAAATGAAATACCGCCACTAATTAAAAATAGCACCGCTAAAACAGCAACAATAACCGCCACACCAATTCGAAATTCTATTGCCATATTAATTGGGGTTACAAAACTCGATAACAACCACATAATTAGCGCAAATATAGCGGTGACTATTGGTGGAGGAATTCTATTCTCTAAGGCAGTCATAAGTTCACTCTATTAATCGCGGATAAATTAAAGGTGGGATTAAAGTGGACGGAGGGATTTAATTTTGACCAATTTGTTCGTTTTTTAATCCCTCAGTCCCCTTTAATTATATTGGACTTTCAGACTTAACGCTCTTGCTTCTTAAATATTTCCAGATTAGCCAGCCCAGCATGGAATTCCTTAAATTCAGAAGCCATGCTAGAGGCTGAGAATTCAGTAACATACTGCATATCCTCACTTTCGGCTAGCATAGACTCTTCAATTTTCATTTCATTAACGATAATAAACTGCCTTACTATATCTCTAAACCTTGGAGTAATATGGCGATACTCAGATTCAGTGAAGCCGACTACCTCCCCAGTTTTGAAGCACGCGACATTTCCATTTTTAAATTTTTCTTTTTTCTGAAAGATTAGATTTTTAGACACAGCCTCTCGACACGCATTGTAGAACCCAGATTCCAATGTTGGTTCTTGGCTGGATATACAAGTAGGGAGTGAAAAATCTGTAGTAACTCCATCATACCGTTCTAAATGAAAGCAACTGGTCGGATGCGAATCAGATCTGTCTCTATAGAATCGCTTTATTCCAACACCTACTTTCTCTTTAACTTCTGGGTGTCGTTGTATTACCTCAAATAGATATCGATCATCTATAGAGTCGATTTCGTCTCCATCTCTATACCGGTGAAGCATAACCTTGAAGAACTCTTTCGCTTCTGTTTTCGTTTTAAATTCTATGCTTGGTAAAACA
>JBLHWB010000044.1:0-11246 GCA_047628915.1 Porticoccus sp. | reverse complement strand
CCAGCTGTAGCGGTGAAAATTTCGAATTAATGCAAAGTAAGATTCAGTTTTGAAATCTTGTAAGCTAGTGCTAGATTTTTGTTCTTGATACCAGTATTCCCAAAAGCTATCAGACATAGAAAAGTTGTAATGAATGCCGGCAATAGTTTGCATGCCACGGCCATAGCGGTTGCCTAACCCTTCGCGGTAAACCGTTTTCATTTTTGCAATATTAGATGTGCCATAATCCGCCAGACGAATGTCACTATCTTTGGGCAATATGCAGGGCATGCTAGACGTCCACAATAGCTCGCCATTTATTTGCGAATAGGTAAAACGATGAACGTCATCAAGGTGGGCAAGTGCTGCTTCAGGTGTGGTGAGCGCAGGCGTGATGAATTCCAATAAAGCTTCTGAATAGTCAGTGGTAATAGAAGGGCTGGTAAGTTTCGAACCCAAGCCTTGGGCGTGGTCAGCTTGTGATAAGCGCCCTTTTTGGTCTACACGCAGGCTTTCTTTTTCAATGCCGCGTCGAATTCCTTTTAGCTTACCAATATTTTTCGGCTCGCTTAGTTTGGCTAATCGCTGCTGGAGGTTGTCTAACAAAATTTAGTCCTTCAAAGTAACTGGTCAGTTGGGCTTTTGTTCCAAAGATGTATTGCGCCGCTCAGTGTATAGATTGTGTGAGTGTAATCAAAGTCTGTTATCTATGGTTGGCACTTAATGGCTAGGCCGTTTTTATCTGCCAAAATCAACGTTTGCTGAGGGCTCTGCTTGGTTTGTAACAAAGCAAAGCCATTTAAGCAGGTAAGGGTCGTGTCAGATTGGTCGCTGAGTAACGACGAGGTGCTATCTTTGCTCGCACTAATACTGGTGAGTTCCAGATCATTACTACTGCTTACTACCGTGGTTGGCAATAATAGGTAGCCTGAAACTTTGAGCACCAACACGGTAACAGTTGCGCTAATACTGGCAACAACGATTAACTGACGAATGTGATAAGGTCTCATGACCTGCTCCTATTTTATGGTTGCTATTGTAAGCTACCACCACGATTAATATAAGGCGAAAATTACTCAGTCGATGATGGAACGTTGGCCGCTCTAGAAGACTGTTTAGCTATTATTAGGCACTGTTATAGAGTCGAACGCCTTGCCCTTTACCCATTCTAAGTGTGTTGAGAAAATAGTGGATCCCAAGTGGCTGCAGTGACACTGAAGCTATTGTTAAGTCATAGTTAAGCTAAGCACCTGTAGAGTGTAGGTGTTTCCTCGGATAGGGTTTCTTACATCCCTTATAGTTAATAGCTTTCAGCTCTGTAAAATTAACTCCGTAGACTAATAACAATTTTGGAGTTGTACGATGACCACTTATAACGTAACACCGCTAATGCCTTCTCGCATCATTAAAAATGAGCTAGACAGAATGGCTACCAATGCTGGTGTTGACGATATCAAAACAATGGCAGTGCTAGCTGGGCTTAAATTGTGTTTCCCGTTTTATAGTGGTGACAGCTTGAAGCAAGTTGGTGAAAAGTTAGCCAAATTAGGTGATGGTGAGCGTAAGAATATCTCTAAGAAAATTCACCCAGTGATCTGTGCAATGAAATTACAAATGCAGAAGTTTGATCATGGCAGTCAGCAATTCTTAGCAGAAAACCCACACCCGTGCGGCGTAGCTGGATTCACAGTGTTGTTGACGCAACAAGGGTCAGAAATTTTCTCTAGCCAGGCTAATGCCGCTTAGTTGTGCCTGTGTGTTATTTATCAGCGACTTAGCAAGTCTCTGGCAATAGCTGTAATTTGAATTTCATCAGTGCCGCCATAAATTTGTAAAATTTTGGCATCTCTTGCTAGTTGTTCTACGCGATATTCTGCCATATAACCGTTACCACCATGAATTTGCACAGCTTCCATTGCCACTTCAACGGCGGCTTGCGCGGCATATAGTTTCATTGCTGATGCTTCAGCAAGCGTGGGTCTGCGGTTAAAGCTAATTAGCTCTATATATCTAAATACCAAGTTTTGCAGATTAGCTCTAGCGACTTCCATTTTGGCTAACTTTAGCTGAATAAGCTGGAATTGGCCGATACTCTTGCCAAACTGAATACGCTCATTAGCGTACTTAACGCTAAGCTCTAAACATTTCTCGACAATACCTAAAGCCATTGCAGCAACCCCTGCGCGCTCGGCAGAGAATGTGTCCTTAGCGCCAGACCGACCACTTCCGTCTTCTGTTTCACCCACTAAGCGTTCAGCCCCAACTTTTACATCTTGCAAAAACAGCTCGCCAGTCGGCGATGAATGAATTCCCATTTTGTTAAAAGGCTTACTTTGCACCAATCCTTCCATACCAGTATCTAGAATAAAATTCAAAATCTTGCGCTGCTTAGGCTCGACGCCTGGTTCATCTAATTTGCAGATAAAGATAATCGTGTCTGCGTAAGGCCCATTAGTAATATAGGTTTTATTACCGTTAAGTACATAACCACCATCATCGGTGCGCTTGGCAGTCGCTTTCATGCCGCCAAATGCATCCGAACCTGAATTAGGTTCAGTAATGGCCCAAGAACCAATTTTCTCAAATGTTAACAATGGCAATGCCCAGCGTTCTTTTTGGGCGATAGTGCCTTTGGACATGATAGTTCCAGCTGCTAGCCCTTGGCTTACTCCTAATGCGGTAACCATGCCTGGGCAGTAGCGTGATAACTCTATTGTCGGCAGCATTGTCATGGCGGCTTTATCGGCGCGGCGAGTGCGCGCTTCTATACTGTCGTCATCAGCTTTACTCGGTTTGGTCTCAATGCCAGCTTTTTCCGCTGCAATGGTCTTATTAAAATTGTCTCTGGCCATTTCGTCCATGCCAAAAGTGGTGACCATTTTACGTAACACGTCATAAGGCGGTGTATCACCATGCTCTAGAGTATCTAAATTCGGTGCAATTTCTTTCTCACAAAAATCTCTCACCGCATCACGAATTAATAGCTGAGTTTCACTCCACTCGATCATTACTAACTGCCTCTAAGGTAAACCTCAATAAATGGAGATTTATAATCAGTCATTATGAATGTAGACACAACCGTTATAGAATTCGTGAACTAAAAATAATGTTGTAGGCGTTAATGTGAAAAGAATAACAATTATTGTTGCCTTAGTTGCTAGTGTACTGAGTACTTACACCGCGGCAGATGAGGCCGTGGCAGTGCGTCTTAGCGACGATAACTTAGGCCAATATCGGCTTGGTGGCAGTGATGCTATCGCCGGAGTGGATGACTGGGTTTTGTCTAACGGTATTTTATGTGCGGCCGTCAGCGATAAAAATCACGACACCGGTTTAACCGGGCAAGGAGGTGTATTAATTGATATTGGCCACTGTGGACGCAGCGATGATCAATGGACCTTTAATCATTTGATGATAAACATCGATCAATATCGTGCCTTGCATGCCACTAAAGTATCGGCCGTAAAGGGAGCAGGTTGGGCAGCAATAATTGTCGAAGCGCAAGCTGATGGTATCAGCGTTGTTACCACCTATACATTGGGTAGTGACGCCAAAGAGTTGGATATAAAATATGTTACGACACGCACTAAAGAAAGTGATGCAGTGCCGTTGCTAGGCGTTTTAACCATGCATGTTCATCGGTCGATAACACCTTTTGTGTTGTCGACAACCCATCCAAGTTATTCGTCAGGCTTTAAGCAAATTAACTTCAGCAGCGATGACCGTTTGTCTGCGGTGGAAGCAATGCTTCCTGCCGATACGATTATTTTTGAGGGCGCTCAGAATCTTAGTCCTAGTATTAGCTATGGCTTACAGCTGACGGCGGCTACTATGGAAACAGCCGATGGTAAAATATCAGTGTTACCACGGTTTGCCCAGGCCCACTCTGACTATACCTTGCAAGGTGTGTTTACCCAGCAGCCATGGTTAGGGGGTGAGGACAAATTAGGTTTGTTAGAGTTTGCGCAAACCCAATTTATGGATATTGCTATTGGTGACAAAGTCACCATGGTAAAAAAGTTATGGTTGAGTAAGTCTGGTGATGTGGCTGGTATTACCAATCAAATATTCACTGGAGGCACTGTTAGCGGCTCAGTTGATCAAGCCGGAGCTAGGCTATTAATCAGTCGCCTGGACGGCGCGCCGATCACCACAGTAGTCACCGACGCGAAGGGTAATTATTCTGTCAAACTGCCGTTAGGGCTAGATGCCGTTAAGCTTGAGATAAAAACCCAATGGCAAAGCCTGCCAGCCAAAATTGTTGCGATAGATAGTAGCGATATTGTGGTAGAAAAAATTAATACGACTAAGCCATCGCGTATTGAATTGAGTTCGAGTGAGCCAGTGCGCTTAGTCTTTAAAGGTATTAATGGCACCCCTGATCCTTTGTTTAATAACGACCTTATTGAATTTGCCATGAGCGATGTTTTGGTTGGCAGTAATTTAGCGGTTAACTATGTGTCTTTGTCAGGCCAAGAAAGTGCTGTGCAATCCCTTGCAATCCTTGCGGGTAACTACGAAGTGTATGCTACTCGTGGTTTAGAGTATGGCTTAACGAAAACAAAGATTACTATTAAAGAAGGTGAAACGGTTAGTTTGATTGCCAATGAGCCAAAGCGGGAAGTAAATAGTGACGGTTGGTTAAGCAGTGATTTCCATGTCCATTCAGCGCCAAGTTTTGATACCAAAATTTCAGTGAGGCAGCGTCTTAAATCGTTTGCTGCCCAAGGCGGCGACGTGATGATTAGCAGCGAGCATAATATAATTTACGACTATGAAAACGATATGGCGGCAGAGAGCTTAGGTGCTGATATGGCCGTGGTAGCTGGTACAGAGTTAACCTCATTAACTCGCACGCCCAAAACGCCTTACAGCTATGGCCACGCCAATGTATTTCCCATGGAGTTTAAAGAAACTCAATACTCTGGCGGGTTACTAAAACATGAAGGTAATCGTATCCGCGAGCTGATTGAATTGTTCGGCAGCGATAGCGAGCAAGTTATTTTGCAGATGAATCATGCAAGAAAAGCGGCAGTCAAAGATGATGACTCGTATTATCTCGACCATTTGGTCTATGGCAATAGCTACGATCCGGGTTTGCCATTAATCAGTGATAACAATAAATCGCTGATAGAAAAAGATCCCAAGACGGGTTTACGCGATATCGATATAGATTTGATTGAAGTCGCTAATGGCTCATTTCTAGGTAAGTTTTTCAGCAATTATGAAGTGTTACGCCAAGATTGGTTTTCGTTTTTACAGCAAGGTGAAATTATTTTTGCCAGCGCCAATAGTGATAGCCATGGCAATGTAGAGCTAGTGGCAATGCCGCGTAACTATGTATATGTAGGTGATGACAATATAGCTAATTTTAATCGTGATACCTTTATCAGCGCGATTAGCGACGGGCAAATGTTTGGCAGCTCTGGTCCGCTAATTACTGTCAGTGAACAAGGTGGTGAAATTAAAGTTGCTCAGGCAATAGGCGTATCTAAAATGCTGAGCGGCAGCGATGTAAGTTTACAGGTAAATATTGATGCTGCTTCCTGGGTGCCGTTGGATACCCTTAAAATTTATGTCAACGGAGTGCTTGAAGAGACGCGCAGTGCAGTCGCCAATAGCCAGCAGGACTTTGAATTTAACTTCTCCCATGACAGCTTTGTGGTATTTGAGGTTACCGGGCAAGTTAACGAGTTATATAGCTTGATAGCGCCGACGCTAACGCCGATGGCTTTTACTAATCCGGTGTTTATCGATGCTGATAATGATGGCAAATGGAATGCGCCGGGCTTGCCTCAGCTGGCTATAGAGTAGTGGTGGATTATATGAAAAGGACTCCCAATGGAGCCCTTTTTATTAGCCTTTCAATATCAGCAATGACTAAGATCATCCAAGCGATACAATAAGTGGTGTGAGATATTGCTACTCTTATTTTTTTGTTAGCAGTTTTTTTCTAGCGTAAATAGCGAGCAAACAAACGCAGACTTCATAGCAACCAACAGTTAAGTTATAAGAATCTGGCGAGTACATTGTTAGGCCAATTAGTCGGGCAATACCCAGGCCCCCCATCAATACGGCCAATACTTCTAAACCTTGTGGTGCGCTTGTTACATTGTTAGCTTTTAGCGTTAAATAAAGTCCAACGGCTAATTGCAGGCCGCCATACATTGCCATTACTTCAACCGGGCCTGAGGTGTAGCCTAAACTAAAGCCGACCATATTAGCAGCGGTATTGGGGTCGATAAGGCACATGGCACCATAGAAGGCGAAGAACAAGCCATTAAATAAAAGTAGAGCTCTTGCTAGTTTCATTGGTTGCCTTTTTGTTCTGTTAAAGCCGGTTTATGGGATTTCAATTATTCTAATTATTCTGAAGTAAATAGTCGCAAAACTTTTCTAAGTCGGCAAGGGTGTTAGACAAGTGAATCGAGTGACAGTGTTTGCCGTAGTCGCTCATGATGGAGTCGCCGGTATCCCAAATATTTTTTCGTTCGGGGTTTAGCCAATAAACATTATGACAGCTACGGGCGATATCCTTGAATACACCCATTGCTGGGTCACCGTTATTATTACGCGCATCGCCTAAAATAATAATGGTGCTATTACGTCTAATTTGCCCTTGAGTAAGCTCGCTAAAATTAATGAGTGACTTGCCATAGTCGGTTACCCCGCTGCCCCAGCGTTTATTGGCTTGTTCAGTGGCATCTTTAATGTCTAGCTGCTTGTATAAATCAGTAACTTCACCCATAGAGCTAGAGAAGACAAAGCTGCGTACCTTTGGCAAAATTTCCGCAAGGCTAGCCATAAAGCTAAGTAGCATGCCAGAGCTGGCAGCGACAGAACCAGAGATGTCGGCAATGACAAAAACTTGCGGACGATCTTTATGTTTTTTGCGCCATTGCGGAATAAACGGCGTGGCATCAAACGCCATATTACGGCGCAGCGTTGCGCGTACATCCAGCTTGCCGCGCTGATGAACCAGTGCTCGACGGCGATATTTTTTGTTTAGCCGGCGGGCAATTTTTTGCACTAATTTATGGACACTATCTTGCTCCATATGACTGAGCATTCTAATGGGGGTAGTGAGCAGGCGTTGTTCACGCAGTTGCTCAGTTTGTGGTTTGGCATACAAATAGTATTGGCGGTCAATTTGGTCGCGGGCTGCGGCTAACATACGGGCTGATAATTCTTGCGCTTCACCTAAGCCACTACCACTGCCACCAGCGCCGCCAGAACCTTCCTGTAAGCCTTCTTCCATTGCCATAATGGATTGTTGTAGCTGCGGCCAGTCTAGCGCCTCTAGTAGGCGGCGGGTGAAAACCCCGCGTTGGGTATAGTAACGAATTTGATCACTGTCTATCGCTTCACTGGCTTGTTGTATGGCAAGCTGCAAATCATCATCATCGCCTGCCAGTAAGCCGTTAAGAATATCTGAGTGGAGATCAGCATTGGCTTCATTGTTTTCAGGAAGTGCTGAATTTTGTTGTTCGTCGGTAGTGGCTGAATCATCATTGGCCGCGCTATCTTCGGTTGCAGCCTCAGGCATCTTTGTTGGGTTATTGTCGCTACTTAAAAAATAGCGTTTAAAACAATCATCTAATAATTCGCGCTCATGTTGGTCGGCGGCGATAACGGTTGATAACGCTAGACGCATGCGTTCACGGTTGTCATAGCCAACAATACTGACAGCTTCTAGGGCAGTGCGCGCGTTATTAATACCCACGGGAATTCCCGCATGGCGCAGCACATCAATAAACCCTAGTAAGACTTTGTCCACTTAGATGTCCTTTAATAAGGTGTCTAAATCGGCGCGAACGTTATCAATGTCTTCTTGGTGTTTGAGTATTAGGTTAAGTGTATTACTAACAACGTTAGCGTCTAAGCTATTGGCGTGTAGTAACAACAATGCCCGGCCCCAGTCGATTGTCTCGCTAACAGCCGGTTGTTTTTTAAGTTCCAGCTCACGCAGACGATCAATAAAATTCGCCATCTTGGCGCTTAACGCCTGTGACAATTCTGGTACGCGGCTGAGTAAAATAATTTGCTCTAACTCTTTTTCAGGAAAAGGGATAAACAAATGTAAGCAGCGGCGTTTCAGTGCATCGCTTAATTCTCTAGTACTGTTAGAAGTCAAAATTACCAACGGCTGATTAGTTGCGACTATGGTGCCAATTTCAGGCACGGTGACTTGAAAGTCTGACAATATCTCTAACAATAAGGCTTCAAACTCCTCATCGCTTTTATCAATTTCATCAATCAGTAAGACACTGGTAGATTCACTTTGCAGCGCTTGTAGCAATGGCCGTGGTTCTAAAAATTCTTCCGAGAAAAAAATATCGTCAACACTTTTTAGCTTTTCCAGTGCTTGGTTCAAATTAGATTCACTACCAACGATATCGTCGAGTTTTTCCTTCAAAATTTGGGTATATAACAGCTGCTTGCCGTATTTCCATTCGTACAATGCTTTTGACTCATCTAGGCCTTCATAGCATTGCAGGCGGATTAGTTCGGCTGACAAGCTTTGTGCTAGCGCTTTGGCCAGTTCTGTTTTACCAACGCCGGGAGGCCCTTCGACTAACAGTGGCTTGCCTAATTGGCAGGCTAAAAATACGGCACTGGCGATTTCTTCACTGGCTATGTAATTTTGTGCTTTTAGTATTTCTAAGGTGGCGTCGATGCTTGATAAGGTGTTGCTGGGCATGGGTGAATCCTTGGTATTAATAATTGCGTGCTAGCTTAACCGCCGGTCGCGTTCATGAAGCGGACAATTTGCGGTTCGTTATCTAGATCGAAGTGATGACGTTCCGGTTTGATTGCCATGCTGCTAACAATGGCATCTTTTATGGCGTCTAGCTTGGAGTCAGTGTCGCTTGGTTGTTGGCGTAATATGGCGCGTAAATCTACTGAGTGTTCATTGCCAAGGCAGAGTAATAACTTACCTTCTACGGTTACTCGTACGCGGTTGCAGTCGCCACAAAAATTATGACTATGAGGCGAAATGAAACCAACTTTACTGTCGCTATCACTCATTCGGTAATATTTAGATGGGCCGCCAGTTTTATCATCGCTGGCAATAAGCGGGTGTACTTGCTCGATAGTGTGTTTGAGTTCGTCGCTAGATAAATAACTCACTGCACGATTGTGCTCGTCGATAACGCCTAGTGGCATTTCTTCGATAAATGAAATATCTAAACCGTGCTCGCGACAAAAATTAACCAAATCAACGGCTTCATCTTCATTACGGCCTTTAAGCAATACGGCATTTATTTTTATTCGCTCAAAGCCTGCGGCTAAAGCGGCGTCTATCCCCTTGAGCACTTGATGCAAGTTACCGGTGCGGGTGAGACTTTTAAACCGATCCGCTTTTAATGTATCCAGGCTAATATTAATTCGCCTAATGCCCGCTTTTTTTAAGTCAGCAGCCATGTGGGTAAGTTGGGAGCCGTTGGTGGTTATCGTTAACTCGTCTAAACCAGTTAGCGCACCTAATTTTTGGGTCAAACCTAGCACGTCTTTTCTAATTAATGGCTCGCCGCCAGTTAAGCGAATTTTGCTTACGCCAAGCTCGGTAAAGGCGCGACCGATAATTTCAATTTCTTCTAGGCTAAGAATTTCTTTGCGTGGCAAAAATGTCATTTCTTCTGCCATACAGTAAACACAGCGAAAATCGCAGCGATCTGTAACCGACAGACGAACATAGTTAATATGGCGACCAAACTGGTCAACAAGTTTATTAGGATGTTTAGTTAGAGTTTGATTCATTCGAGGCTTTTGTGAACGCGCGGTTGAGTGTGTAGGATAAAGCTCATAGTCTATAGTGCCCATAGTAACAAGGGTGGGATTTAAGTACAGTTTGCGTAGTATAAAAATGGTACAAAATAGAGGAATAAAGTTTGGGCGAGAATAAAACGGTGATGCTGACTCTGGGGCCGATAGCAGCAGCACTGACCTATTGGGCATGTATTAGCTTAGCGCTGCTCAGTCACGAGTCAGCGGCAACCGCCGGAGTGACTATTTGGTGTTTGCTATGGTGGGTTAGCGAGCCGGTGCCAATTCCGGTTACTTCTATGCTGCCAATGGGTTTGCTACCTTTGCTTGGAGTGTTAGATGGCCTGCAGGTGGCTCAAGCCTATGGCTCGCCACTAATTTTACTGCTGTTGGGTGGGTTCATTTTATCCAAAGCAATGGAATATAGCGGCGCGCATTACCGCGTGGCGATGTTTATGGTGGGCTTGTTTGGTGCCAACAGCGGTAAAAGACTGGTGTTTGGTTTTATGGCGGCAGCGGCGGGTTTGAGTATGTGGATATCCAACACCGCCACCACGTTAATGTTATTGCCTGTTGCCATGGCGGTGTTGGCAAAAGCGAAAGATGATCGACTTGCAGTACCATTATTGTTAGGTATTGCCTATGCCGCATCGGTTGGCGGTATTGGAACGCCGATAGGAACGCCGCCTAATTTGATTTTCATGCAGGTATATAGAGACCATACTGGCAGTGAAATAGGCTTTTTCACTTGGATGAGTTGGGCCTTGCCAGTAGTGATAATGCTAGTACCTGCGATGGCTTGGTGGCTAAGCCGCAACTTAGGCGACCACCCTGGGGTAGAGCTGCCGAACGAGGGCAGTTGGACGATTGCGCAAAAACGGGTGATGTGGGTGTTTGTGCTGACCGCATTGGCGTGGATGACCCGCAAAGATCCATTTGGCGGCTGGAGCACTTGGTTTAACTCACCCAATGCCAATGATGCCGCGGTGGCATTTATGGCCGTGATAGCTTTATTTACTATTCCTAATGGCAAAGGCGGCAGGCTGCTGGATTGGGAGTCGGCGGTTAAAATACCTTGGGGTGTATTGTTGTTATTTGCTGGCGGTATCACTATCGCCAAAGCCTTTCAGTATTCGGGCTTAAGCTCAGACATGGCGATGCTGATTTCAGGGGTTAGTGCCTTGCCAGTTATTGTAATGATTGCAGCAATTGCGCTGGCGGTTACCTTTTTAACTGAGGCCACCAGTAATACAGCGAGCACCAGCTTATTGATGCCATTGCTGGCAGCAACCGCTATGGCGGCCAATATAGACCCAGTGCTGTTAATGGTGCCTGCCGCGATGAGCGCCAGCTGTGCTTTTATGTTGCCCGTAGCGACTGCTCCAAATAGTGTTGTTTATGGCAGTGGCCTGGTGACGACCAAGGTGATGGCGCGAGAAGGTTTCGCGCTTAACTTATTCGGTGCATTTATTATTACTGTGGTTTGTTACCTGAGTTTG
>JBLHWB010000043.1:0-11315 GCA_047628915.1 Porticoccus sp. | reverse complement strand
TTGATGTCAATGCGATACCGCTGAACCGTAAACTCACCGTTAACAGTAATGGCAGCCCTTTAAGCTTTGAGGTAAGTGCTAGGCAACTGCCTGAATCTATTCCTAGCAATTGGACGGTAACCGCTCTAGATAATGGCAGAGCCAAAGTTGAACTAGTGGGTAGTTCTGACCTATTGATTCCCGATACACGCAAAAGCCCGGTGAGTGCGGCGGGGCAGCTGCCTAGCGGATTTGATCCAGCCAGTTTATATCAAGCCCGCAGCCACCCTCGTGGTTTACAGCTATCTATATTTGGTGCCAGCGATGCCTTAGGTCAGCTGGGGATAGACTGGCAAACTATTTGTGATGCAGTACCTGGTGATAAGATCAGTGTCTACGCCGGTAGCGCTATGAGTCAGATGGATGCCAATGGCAATGGTGGTTTACTGGGGAATAATTATCGTGGCGGCAGGATAACGTCTAAACACGTAGCTTTGGGCTTGGCGGAAATGCCGGCGGACTTTATTAATGCCTATGTTTTGGGCAGCGTGGGCAGTACTGGTTTGAATATGGGAGCATGTGCCACATTCCACTATAACTTGCGTCAAGCTGCACATGACATAAAGGCTGGGCGGGCGCGAGTTGCCATAGTGGGCGGAGCTGAAGCGCCAATTGTTGCTGATGTTCTAGAAGGCTATATCACCATGGGTGCTCTGGGTATGGATGAAGATCTGCGTAAGTTAGACGGGCTAAGCGGTGACGCTGATTTACGTAGAGCTTGCCGCCCGTTTGGCGACAATGTTGGCTTTACCTTGGCCGAGGGAGCGCAGTTTACGGTTTTAATGGATGACGAGTTGGCCCTTGAGTTAGGCGCCTTGGTGTATGGTGCAGTGCCCGATGTTTATGTGAATGCCGATGGTCATAAAAAGTCTATCTCGGCGCCAGGGGTGGGCAACTATATTACGGTAGCTAAAGCAGCAGGTTTAGCTGCCAACATTGTGGGTAAGTTAGATGGCCGCAGTTTTATTCACGCCCACGGCACCGGTACACCAGCCAATAGAGTCAGTGAGTCACATATATTTAATGAGACTGCTAAAGCCTTTGGTATACAAAATTGGCCAGTGGCCGCTATCAAGTGTTATCTGGGGCATTCAATTGGTGCCTCCGGTGGCGATCAGTTAATGAGCGCGTTAGGTACTTGGCAATACGGAATTATACCCGGGATAGGCACCATCGATAAGCCCGCGGCAGATGTTTTTGATAGTAATTTGGCTATATCGCCAGAGCATAAGCAATTTGACCAAGGCCGTTTGGATGTGGCGCTGTTAAATGCAAAAGGCTTTGGCGGTAATAATGCAACCGCCGTGGTGTTGTCACCAACGGTAACTAAGACAATGCTGATGAATAAGCACGGCGCTAAGAAAATAAGCGCTTGGCAGAAGAAATGTGAAAAGACTATTGCCGCGGCAGCTGGATATGATCAGCGTTCATCTAAAGTTGTTGAGCCTGCTATTTACAAGTTTGACCATAATGTTCGCACCAGTGACCATATTAAAATTACACCGGACGCTATTTCTATTGAGGGCTACAATCATACTATTGCTATTAATGAGCAGTCGCCACTAAAAGACTATTTGTAAGACATAGCATTGAACTACCAAACGTTAAGTAAAGCTATTGGCATCTTTGTTGTAGGCTAGCTGTTTATGGCTTGGATGGAGCGAAAAAATATGACGGGCAGTGTAAGTTATTCAATAGAGATAGAGTTACCGTTGGCACAAGCGTGGGAAAAGCTGCAAAACCTGTCGTTAGCCCACAACTATGTGCCCGGTTTAAAAAATACTGAGATAACCACCGACAAGACTCAAGGAGTAGGCGCTAGTAGGCGGGTTTTCCAAGGTGGTTCTAGTTATGTGGATGAAACTGTAGAAGAGTGGAATGAAGGACAGGGCTTTTTGATTCGCTTGCATAAGGGAGAGACCGGCAAGCCACCATTGTTTAATAAAGCATGGTTTCGCTATGCAATTGAAGATAATGGCAAGGGAGGTACTACTTTTACTCCTAGCATGACTTATGAGATGCCATGGGGTGGATTTGGGTCTTTGCTAGAGCGGATATTTCTTAAAAAAGTTTTTATCGGCGTGCTGCGCGACGTAGCCATAGCGATGAAAGATTACTATGAAACTGGCGAAGCAGTGGGGTCAGATCGGCTTAAAGCGCTGAAGGCTGCGCGCTAGGCTAGTTAACAAAAATGTAACGGCCCTTAATGGCCTTGGCTGCTAATCTCGATATATATAAAATAACAATAATTTGGGATTACTGATGTTTCGTTTCTCCACTCTCGTTGTCACTGTATTCCTTTTTTTGTGCGGCTATTCTACTGCTGCACCCGTTACCTTTGAGCGTTTACTGAACGCAGCAGATGAAGGCGATAATTGGCTAAGCCACAGCCGTGACTATGCGGAAACCCGCTTTAGCCCATTGACACTAATCACTGATAATAATGTTAATAAGTTGGGTTTGGCGTGGGCGTTTGACATGCCCGATAAACGCGGACTTCAGGGCACCCCCTTAGTGATTGACGGGGTTATGTATGCAACGGGTAATTGGAATAAGTTATTTGCATTAAATGCGGCGACTGGTGAATTACTCTGGCAATACGACCCCAAGGTTGACGTCAACAGAGCCAATGCCTTTTGCTGTGGCGTGATTAACCGCGGTGTAGCAGCTTGGGGCAACAATTTGTATATGGGTACTCTTGATGGATATTTGGTGGCTATAGATAGCGTTAGTGGTGCAGAGGTTTGGCGCACTTTAACCATTGATCAACATAAGCATTACAGTATTACCGGCGCGCCCAGGGCTGTTAATGGTGTTGTCGTTATTGGTAATGGCGGCTCTGAATACGGCGTGCGCGGCTATGTCGGTGGCTATGACCCTGACAGTGGTGAAATGTTATGGCGTTTTTATACTGTGCCGGGCAACCCTGCCGACGGCTTTGACAATGTACAGATGGAATTAGCCGCTAAAACATGGAGCGGCAAGTGGTGGGAGATGGGTGGTGGCGGTACTGCTTGGGATTCGTTTGCTTATGACGCTGAATTAGATCTTTTATATATTGGTGTTGGCAATGGCGCGCCCCATAACCGTGAAATGCGCAGCCCTGGTGGTGGCGACAATTTATATTTGTCATCCATTGTTGCAGTTAAAGCACAAACCGGTGAATACGTTTGGCATTATCAGCAAACACCAGCCGACAGTTGGGATTTTACTGCTACCCAGTCACTGATACTGACTGAGATAGAGTGGAGAGGGCAGGCCCGGCAGGTAATTATGCAAGCGCCTAAAAATGGCTTCTTCTTTATTTTAGATCGAGTTAGCGGTGAGCTGCTGTCAGCAGAGCCTTATGTGCCAGTAACCTGGGCAACGCATTATGACATGACAACGGGTAGACCTGTTGAAGCTGAAGGAGCCGGCTATGTAGACCAGCCGTTTAATCTAAAGCCGACTGGCTTAGGCGGACATAATTGGCACCCCATGGCCTATAGCCCAGATACTGGCTTAGTTTATATTCCAGCATTGGACTTTATGGCGCCAATAGAAAATCAAGATGAGTATCTTTTTAATCCACGCCAATGGAATCTAGGCTACAAAACTAACGCATCGCCGTTTGGACATATTATTACGCAGGCAATTATGCGCGCCTCGGTAGACTCATATTTATTGGCATGGGACCCAGTAACACAGCGTGAAGTGTGGCGCGCACCAAACCCTATTATTGGTAATGGGGGTGTTTTAGCCACCGCCGGTAATTTGGTTTTTCAGGGTAATAGCGCTAATCAGCTGGTCGCTTTTGATGCGACTAACGGTGAAGCAATTTGGCAGTTTGATGCGCAGCAGGGAATCATGGCCTCGCCGGTTACGTATTCGGTAGATGGTGAGCAATATGTAGCGGTGCTGGCAGGGCGCGGCGGCGGCTTGAGTATGATGATAGGGATGGAAACACCATCGTCGTCAACGGTTCGTCGATTATTAGTGTTCAAGCTAGGTGCCAATGGCGCTTTACCGCTATTTGACGATGTGGCTGCGCGGGTAGCACCACCCGCCAGAATGGATGTGACAGATGATGAACTAATGGCCGGCGGCGCAAAATACATGGCACTGTGTGCGCGGTGTCATGGCGCTATGCTGGTGTCTGATGGCAGTGTGCCTGATTTGCGCCGTTTAGATAATATCTGGTATGACAAATTTGATGATGTTGTGCTCAATGGCATGATGCAAGAGGCTGGTATGCCAGACTTTAAGGCTGACCTGACCCAAGCGGAAGCTCGCAACGTAAAAGCCTATGTATTGCATAAGGCCAACGAAGATTGGGAGATACAAAACTCACCCCCATGGTGGTTGGCGTGTCAAACGTGGTTAGCGGAAATATTGGCCAGTATTCTAGTATTTTTAATGCAGCACGCCTAAGCAGATAAATTGGATAAGTTACTGGGCAAACTCCAGTCAGCTACCTATAATCCGTGTCTGACAGAAATCTAACCCTAAGGTAAGTTTTTTAATGGATGCTATTGAAGCGCTGTTAACCAGAAATTCAGCGCCCAAACTGTGCGCGCCTGCCCCTAATCCTGCCCAGCTGGAAACGGTTTTTCAGGCTGCATTGCGGGCACCAGACCATGCCAGATTGCGCCCTTGGCGTTACGCGGTAATTAGTGGCGACGCACGCCAGCAGTTGGGTGAACTATTTGTTGCCACCAAACTTGCCGACGGTGTAGCGCTGGACCTTGATGCGCAGCAAAAACTGGCGGCGAAACCATTGCGTGCGCCGATGATTATTGCGGTGGCAGCGCATCTTCAAGAGCATCCAAAAGTACCACTGATAGAGCAGCAGCTTTCTGCTGGTACATCGGCCCATGCCATTTTACTGGCGCTACATGCACTAGGTTATGCGGGGGTTTGGCGCACTGGCTCGCTTTGTTTTAATCCGTTAATTAGACAGGGGCTTGGCTTTGCCGGTAACGAAGAGCTAGTGGGATTTTTATACATAGGCACTCGTGATTGTAAGGCTAAGCCATTGCCGGAGTTAGCCACTGCTGACTATGTTAGATATTGGTCTACATCTTAATTCAGTATTTTATTTACCAGAGGAAGCTATGACTAAACCGAACTTTGAAACATTGGCCGTTGACATTAATAACCACGTTGCCACTGTAGAATTGGCCAGACCCAAAAAGGCTAACGCCATGAGCGTTACTATGTGGGCAGAATTACAACAGTGTTTTGAATGGATTGATCTAGAGTCTGATATTCGTGTTGTTATTCTTGCTGGACAAGGGAAAAACTTTTGCGCCGGTATTGATTTAGGTATGTTTGGTAATTTAACGGACGATGGTATGGAGCCTGCCCGAAAGGCAGAGCAGTTACGGTTAACGATTAAGCGCTTACAAGCCAACTTAACGGCTATAGAGCAATGCAGAAAACCAGTGTTAGCCGCAATCCACGGTGCCAGTGTGGGCGGGGCTATTGATATGATCACCTGTTGCGATATGCGTTACTGCACCGAGGATGCGTATTTTTCAATTAAAGAAATTGATATTGGCATGGTAGCTGATGTAGGTACTCTGCAGCGTTTACCTAAGCTGGTTGGCGACGGTATTGTGCGCGAATTAGCCTATACGGGTAGAACATTTTTTGGCGCAGAAGCAGTAAGCATGGGTTTGGCTAATAAAGTGTATGCAGATAAAGATCAAATGATGACAGGCGTGCAAGCCATTGCCGCAGAGATTGCAACCAAGTCGCCATTATCTATACGTGGCACCAAAGAAATGATGCGCTATACCCGCGACCACAGTGTTGAAGATAGTTTGAATTATATTGCTACCTGGAATGCAGGTATGTTGAGCTCGGCCGATTTGATGATTGGTATTAGTGGCGAGACTAATTTCGAAGATTAGTGTGTTGTTATAACTGCACAATTGGAACAAAACCAAGGATAATATTATGGATATCAGCATCGGACAGACAGCAATTTTGACACCTGTGTTAGCTATGTTGCTATTAGCTTTTGTGGTGTGGATCGTTTTATTTATTACCCGCTTTAAAGCAATTGGTGAGCTTAAAATTAAACCAGATGCCATCAATACGCCGGACGCTGTTGATAGTTTACTACCCAATTATGCGCGTTATCCAGGGCATAATTTTAAAAACCTATTTGAAGTACCTGTGCTGTTTTACATTATGTGTTTTTATTTATATGCCACCGGCACTGCCGACAGCGTAGCGATTAATTGCGCATGGGCATTTGTAGGCTTAAGAGTCTTGCACAGCATTGTTCAGTGCAGCTATAACAATGTAAATCACCGATTTGCGGCGTATTTATTTAGTTGTATTGCGCTATGGGTAATGGTGTTGCGCAGTGCGATGGACTTGTTTTAACAGACTTTACTTAATAGTTGGTTGTCGTTTATGAATATTTTTAATACGCCAGTGTTGTCTTATTGTTTCCATTGGCTGGCGCGTTTTTGTATGTGGGCTAAAGGTTGGAAGGTTGTTGGACATCCGCCTGACATTCCGCACTATGTGTTAATTGCAGCGCCGCACACAACCAATTGGGATTTTCCTGCCATGTTGGGCATCGCCTTTAGCCGCCATATGCAAGTGAAATGGATGGGTAAGCACACATTGTTTGGGCCAGTTATGGGTATTTTTTCGCGCTGGTTTGGTGGTGTTTCGGTTAATCGCAACGATGCCAAAGATATTGTTGAGCAAATGGCCGATGAATTTAACCGACGTGAACAGTTTACGTTAATTATTCCGGTAGAAGGGACTCGTAGCAAAGTCACTAAATGGAAAACCGGTTTTTATCGTATCGCGCTAAAAGCTGGTGTGCCCATTGTCCCTGCCTATGTTGACTACCCCAACAAAACGGGCGGCTTTGGTGAGACGTTTTATCCTACCGGTGATCAAGACGCCGATATTGCCGCGCTGCAGGAATTTTATAAAAACTTTCGTGGACATGGCGTGCACGCCGAATAATTGGAGCGTAATTAATGGCTAATAAGCGTATTGAGGTGTCAGAGTTTGGTGGCCCTGAAGTTCTTCACTTAGTAGAAGACGACCAATTGCCAGAGCCACAAGCTGGCGAGATTAGAGTCAAGGTGCTTGCCGCCGGCACCGGTTTTACCGATACCATTATTCGTCAAGGCCAATATATAGATGTAAAAGATAAGCCGCCATTTACACTGGGTTACGACTGGTTTGGTGTGGTTGATAAATTAGGCGAGGGCGTTACTAATCTTACTGTAGGCCAAGCCGTTGCCGACATGCCGGTGATCGGTTCTTATGCTCAGTATTTATGCGTTGATGCTAATCGAGTAATCACTGCGCCAGAAGGTTTAGATCCTGCTAAAGCAGTAGCGATGATTTTGTCCTACACCACAGCCTACCAAATGCTGACACGGATAAGAGAATTCAAACCGGGTCAGTCAATCTTAATTCATGCTGCTGGCGGCGCTGTTGGCACAGCCATGCTCGACTTAGCCCGAATGATGGGCCTGACAGCCTACGGTACTGCGTCTCTCGGCAAGCATGGATTAGTAAAGGAATTCAACGGCATTCCGATTGATTATCAAAATGAAGATTTTGTCGAACGAATTAACACTCTTACCGAGGGGCAAGGGGTTGACGGGGTGTTTGACACAATTGGTGGCAAGAGTTGGTCTCGGTCATACAGTTGTCTTGCCAAGGGTGGTACGTTGATCGCGTTTGGCGCTTTGCAAATGACCACCGGTGAGGAGAAGTTGCCATCGCTGCTGTTAGGTTTCCTAAAGCTAATGGTGTTATGGAAGCTACTACCCAACGGCAAGCAATCGATTTTTTATAATATTCAAAAAGATCGTGAAAAGAACCCTCAGCTGTTTGCAGAAGATTTACAGACTTTGTTTGCAATGCTAAAAGAGGGCACGCTAAAGCCCGCGATTGCCGGTAAGCGGCCATTAGAAGATGCGGTGGAAATCCATCACTTGATAGATCGCGCCGATGTGCCTGGGAAAATGGTTTTGATCCCAAATTCTGAGTAATCACTTAATAGCTTTGTTCCACTAATCTAATGTGATTTCTAGCATGATTTTTTCCACAGAATCTGTGGATAACTGTGGGTATAAGTTGTTTTTTTGGCGCTCTTAATACAGAAAATCAGCTGTTATTAGCAGATTGGTTGTTTTTTAATCAGTGGTGTTAAAGTTATATAAAACAATAGCTTGGAGATTTTTTGTAGTATATTAGTCGCTGAATTAGCTTTTAACCCTTTTATTTAGGTGTTTTATTCTAAAATGTGCATAAAGTTACAGTAATTGTTCCACATAAGTAGTTTACGTAGTTATTAGTGTGTAGCGTAAGTGGCCACTTTTGTACCCAAATCAATGCGTCACTCCGCGTCTTTATAGATACTCAGTTTAGTACCAGTTAGGCATATTTCTAGCTTGCTTAGCCTGACTGGTTAGGGCTGTAACTTATTTTTTACCTAGCTGCAATTATTCTCCCTGCCGTCAGTTAACTAAGCCTGCCGTTTTTTTACCAGTCATGATCAAATTGTTCTATTGTTTGCCTAACTAGTCGTTTGATCTAATAACGGTCTATTAACCAGCCAGCGGTGTTTGTAACGGGCCTCTGACATGGTTTGTCAGATTTCAAGATTAATCGTCGCAGGCACACATTTATCGTCGCTACACACCCGCTAGTCAATGGAGTGATGCTGCAAAGTTAACGTTGTTAGGTTTTACCATGGATTTACTTATCAATGCTGGAGAATAAATGGGTAGCGATTATAACAATTATCGGCCTTACCACTCTTAGTCATAGATTGCTTTGCAGCTCAGTAATTGCTTAAGGAATAAACAGTTTATTTAATTAATAATCAGAGTCGATAATATAATCGCTAAACAGCCATTTTCTGTTTGACAACATTGATGAATACAGTAGAATGCCGCCCGTTGAAGCCGATCGGGTGATTAGCTCAGTTGGTAGAGCATCGCCTTTACACGGCGAGGGTCGGCGGTTCAAGCCCGTCATCACCCACCAGCTTCAACAAGAATTAGCTAGGTACAATCGGTTTTGCGGACCGGTAGTTCAGTTGGTTAGAATGCCGGCCTGTCACGCCGGAGGTCGCGAGTTCGAGTCTCGTCCGGTCCGCCACTTAGCTAATAAAAATAACCACCGAAAGGTGGTTTTTTTATGCCTGTCGTTTTTAACTACCTTTTATCTGAACAGATACCCCAATAGCCCTAGGGTGCATTAATAGTGTTTGCAGCGTTAAACTTATCGGTCTGTTGAATTGGCATAAAATAAGTTATTTGTGTCCAAATCACAGCAACTAATGTTTGTTAGCGAAGGATTATCTATACTGGTGGTCTTTAACTCAGTGACAAATGATGACATTTAAATTATCGGTTTTAGATCAGTCTTTAGCCCGCTCTGCGGACGAGTCTAGTGCGGCGCTGCAAGAGACCCTAGTAATGGCGAAGTGGGCAGAGCAATTAGGCTATGAGCGCTTTTGGGTATCTGAACATCATGCCTTTCCATCAGTTGCAGGGAGTGCACCAGAAGTCCTGTTGGCGGCAATTGGTGCGGCGACAAATACCATAAGAATAGGCTCTGGCGGTATTATGTTGCCGCACTATAGCGCTTACAAAATCGCTGAGACTTTTTCTATGCTGGCTAATTTGTATCCAGATAGAGTAGACCTTGGGGTAGGGCGTGCGCCCGGTGCTGATATGGCAACTGCGATGGCGTTAGCGACTGATGGCAAACCCAAGTTTGAACGCTTTCCACAGCTGGTAGAGCAGCTGAGTGATTACCTATGGAACTCCAATGCAAAGCCCATTGTTAGCCCTAAACCGCCACCAGGGCTGCCTTTGTGGATGCTGGGCTCTAGTCCTGATAGCGCACAATTGGCCGCAATCAGAGGTTTACCCTATAACTTAGCTGCATTTATTAATCCGCAGGCAGATGCTGGCTTGATTCAATATTATCGCCAGGCATTTCAGGCCAGTGAGTTGTGGCCAGAGCCTTATGTCATTCTTACCATTAGCGTGTTCTGTGCCGATACATTTGAGCAAGCCAAAGCGTTGCAAGTCACCCATGATATTAACTTCTTTCGCTTTATTACGGGGCAAACTAACGGCGTTTTTTTAACTCCAGCTGAAGCCCAGCTTTACCCTATATCAGGTCAGCTAGAGCAATTTATCCAATCAAGATCACGGTTGCGCGCAGTAGGTACTCCGCAACAAGTTAAAGAAAAAGTTCAGGCGGTGGCGGCTGAATTTGCAGTCGATGAGATTATGGCAGTGACCAATATGTATTATTTAGAAGATAGAAAGCGCTCATTTGAATTATTAAAGCAGCAGTTCGATTAAACTCTAACAATAGAGTTTTTATTTATTTTCCTCACGCTAAACTGCGTGTCCTCAACTAGTTAGGTGATGTTTGTGGCTAAGATGTTTTTTGTAATTATTGCGGTAGTGATTGTTGGTTTTTTAGTTATACGTTCGATGAGTAATAAACAATGGGCGCAGGAAAATATCGCGCGTGGCGAGTTGTTTTTATCGACTAATGAATTAGCTGAAGGCGTGCAGGTAACTAATTCAGGTCTGCAGTATCAAGTATTAAGTAAAGGCGTAGGCACAGTCCAGCCATCGGCTAAAGATACTGTAAGGGTTCATTATCACGGTACTTTACTTGACGGCTCAGTGTTTGATAGTTCAGTTGCACGTGGCGAGCCTATTTCTTTTGGTCTGCATCAGGTAATTAAAGGTTGGACTGAAGGGCTTCAGTTAATGGTAGTGGGCGATAAATTTAGATTGTTTATTCCTAGTCACCTTGCTTATGGTAATCGTAGTGCAGGCAGTATTCAGCCAGGCTCGACATTGATCTTTGATGTTGAATTACTTGGTATCAATGAATAATACTTACATGCTTTACATGATGTCCTTGTCACTACGGTGACAAGACTTTTTGCGCGCGCTGGTTATACTTGCGTTAATAAATATTACTGACCGTAGAGTTGTTCCTAATATACATCGGGTCAGTTCGTTAGAATTGTCCTAGCTATAAACTACCATTTTCGCGCTGAGTATGAATTATGAGTGTTAACCATGTAGATGTACTAATTGTAGGAGCTGGTATTTCTGGCATTGGCACGGCTTATCATTTACAAAAAAATAGTCCTGACCGCAGCTATACAATTATTGAAGCAAGACAGGAAGTAGGCGGAACTTGGGACTTATTTCGATATCCAGGCATTCGATCTGATTCTGATATGTATACTTTTGGTTTTAATT
>JBLHWB010000042.1:0-11400 GCA_047628915.1 Porticoccus sp. | reverse complement strand
CTACGTTATATTTTAGTCAGAAACGAATGCCAATCTTTGCCTGATGATAGGTGAAAATACTAGGACGAGTGGCGAGTTAGCCGCATGAAGCGGCGTTTTGTATGCGCAATCGGCCAACTCTAGAGATAATGACGGCAAAATTCTTACTGTCGGCGCAATATCTTAAAGTGCCATTAAATCCGCCGGCGCGGCCATTGGGTCCGAATCTAAGACGGTGGTGACGGTTCCAATATATGGTTGCGTTGGCGTCTAATGTTGTTTTGGCAATGACGGTTTCGGTGGTATCAAGGGTTTGATTATTATTGGTGTCGGTGAAAGCCGTCAGTGGGCTTGAGAAGTCAGCGCATTCATTGGCTTTGAGGCGGCAAATTGTAGTGTAAGTATTGTTGGTTATTGCAGTATGCCTGGCCGATTTAATCAGTGTTAACAAGCTGCTCCTGTCTGCCATAACATTAAAGTTAGTTGCGAGTGCAAGTAGGCCAGAAACGGCGATAGTCGATAAAATTGCAAAAAGGCTGGCTGCTACCAAAAGCTCTAGTAATGTTATGCCGCGCTGTTGGTTCTTTTGAGGGAGACTATAATTGTTCATAAGAGGCACTCCTTTGTGACTTCGCTGCTACATCCTTGTAGCAGTTGTTGCTATTACCTCGGTGACTATAGAGCGGTGAGTGTTTTTGTAACTCACCTATTCAGGTAGCGGTTAACAGTAATCTTTTATATCGTGGTGTTATCGTTTCTTAGCCAAGTATTTACTGGTAATATTGCCGTTCTTTAAACTTCAGCGTTTTCTTATTGATGTCAGCTACTATTGTTCCCCAATCATCGGCGATGACTGCTGCCGAACGCACTGCTGTGGCATCCTTAGGGGCGCTGTATGCAGTGCGTATGCTCGGTTTGTTTATGGTGCTGCCGGTTATTGCTATCTATCTGGGTGCCTATCCGGGCTATTCGCCGGCGATATTGGGGCTTGCCTTGGGCGCCTATGGCTTAACCCAAGCATTGCTGCAGATTCCGTTTGGCTTATGGTCGGACCGCTGGGGGCGTAAGCCGGTGATTACTATTGGACTGCTTGTTTTTTTTATTGGCAGTGTTGTTGCTGCTACTGCCGATACTGCGGTTGGCGTTGTTATTGGACGAGCGATACAAGGTGCGGGGGCGGTGGCCAGCACAGTGTTAGCGTTGGTGGCAGATCTAACGCGTGAAGAGCAGCGTAGCAAGGCGATGGCCGCGATAGGGATGAGTATTGGTCTTACCTTTGCGCTGTCATTGATTTTGGGGCCGCTAGTTTCCGCCACTTATGGTTTGGTAGGATTGTTCTGGTTTACCGCCGTATTGTCACTATTAGCCATTGGCTTGCTGTGGTTTGCGGTCCCTTCACAGCCCAAAGTAGTCAATAAAGAAGTCAGTCCTGCCAAGGAGTTGTTCGGCCGGGTGCTGGCTGATAAGGACTTACTGCGATTAAATTTGGGTATATTCAGCTTACACTTTGTGTTGACGGCATTGTTTTCAATTATCCCAATACTATTGGTCGATGTGTTGGCCGTTAATGTTCAGGCCCATTGGAAAGTGTATTTACCGGTGCTGGGTTTGTCTTTTGTTTTAATGTTGCCGGCAATGATTTATGCCGATAAGAGTGGCAATTTGAAACGGGTATTTTGTGCTGCTGTGGCGGTTTTATTAGCGGCGTTATTATTATTAGCATTGGGGGCCGCTAATGGCATTGTTTTAGTTACGGCGCTATTTGTATTTTTTGTTGGTTTTAATTTGCTAGAAGCATTATTGCCGTCAATGGTAAGTCGGCAAGTGTTTGCCGGCGGCAGAGGGACCGCAATGGGGGTGTACTCTACCTGTCAGTTCTTAGGTATTTTTGCCGGTGGCGCTTTAAGTGGTTTAGCGATGGCTTTATATGGGCCTGTTGCGATATTTATCTTATGTGGTTTGGTATTATTTGTGTGGTTGTCAGTTGCGTTAGGCATGTCTGTGCCCGTAGTAGGAAAAACCATCGTTATTTCACTAAATGATAAAGGCTTGGAACTAGAAAAATTAACCGATAACTTGCTGGCGATTGAGGGTGTTTTAGATGTGATGATCGATTCATCTGCAGCACTTATGTACCTTAAAACAAGCCCCGCTCAGTTTAATAGAGCTTCGTTTGATCGGGTGATGGCGGGTCAAGGTTGATTCAGTTATAGTTTGTTGCTTAGAATAAAAATTTGCTTCGTCTAATCTTGGGCGGGGACCATACAGCAGCTAAAGAGAGGATAAGATATGGCTAGGGGTATTAATAAAGTAACGTTAATTGGAAATTGTGGAGCAGACCCCGAAACAAGGTATATGCCATCTGGCGGTGCTGTAACTAACTTAACCATTGCTACCTCAGAGACTTGGAAGGACAAGCAAACAGGCCAACCTCAGGAACGCACCGAATGGCACCGAGTGGTATTTTTTAATCGCCTAGCTGAAATTGCTGGCGAGTATTTGAAAAAAGGCTCAAAGGTTTATATTGAAGGCTCACTGCGTACTCGCGAGTGGGAAAAAGATGGCGTGAAGCGTTATACCACTGAGATTGTGGGTGGTGAAATGCAGATGCTTGACAGTAAAGGCGCGCAGGGCGGAATGGGAGCGCCTGCTGGGCAGTATTCAAATCAGGCTCCGCAGCAGCAGCAGGCAGCGCAGCCCCAAGCCGCAACAGCGCCAGCCGCAATGGACGATTTTGATGATGATATTCCCTTCTAGGATTACTTCAGCTTAGAAAAAGGCCTGTATTTACAGGCCTTTTTTATGGCTAGCAAGGTTTGTTAATTGCAATTTGATGTCACTGCAATTACAGGTTATTTTGTAGTGAATGTTTATTGTTATATTCAATGTTAAGGGTGGCTGTGAAGGTTTTAGTTTTAGGTTCTGATAGTTCAATTGGTCATGGTTTGTGCGAGTTGTTTTTGGCGCAAGAGGCAATTGACTGTATTGCGCTGGCCAAGAGTAATATTGAGGATGCTGGCGAAGCGGTGGTTAAGCACACGCCCGATTTTGTAGTTAATTGCTACACCCCTGGGCTAGCGTATATTGGCGCAGTGGATGATGCTCACGTGCAATGGATTGAAGCATTAACGGTGGCAGTGGTGTCTGTTGAGGCGGCATTAGTGCATATTTCAAGTTCGCAAATATTTGACGGCTGTAAAGAAGCTCCATATGTAGAAACTGATGAAATTAATGCCACTAATGATGCTGGCAGTCGGCTTTATCACATTGAGAAAATAATTCAGAGCGGTGTTAATCGTGCCTGTATCTTGCGCAGTGGCTGGGTGTTTGGGTCTAACCCCGAGGGTTTTCTTGATCGCTTGTTAACGTATGTTGAAAGTGGTCGCGAAATCAAGCTGCAAGCGGATTTAGACGGTGCGCCAACGCCCGCAGAAGATCTTGCGCGAGTCATAAATACTGTTGTCTGGCAGTTATATTATGGCGCAGACTGCTGGGGGGTCTACCACTATAGTGGTTCAGAAGTAACCAGCAGTATGGCGTTTACTGATACCTTGATTGCCTTGGCTTCTCAGTACGGGGAGGTAGATTTAGACGGGGTTCAGCTGATTGAAGTTGACAATTTGTCTGGCCAAGGTGCTACCAAATATCCATTATTAGATTGCAAAAAAATCCTAGAAGCATTCGGTGTTAAACAGCGAGCTTGGCGTTCAGCATTGACGACGGCTATAAAAAAGCGCTATCAGAGCAACTCTGATAGCGCAGATTAGTAGCGTTTATTGGGTTAGTCTGAGTAGCGTTCAAATACTAAAGTTGCATTGGTTCCGCCAAAGCCGAAGCTATTAGACATAATCCGGTTTAACGTGACATTGTCTTCCCGTTTAGTGACGATGGGGATATCGCCGGCCTCTGGATCTAAATCGTCAATATTAGCCGATGCCGCAATGAAATTGTTCTCCATCATGATTAGACTGAAAATCGCTTCGAGTACGCCGGTGGCGCCAAGAGAATGCCCTGCCAATGATTTAGTCGAACTTACTCTGGGTATTGTTTTGCCCTCAAACGCGGCTTTAACTGCTTTTAATTCAGCCATATCACCGGCCGGCGTTGAGGTGCCGTGTGAGTTAATGTAGTCAATTTCGCCGCTTACTGTAGACATAGCCTGTTGCATGCATCGAGTGGCGCCTTCACCACTTGGAGCCACCATGTCATAGCCATCTGATGTGGCGCCATAGCCGACGATTTCGCCATATATTTTTGCGCCGCGAGCTTTGGCGTGCTCTAGCTCTTCTATCACAACCATGCCTCCGCCGGAGGCGATTACAAACCCATCGCGGTTAGCGTCATAGGCACGTGATGCTTGCTCTGGGGTGTCATTGTACTTAGTTGAAAGCGCGCCCATGGCGTCGAATAGGCACGATAGCGTCCAATGTTCTTCTTCACCGCCGCCAGCGAAGATAATATCTTGCTTGCCAAGCTGTATTTGCTCTAAGCCAGCCCCTATACAGTGGGCGCTAGTGGCGCAGGCCGAAGAAATCGAGTAATTAACGCCTTTGATTTTGAACGGTGTCGCTAGACATGCGGACACAGTTGACCCCATGGTTTGAGTGACCCGATATGGCCCAACGCGTTTAACGCCTTTGGCTCTAACAATATCGGCTGACTCTACAATATTCTCGGCCGAGGCCCCGCCGGAGCCAGCGATTATGCCGCTGCGAGGGTTAGATACTTGCTCTTCAGTTAAGCCCGAATCATCAATGGCTTGCTGCATTGCAACATAAGAATAAATTGCTGCGTCACCCATGAAGCGTAAGGTTTTTCTATCGATTAGCTCTTTCGCATCGATTTCAGCTTTGCCGCATAAGTGGCTGCGCATCCCAATTTCTTTGTATTCAGGCATGAATTGAATGCCCGATTTACCATCAATAAGGGATTGTTTTACGGTTTCAAGATCATTGCCGATACATGAAACTACGCCCATACCTGTTATTACTGCCCGTCTCATAGTTGCCTCGGTTTATATGTATGCCGGTTTATTTGATACGCTAGGTCATTGCATCCATATTGGTGAATACGCCGACTCTTAGGTCATTTGCTTGGTATATCTCTTTGCCGTCACAGGTTAGCGTGGCGTCTGCTATCCCCATAACTAATTTACGCTCAATAACGCGTTTTAAGTCAATCTGGTAGCTAACTTTTTTCGCCGTCGGTAATACCTGTCCGGTGAACTTTATTTCGCCAGCCCCTAATGCTCTGCCGCGCCCAGGATTGCCTTTCCATGCTAAAAAGAAACCAACTAACTGCCACATGGCATCTAAACCTAGGCAGCCAGGCATTACTGGGTCGCCGGGAAAATGACAGTCAAAGAACCATAAGTCAGGATTTATATCTAATTCGGCTTGTATCTGTCCTTTGCCATACTTTCCGCCTTCCAAGCTTATGAGGTTAATTCGATCTACCATTAGCATGTTGTCGGTAGGTAATTTAGCGTTGCCAGCTCCAAATAGGTTGCCGTGCCCGCAATCAATTAATTCTTGTGTGCTAAACGAATGTTGGTCTGTTAAAGGCAAAGTATAAATTCTCTCTATGGGATGCAGTTATAGGCGGCGAGCTTAACACATATGTGGGTTGTGCTGTTATACTTCCCGCTCCCTGTAGCGACGGCGCTGGGGCAAATAGATTTTTAGATAGGAATTCAATTCCAAGATAATGGAGCTTTAGTTGAATGTTATACCCTGTATATTTATCCGGTGGCGTTGGTAGTAGATTGTGGCCAGTTTCTCGCGAGTCTTACCCTAAACAGTTTTTGCCATTAGCCGATGAAAATAAGAGTTTACTGCAGGAGACCTTTGCGCGCTTAGATGGTGTCGAGTCTGCTGCCCCGATAGTTGTCTGTAATGAAAGTCACCGATTTATTGTTGCAGAACAACTGCGAGAGGCTGGAATAGTTGATGCCTCGGTTGTTTTGGAGCCAGTTGGTAGAAATACGGCGCCAGCCGTTGCAGTGGCAGCGCTGCACGCATTAACAGACGATTCCAATGCAGTGCTTTTAGTATTGCCCGCTGACCATGTTATTGAAGATTCTGAAAGCTTTCGGGCATGTGTAGCCAGCGGCCTGGCATTGGCTGAAAAAGGTGCGTTGGTAACCTTTGGTATTGTGCCAACAGCCGCTGAGACTGGGTTTGGTTATATTCGCCGAGGCAGCGCAGAGGGAGAGGGGTTTAAGGTCGCTGAGTTTGTCGAAAAGCCAGATGCACAAACCGCCCAGTCATACATTGATGATGGCAGCTATCTCTGGAATAGCGGTATGTTTATGTTGCCGGCAAAGAAATATTTGGAAGAGCTAAAAAAATACGCGGTAGATATTTTTGACGCGTCTAATGATGCTTATGAACAAGCAGTGTTAGATTTAGATTTTATCCGCTTAGATTCAGAGGCTTTTGCGCTGTGTCGCGGAGAGTCAATTGATTATGCCGTAATGGAGCAAACATCGGCTGCGGTAGTGGTTCCAATGTCCGTAGGTTGGAGTGATGTGGGCACTTGGTCGGCGTTATGGGAAATTGGTGATACAGACGCGGAGGGTAATGTTACACGTGGTGACGTAGAGCTTTCGGCCACTAAAAACAGCTACATTCGCAGTGAATCGCGTCTGGTTGCAACAGTTGGTGTAGAGGATTTAGTGGTGGTTGAGACGGCTGATGCGGTGTTAGTGGCTGATCGGCATTGTGTGCAAGATGTTAAAGATATTGTTAATCGTTTAAAGGCCGCCAAGCGGACAGAAGCTGATACTCACATTAAAGTCTATCGACCTTGGGGTTCTTATGAATCCTTGGTTAACGCCGGCCGTTTTCAGGTGAAACGTATTATTGTTAGTCCTGGCGCTCGCTTATCTTTACAGATGCATCACCACCGAGCAGAGCACTGGATTGTGGTCCAAGGTACTGGGCTAGTAGAGTGTAATGACAATGAAACACTGTTGGGGGAAGATCAGTCTACTTATATACCTTTGGGGCATAAGCACAGACTGACTAACCCTGGCGTGGTGCCTTTAGAAATCATCGAAGTACAAACAGGTAGTTATTTAGGTGAAGATGATATTGTGCGATTTGAAGATATCTACGGGCGAGGCAAATAGAAATGATTAAAAAGTGTTTATTCCCAGTTGCCGGCTACGGAACTCGATTTTTACCTGCAACAAAATCAATGCCCAAGGAAATGCTGCCGATTGTTAACAAACCGCTAGTTCAGTATGGCGTGGAAGAAGCTATACAAGCTGGCATGACAGACATCGGTTTTGTCACTGGTCGCGGTAAGCGGGCAATTATGGATCACTTTGATGTGAGTTATGAATTGGAGCATCAAATTGAAGGATCGGGCAAAGAGAGTTATCTTGAAGGAATTCGCCAAATCTTAGATACGGCTACTTTTTCGGCCACCCGTCAGCGTGAAATGAAAGGCTTGGGTCATGCAATTTTGACCAGTAAAACGCTAATCGGTAACGAGGCCTTTGGAGTGATTTTGGCGGATGATCTTTGCTTTAATGACGGCGACGGTGTTATGGCGCAGATGGCCAAGCTCTATAAGCAGTTTCGTTGCAGTATCGTCGCAATTCAAGAAGTGCCGGCTGATGAGACCCACAAATATGGTGTTATTGCTGGAGTAAGTCTAAGCGAAGGTTTGTATCGCGTGGACAATATGGTTGAGAAACCAAAGCCAGAAGACGCTCCGAGTAATCTTGCGATTATTGGGCGCTATATTTTGACCCCAGATATTTTCGACATAATTGAAAGTACTCCAGCGGGCAAAAATGGTGAAATTCAAATTACCGATGCACTGATGACGCAGGCAAAAAATGGTTGTGTTATCGCTTACCAATTTAAAGGGCAGCGTTTTGATTGCGGCAGTGTTGACGGCTTTGTTGATGCGACTAACTATGTTTATGAAAACGTCTATTCTCAAGAATCATAATCTGCGAGTTATTAATGTTAAAAGAAATCACCTGTTTTAAAGCCTACGATGTTCGCGGTCGAGTGCCAGATCAATTAAATGCCGATGTTGCTTATCGTATCGGGCGGGCATATGCCGAAGTGGTTAAGCCTAAAAATGTAGTGGTGGGGCATGATATTCGTCTTACCAGTCCTGAACTATGCGATGCCTTGGTCAATGGCTTGCTAGATTCAGGGGTTGATGTATTTCATATCGGTGAGTGCGGTACTGAGGAAATATACTTTGCGACATTCCATGAAGAAATGGATGGCGGCATAGTGGTTACTGCCAGCCATAATCCGATGGATTATAACGGTATGAAATTTGTGCGCGAAGGATCAAAGCCTATTAGTGGTGATACCGGTTTAAACGATATCCAGCGTCTGGCAGAGCAAGGTGAATTTCGCGTAGTTGAAAATAAGGGCGTATTAAAAAGTATTGATACTCGCCCAGCTTATATAAACCACCTGCTTAGCTATGTTGATTTAACCAAGTTAAAGCCACTTAAAATTGTAGTGAATGCCGGCAATGGCGGCGCCGGTGCAGTTATAGATGCGATAGAGCAGTATTTGCCGTTTACTTTTATTAAAGTCCATCACATGCCTGACGGAAACTTCCCCAATGGTGTGCCAAATCCATTATTGGTTGAAAACAGGGAGTCAACCAGAGCTGCTGTTATTGAGCATAATGCCGATATGGGTATTGCATGGGACGGTGATTTTGATCGTTGTTTCTTCTTTGACCAGCGCGGCGAGTTCATTGAGGGATATTATCTGGTTGGATTGCTCGCAGAGGCATTTCTCAAGCGCTCAAGCGTAGCTGAGAAAATAGTCCACGACCCTCGCCTGACTTGGAATACCCAAGCTATTGTTGAAGGCTTGGGCGGTCAATCGGTTGAGTGCAAAACAGGCCATGCGTTTATCAAAGAACGGATGCGTGCAGAAGACGCGGTGTATGGTGGTGAAATGAGTGCGCATCATTATTTTAAAGACTTTGCTTACTGCGATAGCGGAATGATTCCGTGGCTGCTGGTTGCTCAGTTAGTGTCAGACGCTAAACATGGGTTGGCAGGTTTAGTTGAAGAATGTACCCGCCAGTTTCCGGTCAGCGGTGAAATTAATAATACTATTGAAGATCCTGCAGGGGCGTTAACGGCCATTGCAGATCATTATCGCGGCGATGCATTAGAGGAGTCTTATGTCGATGGTTTGTCGATGAGCTTTGCGCAGTGGCGGTTTAACCTGCGAAGCTCTAATACAGAGCCTGTTGTTAGGCTTAATGTTGAGTCGCGGGCAGATGTAGGGTTAATGGAAGAGAAGCGTGACGAGTTGCTCACGCTGCTAGGTGTTAACTAGTTATAGATTATTAGTTAGGGTTGTCAATATTTTTGATGGCCCTGACTAAATCAGTTTGATCGCTTTGCAGTTGTTCGTAAAAATCTTCACCAATTTTTTTCCCCAGCTCGACCCCCCATTGATCAAATGGGTTGATATTCCACAATATGCTACAGGCAAAAGTTTTGTGCTCATACAAGGCAAGTATCGCACCAAGGGTTTGGGGCGTTATTTTATCCAATGTGATTAAGTTGCTTGGACGATTGCCAGTCATCGTTTTATGCGGCGCTAAATCACTGGCGGTCTTACTATCTAGACCTTTGCTTAATAGTTCAGTCGCAACTTCAGTAAGGCTTTTACCGCTTAGCAATGCGCGTCGCTGTGCTAAACAATTTGCCACTAGTTTTAATTGCGCTTGATCATTATCCGCCAGCGATCGAATCGGCAAAATAAAGTCGCAAGGTATAGTGTTGCTGCCTTGATGTAAAAGCTGATGGAATGAGTGTTGGCCTTCAGTGCCAACGCTGCCCCACAGCACTGGATTGGTAGCGTAGGTAGCTGGCTTTCCATTTAGATCAACTGACTTTCCATTACTCTCCATTGTCAGCTGCTGTAAATAATCGGGCAGCATTTTTAGGCGATAGTTGTATGGCAGTATGGCCAGAGAGTTGTAGGTTTGAAAATTAACATGCCAAATTTCCAGCGCAGCCAGCATCAATGGCATATTCTGCGCCACATCTGTCGATGCCTGAAAATGTTGGTCCATGTTATAAGCGCCAGCCAACATCTGCTCAAAATTGGCGCACCCGATTTTTAACATAACTGGCAGGGCAATATTTGACCAAACTGAATAACGGCCGCCAACCCAGTCCCATATTGGCAGGCAGTGATCCTTGTGTATTCCAAGCCTGACTGCGGCAGCCATATTGCTGGTCACTGCAAATAACTGGCTTAATCTAGCTTGTCCAAGCCAGCTAATAGCGGTTTTCGCGTTGCTAAGTGTTTCTTCGGTGCTGAAAGATTTTGACGAAATAATGAATAGGGTGGTGTCTGGATTTAGCTTGGCTAAGCAATCCGACATTTCATTAGGGTCAATATTAGCGACAAAGTGAACATTAACCTTGTTTTGGTCGTAATCAGCTAGCGTGTCGCAAGCAAGCTTTGGCCCCAAGTATGAGCCGCCAATACCAATATTGACAACGTCGGTAAGCGCTTCATCATTTGCGGCTGTAAATTCTTTATTATAAATTCTTGCTACTAAGTTTTTGGCTTTTTCATAGCCAGCTCGAATGATATCGGATTGTGGCGCGTCGTTACCCAAAATAGCTGCACGAATTGCACTATGTAATGCTGGTCTATTTTCGGTATTATTGACATGCTCGCCGGAAAATAGCGCCGTAACTTTAGTGCTTAGATCCTTTTCTGTGAATAGTTGGTTGAATAGGGAGGTCGTTTCAAGGTCAATAAGGTTGTGGCTGTAGTTAAGGTCTAAGCCTGCCGCAGTGATAGTCATGTCTTGGTGGCGACATGTGTCTGCTTTAAAGATGTTGCGTAAGCCGATAGCTGATAGCTTGGTCAAATTGTCAGAAAGCTTTTCAACCGCCGGGCTTGTTGGTAATGGTTGTTTCCTGCTCACGATATAGCTTCCCAATATACAAGTAGCTTAAAATTGTTGTCGGTTAATAATCTCGTCGTACTGCTAGGTCGGCTAGCCTGTGCATCTGTATTGTTTGCTCGCATTCTGCAAAATTGGCAATGCTTGCTATAGCTTTGTCTCTATGGTCTAACGCTATGTTTTTAGTGTACTCAAGTGCCCCTGTCTCGTTAACCGCTAAAATTATATCAGCGATATTGTCACTATTTTTGGATTCAATTGCATTGTAGATAAGCTCTTTTTGGAGCACAGACCCGTGTTTCATCGCATGTATTAGGGGTAGAGTTGGCTTGCCTTCGTTTAAGTCATCGCCAACATTTTTGCCCATGGTAGCTGCATCACCAGTGTAGTCAAGGACGTCATCAATTAACTGAAATGCCATTCCTAAATGGTGGCCGTAGCTCTTTGCTGCTTGCTGAGTCTGTTGATCACAATTAGCCAGAATCGCTG
>JBLHWB010000041.1:0-11438 GCA_047628915.1 Porticoccus sp. | reverse complement strand
CCATTTTAGGCTCGTGACTAAACTCGACGGGCATAGAATAAAAATCCCCCGCATCAACATAAGGCGGATTGCTCACAATCAAATCGTACTTGTCATATTCGCTATTAAGCACGGTAAACATATCCGACTTTATTGCTGACACAGTATATTCCAACCCATGCATAGCTATATTTTCATTGGCAATTGCTAGGGCCTGCTCAGACAAATCAATCAAATCAACATGCGCGCCCTCAAACTGATGCGCACAAGCAATACCGATACAACCAGAGCCACTGCACATATCCAAAATTCGTTGTGGATAATTCTCACCCAACCACGGCTGGAATGAATTTTCGATCAACTCAGCAATTGGCGAGCGAGGAATAATAACGCGTTTATCTACCTTATAGGGCAACCCTAAAAACCATGCCTCACCAGTTAAATATGGCACCGGAATACGCTCATCGACTCGGCGATTAAACAACTTTACTAGCCGCTCTTTTTCATCACCAGTGAGCCTTGCGTCAAAAAAGGTTTCATCGATGTCTGACGGTAAAAATAGCGTATGAGTAATTAACACCAAGGCTTCATCTTTAGCATTGGTTGTGCCGTGGCCATAATACAAATCAGCCTGATTAAAACGGCTTATACCCCAGCGAACAAAGTCCCTGATGGTATGTAAGTCAGATATCACTGAACTAAGCTTGACCACAATTAAACCCTCTTGAAAGCAACGCTATTTTAGCTGGCCATATGCCGTAATTAAACGCATACAGTGAATTATTTTAGTCGCTTTAGCGATATTTATTAACATCACCATTAAACTAATACCAAGCATTAATTTTTTCGGCAATTTGTTTCGCCGCAGGTTCCAAATGAAAATGATGACTACCCACGAAATTAGTTTTCTCAATATTATCCCAACCGGATAACAAAGCGATAAAGGTCTCATGTTTAGCGATACCCTCGCTGGCCAAAAGAAGCAAAGCTGGACAGCTAATCGCCTTCACATAGGCGTCTATCTGCTGAATCGAAAACTTAACCGCTGAATCCATTGTTAGTCTAGGATCGCTACGCCAACGCCATAGATCATCATCACCCTGTACTAAACCACGATCTAAAATAGGCTTAGCAGTTAAGAGTGTCATATTGGCCGCTTTACAACGAGCGTTCATAGCATCATCAAATTGTTGATAACTGGGCGATACTTTTTCGCCACGTAAGGAGTGTTGAGCCAAATATCTACCCAACTGTTTTGCCGTATCCTCGACTTTCGCCGGACCAGGAATAATCCCATCAAGCATGATTAATTTTTCAACACGCTGTGGCTGGCTAGCGGCAAACAGAGCAGCAATAATGGCGCCACGCGAATGTCCTAATAAGGAAAACTTACCCCAACCAAACCAATCAGCTAGCGCCAATATGTCAATCAAATCATCCCAGATATTATAACTACCAGGCCAGGGGCGATGATCACTATAACCATGCCCAGGTAAATCAATGGCCACAATAAACATACCTTCTAATAGTGGTGCCAACTTAATAAAACTCTCAGAATTGTCCAACCAACCGTGCAATGCTATTACCGGCCTGCCGCTTTCATCGCCCCAGGTTTGCCAATGTATTGTCTGACCACTTAACTCTACTGAACCACTACTCATAAATTATCCGCTAATTCGCTAGGCGATTTTATCCATTGGACCTTCATACAACCGGGTAAAAAATTATCACCAGTTAAATACGCTATAGTTGCCGGCGTCCAACATTGACCATCGCTAGCAACATCAGCAGCGGTTAAATAACCGGTTAAGCTAGCGACTAGTGGCAGATGACTAATCAACAAAACATTAGTCTCACCTAAGGCGTCTAGGCTCTCTTGCGCAATAAAAATCGGAGACTCTGGCGTAATATCGGTAGATTCAATTCTTTTCACTGATGGAAATTGCTTCAACACGTTGTTAGCTGTTTGCTGTGCCCTTTTATAGGGGCTGACTACAGCAAGGTCAAAAGTAATATCCGCCCTATTAAGATACTCACCGATCGTTATCGCTTGCTGTTCACCAATACTGGTTAATGATCGTTCGCTATCAATTTTTGCATCCCAGTTCGCTTCACCGTGACGCATAATATACAAATTCATTACTGACCAGCCCAGACAAATTCAACGTCTTGGTTTTGCTCACCAGACATCATTGACTCAATCACTTCACTAATTGCTAGCCCGCCATAAATCACTCCATACAAGCCTTGCACTAATGGCATGTATATATCTAATTCATCCGCTTTATGTTTGACCAGACTTAAAGTATTAACACCTTCAGCGACCTGCCCTAACTCCTCCACTACTTGGTCCAAGTTCTTCCCTTGACCAAGTGCATATCCGACTCGGTAGTTTCGACTCAAAGGCGACAAACAAGTAACAAATAAATCACCAACACCAGCCAAACCAATAAAAGTACCCGGATTAGCTCCCATTGGCACGGCGAAACGACTCATTTCGGCCAAACCTCTAGTTAACAATAAACCAATAGTATTTTCACCAACGTCTAATGCTTTGGCCAAACCAGCCATAATTGCATAAATATTTTTCAGCGCGCCACCCAATTCAACACCGTACATGTCAGAGCCAGAATACACCCGGAACAATGAAGAACTGAGCGTACTTTGCACTAAGCCAATTAACTCTTCGTCTGCACTGGCAATAACAGAACCAGTTAAATGCTTAGCCATTATTTCCTTGGCTAAATTAGGGCCACTTAACACCCCAATAGAATGCTCAGGTAACTCCTCTGCTAATACCTGACTCATTAGCTTAAAGCTATCTGCCTCAATACCTTTAGTGGTACTAATCACTTTTGCAGCGGGATGAATGTATTGTTTAACCGCCTTTGCCATTTCACGACAAGACTTACTGGGCACTGACATAAAAACCAAGGAAGCTTTTGCCAAACTGCTCTCTAATGAACATGATGCAGTTAAATTTTGTGACAGAGTAAAGCCTGGCAAATAATCAGTATTACAATGGGACGAATTGATCTCTGACGCAAGCACCTCGTTACGCATCCACAGGCTTACCATGTGACCGTTTTCAGCTATCAGATTAGCCACTGCAGTACCAAAGCTGCCGCCGCCTATTACTGCCACCTGTTGTTTAGACATAATAATCTTCGTTAAAAAAGAAGCTTGAGTGTAGCAGAAAAACAAAAACGGCGACTCTATAAGCCGCCGTTTAGATTACGACTTTAGTTACTTAATAAGTGATAACAGTAGCTTGTTAAGTTTTTGCACATAAGCCGCTGGGTCATCCAAATGAGCCCCCTCAGCTAATTGAGCTTGATTAAATAACACTTCAACAAATTCAGCAAAACGATCTTCATCGACTTCGGCTTCAAGCTTTTGGATCAATGGATGATCCGGATTTAGCTCCAATGTTGGCTTTGTTGCGGGCATAGATTGACCAGCAGCTTCCATGATCTGACGCATCTGCGCTCCCATGTCATTCTCACCAACGACTAAACAACAAGGTGACTCAGTTAAGCGGTCAGTTACTCGTGCTTCTTCAATCTGCTCAAACAATACGCCTTGTACCCGCTCAACTAATCCTTCTTTCTCTTTGGCTAGTTCTTCACGAGCTTTTTTAGATTCGTCATCATCAAGGTCACCTAAATCTAACGCTCCTTTAGTCACATCTTGAAATGCTTTACCGTCATACTCATTTAGGTGATTAATAGTCCATTCATCAACTCGATCAGAGAAAAGAATAACCTCTAAACCTTTTTTGCGGAAAACTTCCAAATGAGGACTGTTTTTTGCAGTATTGAAATTCTCAGTCACTACATAGTAAATTTTGTTCTGGCCTTCTTTCATACGCTCTACATAGCTTTCCAATGACTGATCTTGTTTCTCAACATCAGTATGGGTACTAGCAAAACGAATTAATTTAGCAATCTTTTCTTTATTAGCGAAATCTTCTCCTGGACCTTCTTTGATCACCTGACCAAAAGCGTCCCAGAAGAGTTGATAATCTTCAGGCTTCTTGTTGGCCATCTTGTCCAGCATATCTAGCACACGCTTGGTTAAAGCAGAACGTATTGCATCAACATCTTTATCTTGCTGTAAAATTTCTCGTGACACGTTAAGACTTAAATCAGCAGAATCAACTACGCCTTTAACAAAGCGTAAATACATCGGCAAAAACTGCTCAGCGTCATCCATAATAAAGGTGCGCTGTACATATAATTTCAGGCCACGAATACCATCACGCTGCCATAAATCCATCGGCGCATTACGCGGTATAAAAAGTAAACTGGTGTAATCTAACTTACCTTCTACGCGGTTATGGCTCCATGTTAATGGCTCATCAAAATCGTGTGATACATGCTTATAAAACTCTTTATATTCCGCTTTTTTTACATCACTACGCGAACGAGTCCACAAAGCGGTAGCTTGGTTAACAGCCTCATAGCCTGCAGGCGTGTCATCAACTTCTTCTCCGTCAGCCGGCGGAGCTTTACGCTCTTTCATTAGTACTGGCACAGAAATATGGTCAGAGTATTTTTTGATTACTGAGCGCAAACGCCAGTCATCAGCAAACTCTGCTTCATCTTTAGTTAGATGAAGAATGATTTGAGTGCCACGAGCTTCAACGTCAGTAGTATTTATGCTAAATGAATCTTCACCAGTAGACTCCCAGTGGACGCCCTCATCAATAGCACTACCCGCACGACGAGTAAGCACTTCTACGCGTTCAGCCACAATAAAAGACGAATAAAAACCTACCCCAAACTGGCCTATAAGCGCAGAGTCTTTTTGCTGATCGCCACTTAAGTTACTAATAAATTCAGCCGTACCCGAGCGAGCAATCGTACCTAGATTAGCAATTACTTCGTCTTTTGACATGCCAATGCCGTTATCACTAATAGTGATGGTATTGGCATCACTATCAAAGTCGATTTTCACTTCTAACTCGCCATTACCTTCGTATAGCTCAGCATTTGACAGCGCTTCAAAGCGCAATTTGTCGCAGGCATCTGAAGCATTTGAAATCAGCTCACGAAGAAAAATTTCTTTATTACTGTACAGTGAATGAATCATTAGCTGTAGCAATTGCTTTGCTTCGGTTTGAAAGCCCATTGTTTCAGTTGCAGTGCTTTCTTCGGCAGTTTTCTCAACCATGTCTGTATAACTCCTAGTACGTTCTAATTCAAAAGAATAACTGCATGCTTTATGGGGGTTATTCAAAGTATTTCAAGACTTTCACTGCGTTATCGCCTTGTTTGCACTAAAATCATTGCCAAATTCGTACTTGGATACCCTGTGCCTCAACAACAAAATATATCACTTGCTATCAGCCTGTCGTTTGCCATGGTTGTTATTGGCAGCATTAGCACTGCAGCGGTTAAATATATGGCTGACATTGTTGAACCAACAGTGATTGTTGCCGTGCAGTACACTGTAGGGTTGCTGTTATGCTTGCCAGCAGTAGTGAAGAAAGGCAGTGCATCTCTTAAAACGGATAAACTCGCTCTACACCTACTGCGCGGTATCGCCGGCGTTTTGGGCTTTTATCTTTACTATGCCTCGCTAAAGCACATACCGCTAGTTGACGGCATGTTGCTGCGACAAGCAGCGCCACTGTGCGTCCCGTTAGTAATGCTGATATGGCTAAGGCAAACAATCAGTGGCATAACCTGGATACCGCTGGTGATAGGGTTCATTGGAATCGCTTTACTACTGCAGCCTGGGAGCGATTCAGGAACTACATGGCATGGTGTCGCCTTTTTAAGCGCTATTTGCCTGTCATTTTCTATGGTTTCAACAGGGGAACTGGCTGAGACCGAGCCAAATCATCGAATATTGTTCTATTATTTTGCCATGTCTACTGTGGCAATACTGCCTTTTGCTATTGGTTCAATGGGCGGTATTACCGCTAGAGTTTGGCTAATACTTATTGTAATCAGTATCGCTATGTATAGCGCTATTGGCTTGTATACGAAGGCCTACTCACTAGCCAAAGCTAGTACCATCGCGCCTATTAACTACTTCTCGGTGTTGGTATCTGGCCTTATTGGTTGGTTGGTATGGGACGAAATCCCTAATCTGATCGCAGTTTTAGGAATGGTGCTAATCATTGCTGGCGGAATAGCCACGATTGTATGGAAAGATAAATTTAACTAAACCTCAAACATTAGGCACAAAAAAGCCCCGCTATAAGCGAGGCTTTTTATCTAACAAAAGATACTTACGCTATCTTCCAACCTGTTATCTCTGCCAAGCCGACACCAATATCAGCAAGTGATCGAACAGTTTTAACACCAGCGTCTTCAAGTGCTGCAAATTTTTCTGCAGCTGTTCCCTTACCACCGGCAATAATCGCACCGGCATGGCCCATACGTTTACCAGCAGGCGCTGTAACACCAGCAATATAAGATACAACAGGCTTAGTCACATTAGCCTTAATGTAAGCTGCTGCTTCTTCTTCTGCGTTACCACCAATTTCGCCGATCATTACGATCGCTTCAGTAGCAGGATCTTTTTCAAACAATTCCAAGATATCAATAAAGCTTGAACCTGGAATCGGATCACCACCGATGCCAACACAAGTAGACTGACCAAAACCCGCATCACTAGTTTGTTTAACAGCTTCGTAAGTCAATGTACCCGAGCGAGAAACAATACCAACTTTACCAGGTAGATGAATATGGCCTGGCATAATACCGATTTTGCATTCGCCTGGCGTAATAACACCTGGGCAATTAGGGCCAATCAAGCGAACGCCGAGCTGGTCACAGCTAACTTTACACTCAAGCATATCCAGTGTTGGAATACCTTCGGTAATACAAACGATTAATTTAATACCGCTGTTTGCCGCTTCTAGAATTGAGTCTTTACAAAAAGGCGCAGGCACATAAATAACTGTAGCCTCGGCACCGGTTGCTTCAACCGCTTCGCTAACGGTGTTGAATACAGGTAGATCCAAATGTGTTTGCCCACCTTTACCTGGAGTTACACCACCAACCATTTGCGTGCCGTATGCAATCGCTTGCTCAGAGTGCATAGTTCCCTGTGAACCAGTAAAACCTTGGCAGATAACCTTGGTATCTTTATTAATTAATATGCTCATTACTTACCCTCCGCCGCTTTAACAACTTGCTGTGCAGCGTCTGTAAGACTAGTTGCAGCAATAATATTTAATCCACTTTCAGCTAATACTTTAGTACCAAGTTCAGCGTTATTACCTTCTAACCTTACAACCACAGGTACTTTCACGCCCATCTCTTGAACTGCGCCAATAACACCTTCAGCAATAAGGTCACAACGAACAATTCCGCCGAAGATATTAATCAATACAGCTTTTACATTATCATCAGACAAAATGATTTTGAACGCCTCAGTAACACGTTCTTTAGTCGCGCCGCCGCCAACATCTAGGAAGTTAGCAGGATCGCCACCATGTAACTTAATAATGTCCATGGTTCCCATAGCTAGGCCCGCGCCATTAACCATGCAACCAATACTGCCATCTAGCGCAACATAATTCAGTTCCCACTGGGCTGCTTGAGCCTCTCTCGCATCTTCCTGACTTGGATCATGCATGTCACGTAATTGAGGCTGGCGGTATAGTGCGTTGCCATCAATCCCAAGCTTGGCATCTAAGCAATGTAAGTTGCCTTCGGTGGTGATGACTAGCGGGTTGATTTCTAATAATGCTAAATCTTTTTCATGAAATAGCTTCGATAAGCCTAAGAAGATATTTACAAACTGTTTAACTTGAACTCCTTCTAAGCCCAGCTTAAACGCTAGCTCTCGCCCTTGATAAGGCTGCGCACCAACTAACGGATCGATTTCAGCTTTAATAATCTTTTCTGGCGTTTCTTCAGCAACCTTTTCTATTTCAACACCGCCTTCAGTAGAAGCCATAAAAACAACGCGGCGACTACTGCGATCAACAACCGCACCCAAGTATAACTCTTGGTCGATATCAGTACATGGCTCAACCAATATTTTGGTAACCGGCTGACCAGCTTCGTCTGTTTGATAAGTTACTAAGTTAGTACCCAGCCACTGCTGTGCAAATGCTTTTATCTCTTCCTTAGTCTTAACAAGCTTTACGCCACCGGCCTTACCACGGCCACCAGCGTGAACCTGGGCTTTAACAACCCATGTATCACCACCAATTCGATCGGCAGCTTGCGCGGCTTCTTCTGGAGTGTCACAAGCAAAGCCTTGAGATACCGGCAAACCATATTCAGCAAACAGTTGTTTTCCCTGATATTCGTGAAGATTCATTGTGTTGCTTTCCTATCAATTGGGAACTAATGAGATCACTACTAAAGCCAGTTCCAATAACTTTAATAGCCCTTTTGGTTATGCCAAATGGGCTCTCGTAAAAGCGCGGTATTCTCTCAGACAATAGCCGCTATTCGCAAATCTAATTATACTTATTTTTTTGCCTTAGGTTTACGCGGTTTTTTGTTGGCGATATGAATCGCATGACCTCCAACAGCTAAGGCAGCCTCATGGACAGCCTCTGATAGTGTTGGATGACCAAACACTGTTAGCGCAATATCTTCGGCGCTAGAGCCAAACTCCATCGCAATAACAATCTGTTGCACCAAATCTGCAGCGCTTGGACCAATAATATGGCAACCCAAAATACGGTCAGTTTCTTCGTGGGCAATCATTTTAACCATACCGCCGGTGTCATTTGCCGCCATCGCTCGCCCGCTAGCCGCAAAGGGGAAGACGCCTGTTTTATAAGGGATACCATCAGCAACCAATTGCTCTTCGGTCATACCGACAGAGGCAACTTCAGGATGGGTGTATATTATTGCTGGTATACAGTCATAATTGATCTGTGTTTTTTTACCGGCAATGCGCTCGACGACCATAACACCCTCTTCTGACGCTTTATGAGCAAGCATCGGCCCGCGCACAACATCACCAATCGCATAAACACCTGGCGCATCAGTTTGACATTTGCCATTAACAAAAATAAAGCCACGCTCATCTAGTGTCACACCACTATCGCCAGCTAATAATTGCTCGGTATAGGGCTTACGGCCAACAGCAACAATAAGTTTATCAACAACAATATCTTTATCGCCTTCGCTATCAGTATAGCTGACTGTGACTTCTTTATTTTTAGCATCAATGTTGGTACCGGTAACACGAGCACTTAAACGAATATCCATGCCTTGTTTTTTAGTGAATATTTTGTGCGCTTCTTTCGCTATTTGCTTGTCTACCGTAGGCAAAAACTCATCCATTGCTTCGATGACCACTACCTCAGACCCAAGTCGCCCCCATACACTTCCAAGCTCTAATCCAATAACACCGGCGCCGATAACTCCGAGACGCTTAGGAACCTCAGTTAACTCCAAAGCACCGGTAGAGTCGATAATAATGTCGTTATCTACTGGCGCAGGAGGAATATCAACCGGCACCGATCCTGCAGCAATAATAATATTGTCAGCATCAACCACTTTGACACTGCCGTCGTTAGCAGTGATTTCTACTTTTTTACCGACTAATACCTTACCGATACCTTCAGCAACATTAACGCCATTAGCTTTAAATAAGCCCGCTATACCTCCGGTTAGCTGTGTCACAATTTTATCTTTACGCGCAAGCATTGCGGCTACATCTATTTTAGGTGCATCAACCTGAATACCATGTACTGCCATTTCATCGCGCACTTCAACATACTTATGACTGGAAGCAAGTAAGGCCTTTGACGGAATACACCCAGTATTAAGACAGGTGCCGCCTAAAATTAACTTATCTTCACTGCTTAGCCACTTTTCTACACAGAGAGTGTTTAGTCCTAATTGCGCGGCGCGAATAGCTGCAACATAACCACCAGGGCCTGCACCAATTACTACAACGTCATATTTTTCCGACATATCGTTTTCCGACCTTAATCAATTAATACCCAGACAGCATGCGCTGAAATTATAAATCCAACAAAATACGCGCTGGGTCTTCTAACATATCTTTCAATGCCACCAAAAACTGCACAGAATCTTTACCATCAATCAAACGATGATCATAAGATAGCGCCAAATACATCATTGGCTTAACTACCATCTCACCATTAACCACCATCACGCGCTCTTGAATCTTATGCATACCCAAGATAGCCGCCTGCGGCGGATTTAGAATAGGCGTAGACATGAGCGAGCCATACACGCCTCCGTTGGTAATAGTGAAGGTGCCGCCTTGCATGTCTTCAATACTTAACTTGCCATCACGAGCACGCTTGCCAAAATCACCTATAGTAGATTCTACTTCCGCAATACTTAAATAATCCACATCACGAATAATTGGCACAACAAGACCTTTTTCTGTTGATACCGCTATACCAATATCTTGATAACCATGATAAACAACATCACTACCATCTATTGAAGCGTTAACAATAGGGAAACGCTTTAATGCTTCAGCGGCAGCTTTTACAAAGAACCCCATAAAGCCAAGCTTCACATTATGCTTCTTGATGAACATGTCTTTGTACTGGCTGCGCAATGCCATTATTGGCGACATATCAACTTCATTGAAGGTAGTCAGCATCGCCGTACTTTGCTTAGCCTCTAACAAACGTTCAGCAATTTTTGATCGCATACGCGTCATAGCAACACGCTTCTCAGGTCTAGCACCTTCCGGCACATCCATTTGGGTTAGACCTTTGACACTGTTGTCTGCCGGTTTAGCTACTGGAGCTATCTCAGGCTTGCTCGCCACTGGTGCAGGACCATTCTTGACATGATTAACAACGTCTTCTTTGGTAATCAATCCTCCTTTGCCCGTACCACTAATACTGGCAGTATCTAAATTTTCTTCATCAATCATCTTTCTAGCAGCTGGACTGACTCGATTTTCATCACTGTCAGCACTAGCAGAACTTACTTCGGAGCTCGCTGCAGCTTGTGTCGATGGCGACGAAGCTCCTGCCTCAAAACGACCAATAACTTCTTGGTCAAGCACTGTATCGCCTTCGTTTTTGACAATTTCTAATAACACGCCATCTTCGGCTGCTAGTACTTCAAGAACAACCTTATCAGTTTCAATATCAACTAAAGGCTCATCTCTGGTAAAGGCTTCACCTGGCTGTACATGCCATGTGGCGACGCTTCCGTCGGCAATAGATTCTGGGAACTGTGGTGCTTTTATTTCACTGGCCATGAGTATTCATATCCTATGACAAATCACTTGTTGAGTTAAAATTTAGTTTAATCCTAGTGCTTCTTCTATCAATTGCTTTTGCTGCGCAAGGTGCAGCGCCGCATAGCCTGCAGCTGGCGAAGCCGAAGCTTCTCTTCCCGCATAGCTAATATCATAGTGTTTGTCCGCAGTATCTAACATTCGATTGAAATGATGCTTACTGCTGTACCAAACGCCTTGGTTTTGTGGCTCTTCTTGACACCATACTGCCTCAGATATATTTTCATAAGGCTTAA
>JBLHWB010000040.1:0-11519 GCA_047628915.1 Porticoccus sp. | reverse complement strand
CGGTGATTCACTGGCCGGGTGCTATGCGCATGGAATTAAGCTCAACGGTTAATGACTGGACCATATACAACTTATTAGACCATGCCATCTGCGTCGAGCCCATCAGTGGGCCGCCTAACGCGCTTAACATAGCGCCAGTTATTGTTTCACCAGGGCAGTCGTTGTTTGCTGAAATGCGGCTTAAATGGACCTTAGAGTCAGCATTGTTATAGCGGTAAACATTTATAGATATACTCGCTGGTCGAGCACACATTGATTTTGTCAAAATCAATAAAGCGGCCGCAGCTCTCCATCATCGCTTGGGAGTTGCGTGCTAATTTTTCATCATCACCCTGGGCATCATAGAATACTGCCTGGTCTGTTAGCGCTGCTAATGGAAAGCTTTCTTCTACAATGGCATCAATCTTTGGGGCATTTTCTGTTAATGACCTGACGACTAAGTTTTGGGTGTAAGAAAAGGTCGATTGGGTATCAATAGCAATTCCGGTATGTGAGTACTGCCAGACTTCTATCCATTGTTCAACGCTAAGTCTCGGGGGTCTTTGTAGCAAGGCTACTTGAGCAAAGCCTGGCGTTCTCTCACCTGCCGATACAACGTGGGTGGTGTTTCGCAGTGGGCATGACTCAGTTACCAAATAGCCGGCAATACTGGCCCCTGTCGCGGTCAAAACTTTCTCAATCGGTGCTCGGTTTATTGCGCAATGTAGCCATATTGAGACAACTGCATGTGCCTTTGCTGCAATACTCTCCATTGCCATGGCATCGCCTGCCGCTACCGTTTCATCAGCAAGATTCAGTTGCAGCCCTAGTGGCTTGGCAGCCAACAATTGCGGCGTGACGTCTTGCTTCATCAGTCGAGCAAAATCGTCTCGATTTTGCTCATCCTGTCTAGAAATTAAGTAAATGATTTTTTCCACTTTGCGCTCCGCAGGCGTATCATTAGCCCCAATTTTTATAAGGCTATTTTTAGTACTGTAGTTATAACCATTGCGCTAGATTAAGTGAATAGTATTCCCGTTGCGATTTGTTAATCCACATTATGGAAATAGTTTATAGCATTAGGGTTGGTCTTATGTACGCTAGTGTTTTATTGGCCAAAACAGGCTTAAGGAAAGAATAAATGCAAAATTCTCTGCAGCATAAAATTAAAGCTCGAGTTTTGGCTATTTCGGCGAAAAAACGCTATCCCGTGGTAATGCTTGTTATTGCTATTTGTATTGCGGTACTGATGCTGTCGTTTCGACCTCATTTAGAGCCGCAAGGCGTTGAGCGCAGCTTGATAGCGGTGCGAACACTTACTGTTGAACCTCAAGCAGAGATATTAACTGTTCGCTCCCAAGGCACGGTTAAGCCGAGAGTAGAAGGGCAGCTAACCCCCGAGGTATCTGGGCGCGTTGTGTGGCTTTCTCCCGCGTTGGTTACTGGCGGCAGTTTTAATAAAGGCGATTTGTTATTTCGAATTGATGATAGTGATTACCGTAATTCACACGACCGTAGTAAGGCTTCAGTAAGTCGAGCCGAAGTTGAATATGAGCTGGCTGAGTCTGATAACACCCGTCAACAGCAATTATTTAGCAAAAAGCTTTCAAGTCAGTCACAAGTTGATCAGGCGCACCGTGCTTATCGTGTTGCCGAGGCAAATTTAATAGAAGCTAGAATTTCACTTGAACAGTCGCGGTTGAATTTAAAAAGAGTTCGCATTAGTGCCCCTTATACTGGGCGGGTATTAAACGAGAGTGTTGATGTTGGTGAGTACGTTAGTTCAAGTAAATCGGTTGCCTCTATTTATGCAACCGACACTTTTGAAATTCGCTTGCCAATTGCCAATAGTCAGTTTGCCTATCTAAATTTGTCGCCAACCGAATCAGGCATGATTGATAAAACCCATGTCCCTAAGGTAACGATTTACGGTGAATATGGTGGTGCTAAGTTTGAGTGGCTGGGCGAAATGGTGAGAACCGAAGCGATCATCGATGCGCAGAGCAGAATGCTATACGGCGTTGCTAGAGTAAAAACTGAATACTCAAAAGGAAAACCGCCTTTAGTTGTAGGGTTGTTCGTTAAGGCTGATATAGAGGGGCGTGCGGTTGAGAATGTTATTCGTCTGCCGCGTAGTGCTATTCGTGATGACAACCGATTGCTAGTGGTTGATGAAGAAGACCGATTGCGATTTCGTAAAGTACAAATTCTGCGGGTAGAGTATGACGACGTGTTAGTCAGTGGTGGTCTATTGGCAGGTGAGCGGGTGTGCGTGTCACCGTTGCAAGTTGTGGTCGATGGCATGCAGGTTAAGCCGATTGATGTTACTCCGGCTAAATCTGAGCCAGAAGTGGTCGAATCCATTGAAGCAACTAGTGCTGGCGGTGAACCGGAAGCCGTTGATAATTTGGATAGTGGCATTGAGAAAAGTGTTGAATCAGAATCCTTAGAAGAGGCGAAGGAAGATGCAGTAGAGAAGGCCTCCTCGTGAAAGGTATAATCACATGGTTTGTTGATAACAAAGTTGCTACAAATTTATTCATGTGGATCTTGATTATCGGAGGTCTGTCGGCACTACCGCAAATTCATCAAGAAGAATTTCCGAACATGGATATCAACTCCATCAGTATTTCGGTGGTGCACCCTGGGGCGTCCCCTATTGATGTTGAAAACGCAATTTGTATGCGCATCGAAGAAGCGATTGATGGCGAGATAGGGATTAAACATGTTAATTCTAGTGCCAGTGAAGGCATTTGTTCGGTAGTGGCTGAGCTTGAAAAAAGTGCTGACAAAGACAAGGTGCTCAATCAAATAAAAAGCAAAGTTGATGGTATCGATAGCTTTCCCGATGAAATTGAAACCCCAATAATCTCTGAAGTGCAGGTCATTACTAATGTCTTGCAAGTGGCTTTGTCGGGGGACGCGGACGAGCGCACTTTGAAAGAGCTTGCCGAAAGAATGCGCGAAGACTTACTAGAGTTCGATGGTGTATCGCAAGTTACTTTGATGTATGTGCGGCCCTATGAAATATCTATAGAAGTGTCTGAGCAAAGTCTGCGTCGGTTTGGCTTAACCCTGCAGCAAGTTGGTGAGTCTATACAAAATAATTCTTATGACTTGCCTGGCGGCGCAATTAAAACCGAAGACGGTGAAATTCTATTACGTACTGCAACCAAAGCAAAAAATGGCCGTGACCTAGAGCGACTTGTGGTGTTGACACGGCCCGACGGATCTAATGTTTTACTAAGTGATATCGCGACAATTATTGATGGTTTTAAAGATACTGACTTGCGAGCCTCTTTTAATGGCGAGCCGGCAGCGGTGGTGGTGGTAAAGCGAGTTGGTCATGAAGATGTATTAGATATTGCTAGTAAGGTAAAAGGCTATGTAGCCGCTGCTGAACTGACCTTGCCTGAGGGTATTACCCAAACCATTTGGTTAGATGAGTCACAAGACTTAGTCGACCGTCTCGATGTGCTCTCCAATAACGCGATTAGCGGTTTGTGTTTAGTGCTGTTAGTGCTGGCACTATTCTTAAAGCTGCGATTAGCGATATGGGTAGCGATTGGTATCCCTATCGCATTGATGGGAACCCTTATGTTATTCCCGTTATTAAATGTTTCAATTAGTACTTTGTCTGTGATGGGTGTCATTTTAGTATTGGGTATTTTAGTAGATGATGCGATCGTTGTGGGCGAGCGCGTGCATGCTCATCAGCAGATGGGTAAGACTCCGCGTCAAGCGGCTATTGACGGCACTTATGAAGTGTCAGTGCCGGTTATTTTTGGCGTATTGACTACCATGGCAGCGTTTATGCCGATTATGTTTATCCCCACCAACCTGGGGCCATTCTTTGCCGGTATCGGTATTGCATCGCTATTAACCTTATTCTTCAGTGTTATTGAATCGCAGCTTATTTTACCTATGCATTTAGCGCACAGCTCTGAGCGAGAGAAAAAGGGTTTAGCCATTGGCCGTTGGTGGGGCAAGGTACAAGACCGGTTTGCTAGTTGGCTGGATGATGTCGCCAATAATCGTTACCAACCATTATTGGCAAAAGCGCTTGAATGGCGTTATTTCACCGCCTCAATTGCCGTTGCAATATTAATTATTATTGTTGCGATGATGGCTAGTGGGCGCATTGTGTTTCAATTCTTCCCATCGGTAGACGGTACTAGAATTAATGCCATGTTAACCATGCCCGAAGGTACCCCGGTTGAGACAACGGAAAAAGCAGTGTTGCAATTACAGCGTGGGGCTAAGTTGTTACAGATAGAGTTAGACGCAGATTTAGAGCCGGGTGAAGATAGCAAAATTGCTCATGTAATGGCGTCCATTGGCACTCATTTTGAAAAAAACTCAATGAGCTTAGATAAAGCCGGTGGTAGTAATATTGCCGAAGTGGCGATTGAATTAAATTTACCGCCTAATTATTCGGGTACCCCGCCGGCAGTATTTGGCTTGCGTTGGCGTGAGCTAACCGGGCCAGTGGCAGATGCGGTAGAGCTTACTTTTGATGTGTCAACGTTCTCTGCGGGTATGCCAATAGATTTACAGGTGCGCGGCACTAGTATGGAAGAAATCAAGCAGGCGACGGCTATGCTGCGTACTGCTATTACTGCTTATGACGGTGTCTACGACGTGTCAGATACATTTAGAGGAGGCAAGCAAGAAGTTAAATTAACACTGCTACCAGAGGCGCGTAATTTAGGTTTAACGGCAGCCGATTTAGCAATGCAAGTACGTCACGCCTTTTATGGTTTTGAAGTGCAGCGCATTCAACGCGGACGTGAAGATATTAAAGTTATGGTGCGATACCCTGAAAATGAACGGGTTTCCTTGGGTGACTTGGAAGAAATGCGTATCCGCACCAAAGACGGTATCGAAGTTCCCTTTGGTTCGGTAGCGAAAGTTGAGCTGGGTATCGGTTACGCGGCTATTAAGCGCGAAGATGGTCAGCGAGTTATTCGGGTCCAGGCTAATTTAGATCGAACGGTTACCACCCCAGAAAAAATATTAGCTTCACTAAACAGCTCTGCCATACCAGAGATAAAAGAGCGTTTTCCTGGGGTTAGTTTTGCTGTTGCTGGTGAAGCTGAAGAGAGTATGGAAGCCATGGGTGCGATGGGTAGTTTGGCGCTTATGGCGATGCTGATCATTTATGCCTTACTCGCTATTCCGCTGCGCTCATATTTGCAGCCGCTCGTTATTATGAGCGTTATTCCGTTCGGCGCGATGGGTGCAATTATTGGGCATTATATTATGGGGTGGAATTTAGTCTTCTTCTCGCTACTGGGTATTATGGCATTGTCAGGGGTTGTGGTTAACGCAAGCTTAGTGTTGGTTGATTATATTAATCGCCAAGTACGTTCAGGCACGCCTATTGAAGAGGCGGTGCTAACCGCTGGTAGCGCAAGATTTAGACCGATTGTGCTGACGTCAGCGACAACCTTTGTTGGCTTAGTACCGCTTATATCTACCTCCAGTCTAGCCACCATGATTTTTGTACCAATGGCTATTTCATTATCGTTTGGTGTGTTGTTTGCAACCGCAATTACCTTGTTTCTGGTGCCGTGCATATATCTGATGTTAGATGATGCGCTGCGAGCACAAAAACAATGGCGTGGCGGTGCCCGTAAGAAATTAAAAACAGCATTGGGGATAAACCAACGTTAGGTGGTATTTTGGTTTACTGATAAATACCAAAACAGTGATGGATAATTTTTTTGCAATGGTGATTTATGACTCAAGCTTTAGTGATTGATTATTACTCTGATGTGCTCTGTGTATGGGCATGGATAGCGCAGCGCAGAATTGAAGAGTTACACAAAAATTTTGGTAGCAGCATTCAGTTTAACTATTACTATGTCGATATCTTTGGCGACGTAGCAACTAAAATGGCGAATCAATGGGCGTCTAAAGGTGGCTATGAAGGTTTTGCAGTCCATGTTAAAAAATCCTGTGATGATTACGACGCGGTGACAATTAACCCTAAAACATGGGTCGAGGTTAAGCCTACAACATCAGCTAATGCGCATTTGTTACTGAAAGCGGTTGAACTTAATTTTGCTGGCAACGCTGCTATTGATATGGCATTAACAATTAGGAAAGGTTTTTTTGAAAGCGGAGTAGATATATCAAATCTCGATTGTCTTTATCAGCTAATTGAAAGCAGTGGCTTAGATGTGGCGCTATTGAAAGCTAGTGTTAATAACGGTGAAGCGATTGCAGCGCTAATGAGTGATTATCAGCAGGCCAAGCAAAATGCTATCAAGGGCAGTCCGTCTTATGTGATGGACGGCGGCCGTCAAACGCTTTATGGCAATGTCGGTTACCGAGTGTTATCGGCTAATACTGAAGAGTTATTGAAGCGTCCAGAAAAAGAAGCGAGCTGGTGTTAGATAATTTCATTCTTCATTTTTTTATAAAAAATGAAGAATAAATATGGCAAAAGCTATCTTCTAATAACCACTTAGCCCACCGGCTGGTCCGCCACCTTGTCCAGGCACAATAATTGAAGACGCTTGCTCACGGCGCATCTCTTCAATTTGTTTTACGGTTTTCTCTAAGGCTACTTGTGCTTCCATACCAAATTTCTCACTGGCTTCACTTAAGTCAGTCGCCGCAATTTCAAAGTTAAGAGGCAATGCGCCGCTGGGCGTCATGATTTGTGTTTCGCCACTGTAGATAACGACACGACTTGCATCATCAGCGCCATTAGCGGTAACTGGAGTAAGGCGACGAATAGTACCAACCTTGCGATCGGTAAAAGTATCTTCGCGATATAAGTCACTCGCGTCCATAGTCATTTCGCTGTCGTTGTGTTCCATAGTTTTTTTCGCTGTTAAGTTAATTAAGCAATTAAAAGACGATTAAAAATCGCCTTCAGCTAAGTCCATTACGTTAGCGCTACCCGCTAGCAAAATCTCTAGATGACCAGTTGCGCGTGGCATTAAGTGGTCGGCATAAAAGCCAGCAGTGATAATCTTATTGCGGTAAAAGCTATCAGTTTCGCCAGCTGCAATCACTTGGTTAGCGGCAACAGCTGCGCGAGCCATATGCCAGCCGCCACAAATGTAGCCAGTGAGCATTAGCAGGTTAAACGATGCGCTGTTTAACTCGTCGCTATCTTTATTGTCTAAGGCCCAAGCAACGGCTTGCTTAATAGTAGCAATGCCAGCAGTCAGACGAGTAGCGATAGTCGCTAGTTTTTCGCCTTCAGCTTTCACAGCGATTAGCGTTTCTGCCATATCAGCAATAAGCGCTTGGTAACCGGCGCCGCCGTCTCGAGTTAGCTTACGGCCAATTAAATCCATCGCTTGGATGCCATTGGTACCTTCGTAAATAGCAAGAATACGTGAGTCACGGTAGTGTTGGGCAACGCCTGTTTCTTCAACGAAACCCATGCCGCCATATACTTGTATGCCCAGCGAGGTGATTTCATTAGACATTTCAGTACACCAACCCTTGACCACTGGAGTCATTAAATCGGCTCTTTTGCTACTTGCTTTAGCAGCATCTTCATCTGTGTTCTTGTGAGCGTGGTCAGTATGGGCGTAAGTCGAGTAAAGCAGAGCGCGCATAGCTTCAGTGCTGGCGCGCATTACCATTAACATGCGACGCACGTCAGGGTGGTTAATAATTGTTTTGCCACCGCCCTGTACGCGATCTTTAGCGTACCAAACAGCATCCTGATAGGCGCGATCCGAGATGCTTAGGCCTTGGCCGCCAACGCCGATACGAGCGTGGTTCATCATAGTAAACATATGGGCTAGGCCAGCGTTTTCTTGGCCAACTAAGTAACCCACTGCGCCGCCATTGTCACCAAAGCTCATAGTGCAAGTAGCACTGGCGTGGATGCCTAGCTTATGTTCAAGCGATACGGCATAGGCATCGTTGCGTTCACCAAGGCTGCCATCATCGTTAACTAAAAACTTAGGTACAACAAATAGTGAAATACCGCGAATGCCTTCAGGGGCACCAGGTAGGCGTGCCAGTACTAAGTGAATAATGTTCTCGGCCATATCATGATCACCCCAGGTGATATAGATTTTTTGCCCAGAAATTAAATAGTGGTCGCCGCTAGGGATTGCTTTGGATCGCACTAAGGATAAGTCTGAGCCCGCTTGAGGCTCAGTTAAGTTCATTGTTCCTGACCACTGACCGCTAGTCATTTTTTCAGCATAAGTGGCTAGTAAATCGTTGCTGGCGTGTGACAATAGCGCGTTTAATGCTCCGGCTGACAACAGTGGCGCTAAACTAAATGACATATTTGCTGCCGCTACCATTTCACCTAGTGGGGCGGCTACTAATTCAGGTAAGCCCTGACCACCGTATTGAGGGTCGCCAGCTAAGCTACTCCAACCACCGTCTACATATTGCTGATAAGCTTCTTTAAAGCCGGGCGGGGTTACCACACCATCGCCTTCGATTTTTGAGCCGTGCTCGTCACCAATTGCGTTTATTGGTGCGAGTACTTGACCGCTAAAGCGAGCTGCTTCTTCAACAATGGCTGTTACCAAGTCTTCAGACGCCTCCTCATAGCCTGGCAGCTGTGCAACTTGGTCAAGGCCTGCTAGATGCTTCATGGTAAATAACATGTCTTTAACGGGAGCATTGTAATCAGTCATAATTTCTATCTCTAATACGTTTAATAAATTTTGAGGTTAGGTATTCGGGAATTTGTAGTCAGCAAAATGCTCGCGCAATTTTACTTTTTGTATTTTACCGGTAGCGGTGTGAGGTAGTTCGTCAATAAAGACAACATCCTCAGGCAGCCACCATTTAGCAACTTTATCGGTCATAAATTCCAGCATGCTATCCCTGTCTATATCCATGCCTTCATTTTTAACCACAATTAGTAAAGGACGTTCGCTCCACTTAGGGTGGTAGGCGCCGATTACAGCAGCTTCTGCCACTGCAGGGTGGTCGACCGCACAGTTTTCCAGTTCAATCGAGCTAATCCATTCTCCGCCAGATTTAATCACGTCTTTAGTACGGTCAGTAATCTGCATACTGCCGTCGGCGTTAATATTTGCTACGTCGCCGGTATCAAACCAACCATCATTGTCACTGGCGCTTTTATCTAATTTAAAATATTCAGCACAAATCCACGGGCCGCGAACTTTCAATGTACCGAAGGCAATACCATCCCAAGGTAGCGCGTTGTTGTCTTCGTCAACAATTTTCATTTCTACGCCGCAAACCGGACGTCCCGCTCTGACGCGAGCGCTGGCATATTCGGCATCGGTATAGCTTTCGCGTGGACGCGGTAGTGAGTTTAATGTTCCCAATGGGCTCATTTCAGTCATACCCCAACCAACATGGGTGTAAACGTCATGTTTGTTTTCAAAGTCTTCCATAATAGATAGCGGGCAAGCGGCGCCGCCAACGACCACTCGCTCAAGGCTGGTGATTTGTTTTTCAGTTTTGGCTAAATAGGCTAATAGGCCTAACCAAACAGTTGGCACTCCTGCTGAGAAGGTGACTTGCTCTTCTTCAATGAGGTTTTGCAGTGTTTCTGGATTGCCCATATGGGAGCCAGGGAATACTAATTTGCAGCCAACCATAGCGGCGGCGTATGGCATATTCCAAGCGTTAACATGAAACATTGGCACGATTGGCATAATGGTGTCGCGAATAGAAATATTCATCACATCGGGCATGCAGCCAGCATAGGTATGCAGGACTAAAGCGCGATGTGAGTAAACAACACCTTTTGGATTACCGGTAGTACCTGAGGTGTAACACATGCCACAGGCATCATTTTCGTCAATTTCTGGCCAGTTGAATTCAGTGCTTTCGCCGGCGATCAGTTCTTCATAGCAGTGTACATTGCTCAGTTTAGACGCCGGCATATTGTCTTTGCTAGTTAATACGATATAGCCCTGCACGGCTGGTAACTTATCTTCTAACTGCTCTAGTAAGGGCACGAAATCCGGATCTACCATTAACCATTTGTCTTCGCCATGGTTGACGATGTATTCAATTTGTTCGGGGAATAACCTTGGGTTAATCGTGTGGCAAATAGCGCCACCACAGCCAGTAGCAAAGTAAATCTCAAAATGGCGATAGTCGTTCCATGCCAAAGTGCCAATAAAATCGCCTTGCTCTACGCCTAGCTTTTTAAGTGCATTAGCAAGTTGACGGGTACGGTTAAATGCGTCTTTAAAGGTATAGCGATGGCGTGGGTTGTCACTGGTAACTGATACAATTTCGGTAGTTGGGTTTACTTGTTCCGCATGTCTCATCAACATTTGTAATGTTAATGGCATGTCCATCATTAATCCGCGCATAGTTTTTCGTCTCTTTTTATATTTAGTTAATAGCACATGAAAAGCTGAAGATTATCTATATTTGCCGGCTATTAAAGTCGAAGTTAGCCCTCAATTATACCCACAATAATACGGTAATGGGAGCCTGGCGGTTCACTAAAGCCGGGATTTCCTGGGGCCTATTAATATGGCAGGCGATTATCGGTCGTTTGCTGCCTTATGAGGTTAAATCGCTGTCCGTAGTGACAGTGTGAACACAATTTGGCGGTGGTAGATTCACTGCGCCGCAAGCGTGCACCAAAGTGGTGATGCTCGCTGCATAAGCCGAGCGCACAACCGCCAATAAGCAAGACGGCGATTACGTTGATATTGTTACGGTGTGATAGCGCTATGTGCGAGCGGTAAGATTAAAGGCTAGTTGATCGCGCTCAAAATCATTGCACTTTAACTAAACTAGTTGATGGCAAAGTCATTCATTCAATCCGTCTCTAACCACGCTATTAGCATTCTCTTTGCGAGTTTAAGAATAACGACTATGCTAATTATAGTAAATTGCACTGCCGGCTTTACTTAATCGACGTTATTTTGATCATAAAAAGGAATATATGACTATCTCGGCCAAGAAAATTGCTCATGTAAATTTGAATGTCAGTTCAGTAAATCAAGGACTGCGCTTTCATACTGAAAGTCTAAAAATGCGCAATGTCGGACATATTCAGGTTGCCGCTCAAGATGGATTACCGATGGGGATTGAATCTTCGGTTAAGTGGCGTGGTTATCGATTGAATAGTATTTCAGAAAATCTTAATGCCACTACCTTTCAGTTAGTCGAATGGGAGCGCCCGATAGCAACGCTAGCGCCTTATGCGCGAGCCAATAACGCGGGTATTTCTCGGATTGCTATTAAAGTTCCTAATTTGGATGAGATATATCAACAGCTAAAAGATGTAGGGGTAGAGATTTTTGACGAGCCAAAAATTGATGAGCATACCGGCGAACACTTTTTTTGTGCGTTAAATGCCGACGGCAGTGTCTACCAATTTATTGAAGGTATTGGTGAACCTGAGCTATGGTTTGTCAACATTAACTGCAGCAACATAGAAATATCTAAGCGTTGGTATCAACAACATTTTGGTTTTGAGTTAGTTTCAGAGGTTTGGGAGCAAGAGGGTACGGGCAGATCTTATGGTATTGCCGGTAAGATAAAGTTAAAAACTGTGCGCCTACAGTTACCTGGCCGCCATGCCGACTGTGGTTTGCAATTAC
>JBLHWB010000039.1:0-11652 GCA_047628915.1 Porticoccus sp. | reverse complement strand
TGCAGGCAACTTATGAATATTCTTCTCGCTGATGATGAAAAACCGTTATTAAAATTTTTGGTTCGAGGGCTGCAAGCTGAGGGCTACGAATGTACAACAATAAGTGAACTGCACGAAATTTTACCTTATATAAAAAAACATTCTCCAAAAATAGTGGTGCTGGATCGGCTGTTTGGCGCTGAAGATAGCTTAACCATTGTCGAGTCGATTAAAGCGCTGACTGCGCCGCCAATGATTCTAATGTTAACTGCACTTGACGACGTTGGTGAGCGAGTAAAGGGCTTGCAGAAAGGAGCCGATGACTATTTGTGTAAGCCGTTTGATTTTGATGAGCTGCTTGCGCGTATCACTGCTCTGCGTAGACTACTTGGTACGCAAGATGAATCGACACAAGATTCATTACATTATGGCGGCTTGGAGTTACTACTTGAAGAACGGATCGCGCGGTTAAATGGCGTAGAACTTATACTAACTAAAATCGAATATGAGCTGCTGTCATATCTGACTAACAATGCAAAGAAGGTGTTATCTCGTGAACGCATTCTGAGTCGTGTTTGGCAAACACATCGTGACCCGCAAACTAATATTGTCGATGTTTATATTAGTCGCTTGAGAAAAAAATTGGATAGTGACCCTAAAATCACTATCCAAACATTACGTGGTGCTGGCTATCGTTTCAGTTCATCCAGCGATGAAAGTTAGTTAATTGATGATAATAATTTAGGGTTTACGACTAAGTTACGGACGCCGTGAGCATGGTCCTCATCAAACACATTGTCGTTACACCAGTCTTGCACCGAATTAATATCGACAGCGGCTACTTTAGGTCTGACGCTCCAGCTTACTTTTAACGGTGATCCCGCTTCATTAAAAGAGGGTCCTGTGGTGGAGCCTATATATTCTACTGGTATACCCGTATTCATTGGAATGTTAGGTGCTTGATAGTACCCATTGGTAGTTTCTATTGTTGCTAGTTTGTTGAAATCTAAAGTATTTTCATCATTAGCTAATACCAACACTTGAGCTTCCACTCGCAGCGCAGGATTCATTGTGCTATCTGACAAACACGCGCCTAAGGTAGGCCCTGGCGTTGCTAGAGCTGATGAATAAACGAAATGAACCTCTAAAGTGTCACCTGACTGCAATGAGTCTCCTTTAGCTGCACATACTTTACCCTTAACAGGTTTGAGCTGCGATGAACTCAATTTACCATCATAGACGTAGCCTGTATTTGAGCCTTTGCCATCGCCATTGCCTGCGTAGGTAGTGAAGTTTCCACCTTTATGCTCAGCATTTTTATGAAAATGAATGTTGCATAGATTCATTTGGCTGCGATTTGGCGCCTCTCCAAACATACGCTCGTTAACGCCATAGTCCTGGTCAATGTCGCGTGGGGTTTGTGGGCCAAAGCCTTTCCCGTCAGTATTAGCTTCCAAGGCAGCACGCTGTTTTTCAACTACGCTATCACTAACCGTCTTCGCCGAGGCAGGTAGAGAAACAATTAGAGCACCGCCAATAGCGAGTGCCAATAAATTTTTCGGGTTAATAAATGTGCGTGTTTTCATAGTTCTACTCCTGAGTTTTTTATTAAGAACTACATAAATAATTATGTAGTTCTTAATCGGTTAATAGGTGTTGTTTAAAATACATAGCCAATAGAGAACATTGTTACCATTGGATCAATTTCTATATTATCTACTGATCCAGAGGCGCCGTTCAAAGCAAACGATGCTTCCGTTTGAATATCAATATATCGAACACTGCCGTTCACAAACCACTTCTCGTTCAGCATGTAGTCAACACCAACTTGTGCAGCTAGACCAAATGATCCGTCTAATTCTAAATTACTGAAGCCAGCTGCTTTGTTGGCGCTAGTAAATTCTTCTTCAAAGAACACTGTGTAGTTAACGCCAATACCCACATAGGGCTGGAAAGCACTGCTAGGATCATTGAAGTAGTAGTTAAGGCTGATAGTAGGTGGCAAGTGAGTAACTTCCCCCAATGCGCCGCCACTGCCAAGATCTACATCATGAGTAAATGGGGTGGCTGCTAATACTTCGATATTGATTTTATCGGTTAGAAAGTAGGCGAAGTTTAGACCCAGCTGCGTGTCATCACCGACACTGATGTCTGTACCAAGATCGCCTGGTCCGTTGACAAACACATTGTCTGATGAATCGTTAGGGCTTACGTTGACCACACCCGCTCGAGCGATGATATCGCCCTTGGTAAATGCTGCTGCATGTTGTACTACAAGAGCTGATGCTATAACGGCTAAAGTGCAACTGATCTTTTTCATAACTTTTCTCTCATTTATTGATTAATGTTGACGAGCGAGATAATAGTGAAAGTATCTGAAAAAGACCTGACGTGAACATTAAAATTAGATTAACGCAGTAATGTAGCGCCAGAGGGCATTTTAAAAAATAGCGGCTATTTTTGACAAAACACTACCTATACAATTTTTCCGCTATCAGTTATTAGCTGTCTATAGTTCTTATAGGCAATGGCAAGCGTTGTAATTGATGTATCTTCTATAGGGGCTTTAGTGATTGGTGAAATGCAAGGTGATGAGACAACAAAGCCTGAGGTCTTCGAAATACAATGTTTGCAGCTATTACATTATATCTTGTAGAGCTCAGGCTTTGCTATTTCTCTTAAGCTGCGCCTTAGCAGTGGCGTCGGGACGCTCTTTTATTTAGTTAACGTTATTTTCTAACTAGCCGTTTCTCACCGCGTTCAAAGCCAAGTTTTGCTTCATGCACTACATAGGCTTTAACTTTTTCCATCTCTTCAATCGTTAACTCTTTACTCCAATTGGGCATGCCGTTCATTTCAAACGCACCGTCTATCACTATGGCCTTCCACGCTGGTGCAATAGTATTAATGCTATAACGCAAGTCTGGAATCATCCCTGCGCTGGTAGCATTACCGCCATGGCAGCCTGCACAGTGGTTGTTAAATATATAACCACCTTGAGCAATTGTTTCGCTATCGGCTTGTTCTAAAGTGGGGGCTGGTAGCACCTGTTCAACAACTGCTATTACGGGCAGTGGGCTATTTGCGCCTAACTTATACACTAATAAACGGCTAACATTAATGAAATTCAAATGCCCCGTGACAGCGCCAAAGCTTAAACCCGACTCGCCGCCCCAGCCTTGTACAACAGCAATATATTGCTCGCCGTCTAACTCATAGCTGATGGGAGACCCCATAACGCCGCCTTGCACATCGCTGCTCCAAAGCTCATTGCCAGTATCGGCTGCTAGGGCATAAAACTTACCTTCTAGATTGCCCTGAAAGATTAAGTTGCCCTTAGTCGTCAATAGCCCGCTACCTGAGTAAGCGCCTTGCTGCTTACGCCATACTTCTTGGTTTGTTGTTGGGTCCCAGGCTATTAGTTGTGCTTGAGCTGCTTGGGTATATATGCCACCACGTTCCTCGGCCGTTAATTCATCGGGCACACCAAATAGCAGGCCGGCGTTATAGCTTATCCCCAAAACTTCTTTTTCTTTATACTTGGCCGGATTACGGTCTAGTTCAAACGCTGAAAAAGACTCTTTTGCCGGTATATAAACTAAACCAGTGTCGGGGCTATAGCTCATTGGATGCCAGTTGTGGCCGCCACTTAGACTAGGAAATATTAGTTTGCTAGGGTCGTTAGCGCGGGCAATTTCAGTCTCTACTGGTCGGCCCGTCTCTGGGTCAATATGACTAGCCCAAGTGGTAGTGACATAATTATTAGCTGAAATTAGCTCACCGCTGGCGCGGTCAATTACATAAAAGAAGCCATTTTTAGGCGCTTGCATAATGACATCACGCTGGCGCCCGTTAATCTCTATTTCGGCCAAAATCATATGTTGGGCAGCAGTATAATCCCAGCTGTCACCGGGCGTTGTTTGGTAATGCCACACGTACTCGCCGGTGTCTGCATTGACCGCAACGATTGATGACACGAATAAATTGTCGCCACCTTCAGGGGAGCGAATTTTCCGGCTCCAATTGGCGCCATTACCAACACCGATATAAAGCAAGTTTAGTTTTTCATCATAGGCAAAAGAATCCCATGCAGTACCGCCGCCTTTACCGTTTTTCCACCACTGCCCCGTCCATGTTTTAGCAATCATGGCTTGAGTTTCGTCTTCAAAGCCGTCGGCAGGGTTGCCTGGTACGGTGAAAAAGCGCCAATTTTGCGCGCCAGTTTCAGCGTCAAATGCGGTTACATAACCGCGCACGGAATATTCTGCGCCGCCGTTGCCAATAATCACATTGCCGTTAACTATGCGCGGTGCCCCAGTAATACTGTAGGAATCTTCAGTATTAATACGGGTATCTACTTTCCATGCAACTTTGCCGGTGTCACGTTCTAAGGCGACTAGACGGCCATCAAGTGTGCCCACATAAGCTTTGTCGCCCCATAGCGCGACACCTCGGTTCACTACGTCACAGCAAAGGTTTCTAGCCCAAGCACGGTCTACCTTTGGATCGTATTCCCATAGCAGTTTGCCGGTACGCGCGTCCATGGCATAAACCATGCTCCAGCTCCCCGTAAAATACATTATGCCGTCGGCAATTAGGGGGGTGGTTTCAACGCCGCGTTTAGTCGGTAGATCAAAATGCCAAGCTAAGCCTAATTGGCTGACATTTTTATCATCTATCGTCGCCAGTGGACTAAAGCGTTGCTCGCTGTAAGTACGGCCATGGCTAAGCCATTCGCCTGGTGTTTGGTCGGCGTTGATAATTCGCTCAGCATCAACGGGTGCAATTAAATCACTGGTCACATCAGTTTGAGATGATGAGTTGTCAGTTGGATTACAGCCGGCGAGTACTAAACCAAAGCTTAGAATTAACAGGAGAAGGTGCATTGTAGACCTCTGTATTATTTTATTGTTAGCCAGCTAAAAGCTGCCATTTAATTTTGTAGCACTAATCATAACGGATAGCATGATATTGATGAAACTAAAAGATAGCTTAACGACAGTGGTTAATATCAGTGATATAAAGTTGGCGCGTTTTGAATAGTCTTGGTATTGCTTGGTATATCAAATAGTTACACAGTCCTTGTGCCTTAATGTTGCCCTAGCACAATAATGAAAATCAGCGTTCTGGCTTTAGCTGCGGTAAAATCGTGGCGTCTTAATAGCCGTGACCAGCTGCGTTTATTACTGAACATCGTTAATTTAACTATAGCTATGTTAATTATTTTATAAATAGTAGCTGTTTAACTATGTGATAGATTAAGCCCAGTTGGCTTGTTAAAAAACCAGAGTGTTGGGGCAGTCCATCAATATGGTTTTGATGCCTTTGATTATAAAATAAATGACATGAAGGCTCAGGTATTTTTACGTCCTCACCAATAACTTCGACAGGGACAACAACTAGGCCAGGAAAAAGCGGAATATTTAAAAATTCGATAGCGGGCTTACCGCATGATTTACACTTGCCGCGTTGTAACGCCGGTGGCGCTTTGTAGGTATTAAATTCAATTTTTGTCTCATCTTCTAACGATACATCTCTTTTTCTATAGATGACTACATCAGCAAATGGTGCATCGTTAAATTTTTGGCATACGGTGCAATGACAATAGGCCCTAGTAATAGCTGGCGCTGAAATAGCAAATTTTGTGCTGCCGCAACAGCACTGACAGTTATTGTTCATTATTTTACTCATATAAGGCACCATTGGTAGACATTCAATAGTAGCCTTAGTAGGCTTCGATGCATTAATAATACAGTCGTATTTTATAATGATTCAATAAAGGATGGATTCATGGTTAAGTTATTCAAAGGTTTTAAGGCTGTGTCTTACGTTATTGCTGGTTTACTAGCGCTAACATTAAGTACACAAGCATTGTCGTCTAGCCCCATTTTAGACCGAGTGTTAAAAGACAAGGTGCTAAAAGTTGCAATGTCAGGTGATCAGCCTCCATTTAACGTGATGAGCCGCAACAAAAAGATGATTGGCTACGATGTAGATTTAGCCAACTATCTAGCTAATACCATGCAAGTTAGATTAGAAATTGTGCAACTACCATTTGGTGAACTAAAAGAAGCTGTTATAAAAGGGAAAGCAGATTTAGTGATTTCCGGTATGGCAATTACTAGTGAGCGTACGCAAGAGCTTACCTTTATCGGGCCTTACAATATTTCTGGCAAGTCGATGCTAACAACTCGTACTAATGCTGAAAAAGGTAAAGATGTTGATTTTAATAATCCCGATGTACGTATCGTTGCGTTAGAAAAATCAACCAGCGCGAGCTTTGCAAGAATGCAATTGCCTAAAGCCAAACTGAAAACAATTTCAGATTACGAAGAAGGCATTAAATTATTACTAGCGGGCGATGTGGACGCGATGATTGCTGACATGACTATTGCTAAGCTATCTGTACTGCGTAATCCTGACTCTGGCTTGATAACTAACAAAACGCCTCTATCAATTGAGCCAATTGGAATAGCCATGATTAAAGATGATGCGCAATTCGAAAATTTAGTAACAAATTACCTAAGTACTTTTGAAAAAATGGGTATTACTAAAAAACTTAATGAAAAATGGTTTGAAAACAGCGGCTGGATAGCTTTACTGCCATAGCATTTAATGTAGTTGTGATAAAAGCCTCGATTCGTCGGGGCTTTTTTAATTCCCTTAAAACTAATTCAGCATCTTAACTATTGTCTGGCTATAATAGCCGCCCGTTTTACGCTAACAGTAGATATCACTAATGCCCTTGCTACGTCTTAACAAAGCCTCACTTAATTTTGGCCCTCGTATTTTGCTAGATGAGGTCGATTTAACACTCAAAAAAGGCAACCGTATTGGCCTGCTTGGCCGTAACGGCGAGGGTAAAACAACCCTATTTAAAGTGATTGCGGGAATATTAGCGGTTGATGGCGGTGAACATTGGCTTAGACCTGGTATTAAGGTCTCTTGGCTGGACCAAGTTTTACCCATAGGTGATGATCAAACCGTCTTTGATGCCGTGGCCGATGGTTTGGGTGAGGTGGGTGATTTGCTGAAAGAGTTTCATCACTTAGTGACTGAACCTAATGCCGATATGAATCGTCTCGGCAAAGTACAAGAACAAATTGAGGCCAACGATGGTTGGTCACTGCAGCAAAAAGTTGACACGATTATTAGTCAGCTACAATTGCCTGCAGACAAATTAATGAAAGAGTTGTCTGGTGGTTGGCGCCGGCGAGTGGCACTTGGTAAAGCATTGGTAGTAGAGCCAGATATTTTATTATTGGATGAGCCTACTAACCATTTGGATATTCCGGCTATTGAATGGCTTGAGCAGCAGCTGCAAGAATACAGAGGCGCATTGTTGTTCGTAACGCATGACCGTTCATTTTTGCAGAATGTATCGAAGCAAATTATTGAATTAGACCGCGGCCACCTGCGCCAGTGGGAAGGAGACTATCAAAGCTTTTTAAAATTTAGAGAAGCACAATTAGCTGCAGAAGAGACGGCAAATGCACTGTTTGATAAAAAATTAGCCGAAGAAGAAGTTTGGATCAGGCAAGGCATTAAAGCGCGTCGCACCCGTAATGAAGGCCGAGTAAGGGCATTGAAAGCTTTGCGGGTTGAACGTCAAGATCGTCGTATGCAACAAGGTAGGGCCGACTTTAAAGTAGAGACGGCCGAACGCTCGGGTAAAATTGTTGCTGAAATTGAACACGTTACTCATGGTTATGGCGATGAAATACTGATTAATGATTTCTCCACCGTTATTCAACGTGGTGACCGTATTGGTATTGTTGGGCCAAATGGAGCGGGTAAATCTACTTTACTGAAGATTTTATTGGGAGAATTAGAACCGAATCAAGGCATTGTAAAGCTTGGTACCAAAATGGACGTGGCGTATTTTGATCAGCTACGTGGCCATTTAGATTTAGAGAAAAACTTGATTGATAATGTTTGTGGTGGTCAGGACTTTATTGAAATAAATGGTAAAACACGTCACGCCATTAGTTATTTAGGTGATTTCTTATTCACCCCTGAGCGGGTGCGTACTCCGGTTAAGGCCTTGTCGGGCGGTGAGCAAAATCGCGCTATATTGGCCAAATTATTCAGCAAACCCACTAATATATTGGTGTTGGATGAGCCGACTAACGATTTAGATGTTGAAACCCTAGAGCTGTTGGAAGAAATTCTGTCAGAGTTTAAAGGGACTCTATTGTTGGTTAGCCATGATCGCGAATTTATGGATAACGTAGTGACCTCGATAATAGTGTTAGAAGGGCATGGCCATGTTGCAGAGTATGTCGGTGGCTATAGTGATTGGGTTGCTCAAGGTGGCAAGTTGATTGAAGCGAGTGAGCATAAGAAACTTGAGAAGAAAGTAGCGGCGGTTGAGCCTGCTGCTGAATCTGCGGCCACCAAGAAATTGTCTTATAACGACCAACGCGAGCTCGATAAACTACCGGCTTTGATTGAAACTCTTGATAAAAAGCAGGCGGAGTTAGAATTGCTTATGTCTGACCCTGATTTTTTTAAGGGTGAACAGGCTGGTATCGATAAAACTGTGCAGCAGCTAGCGGATACTCAGCAAGCGTTAGAAGTTGCTTATGGCCGCTGGGAAGAGCTGGAAGGTAAATAATGACTGTTAAAGCCGGGGTGTATGAGCATTACAAGGGTAGTAAATACCAGGTAATAGATGTGGCTACTCACAGTGAAACCGAAGAAAAGCTAGTGGCTTACCGGCCAATGTATGGCGATATGGCTTTATGGGTGCGCCCTTTGGATATGTTTACAGAGTCGGTAGAGATTGATGGCAAGACGGTGCCACGGTTTACGTTTTTACATAGCAGTGATGGTTAAATAGAACGACAAAAAAAGGGCTGCCATCGCAGCCCTTTTTTATACTTTAAACAAACGCTTAGTTAGTACGACTAAGCATGTATTTTGCTACCGCTAAACGTGTTTCTTCATCTAGGTAATTTTGTGGCGGCATTTCAGGGTAGTCGTCACGTTTTTTCACTGGCGCCGCTATGTATGCAGCAAGGCCCTCTGGGTTGTCCATATACAGCGCTTGAATGATTTGCACTGGCGGCCCAATCATGCGGCCAGTGTAGGTATGACAGCCCGCACAAACGCCTAAGTAAGCAATTTTACCTTTCTCGCCTGGTGCAATAACACGTGGCGCGGCAGGTTCTGCTAATAAGTAAGTGCTAATGTTGTCAGTGTTAGTAAAAGCACATTCGCCAAAGTCTTCATCGATGCCAACAGTCACGTAGCGGTGACGATTAACAATACAGCTGTCTTTGGTTGGTCCAATTCGAACAATATCTGGGTTGCCAGTTTTAAGCTTGGTTAACATATAAGCTTTCACCATTGGATGGGTGTCGTAGCCGTTGTTATCCATTACGTTATCTAGAATCATGACTCTATCTGAATAAGGGTCAGATTCTGGATCAATAGTCGTATTTGGCGCGTTGTGGTGGTCATTAATAATAATGCCGGCAGTTTTGTTGCCGGTGATAATGTTGTTTTCAACAATCACTTCATCGGCTGCCATGATGAGTATACCGGTGCCGGCAGGAATGCCGCCAACAGTTGATCCTGGTGGTGCGAAGTTAACATGGTTATTGTTAACGATTAAGTTGTTCCGGAAGATAACGTCAAAAGTGGTTTTTATCGGTAGCCCTGGCGTAATAAAGGCTAGCAGCCCGCCGGTGTTGTTATGGACGTAGTTGTTTTCAACAATCGCGTGGCGGGAATTTTCGATTTCAATACCGGCGACGTTTTCAAATACGTGGTTATGGGCAACATGAATGTTATCACTCATGCCAACATAGATAGCCGCGTCTTCAATACCGCTAACAATATTGTATTCAATTAAACCGTTTTGACCCAGCTGAGGAAAGATACCGTAAACACCCGTATCGACAATAATGTTATTGCGGATTTCAAAATTGTTACCCGCCTGCCCCATAATACCGTTGCCTTTGTATTTGGTAATGCGGAAGTTTTCTACCACAATATTATTACCCGAATACAAAATCGCATCGTTTAGTTTGCCGAGGCCATCAAGGGTAGCGCGTTTGCCTTCGATAATTACCCCAATCAGTCGAATATCATCTTTGTCGATATAAACTGTTTCAGAATAGGTGCCGGGCATTACCTGGATGGTGTCGCCAGGCTGAGACTTTTCTACCGCATCTTGGATCGATTGACCGTCTTCAACCACATGGGTTGTGCCTTCGCTAGTGCGTTTAATAACAGCGCTTTTACCGAGCTGTTCAGTGTTGGTTTCACTGCCGCCATAACTAGCGCCTTCGGTTGATGTAATAACAGGTGCCGGTGAACTGGTTGTTTCACCGTAGTAAGCGCCAGCGGCAAAAGCTGCCACTACCACCACTAAGCCGAAAATTTTTCCTATGCTCATGACCTTTCCTCTTGTTTTAGTTTTATTGTTGAATGTGATAATTCTGTTGAATGATCTTTTGGATTATTCAGTGGTGTTAAACCCGATGGCACGCTTTCAGGTGTCACTGGCATAAATGTTTCATCGGTTAAGGTGAGAAGAAAATCGACAATTCTATCGAGTTCGTCTTCGGTTAAATCGGGCTCCCAAATATGCCAGTGCAATTGCATCTCAACGCCCGCAGGGATGGCATGACCGCGACCTTTGGTATAAAACTCTACTGACTCGCGCAGGGTTTCAAATCGGCCTGAGTGCATGTAGGGTGCTGTTTTCTCTATATTGCGTAAAGTGGGTACTTTAAACCCCCCTTTGAGCTTGGCGGCACTGTAGGTTTTCTCTGCGCCAATATCTAGCGGCATACCGTCGGGTTCTGGTGTGCCGATTACTGCTATTTGTTGGTTAGTGAATAGTGGCGGGGTATGGCATTCACTGCAGCGCGCTACAAACGAGCGATAAATATTCATCCCTTCAAGCTCGTTGGGGTTTAGGGCTTTATGGTTACCATGAGCATATTGGTCATAGCGGCTGTTAAGTGAAATCAATGAAGTTTGAAAAGCAATAATAGCGGTATAGATTTGCTCTAGTGTTATTGCTTCGCTGCCAGTGGGGAAGGCATCATCAAATAGCCGGGTATATAGTTCATTGCCATTTAAATCGCTAAGCAGTTTTACCGGGTTATTACCCATTTCAATTGGACTGTACAGGGGGCCGACAACCTGTTCTTCTAATGTCGAGGCGCGAGCATCCCAAAAAAAACTTTTTAGAAAGGCTACATTCCAAAGTGTTGGAGCGCTGCGGGTAGCATGGGCACCATTAATACCTAGGCTAACTCCGCGGCCATCAGCAAAGCCTTTTTCTGGCTGGTGGCAGCTAGCGCACGACAAAGTCCCGTCGCCAGATAATAGTGGGTCAAAAAACAAATAACGACCAAGATCAATTTGCTCGGGGCTAAAGCCGTCACGCTCTTTCGGTAGCGAGGTTTGCAAGCCGCCAACACCATGATCGCCTAGCGAGTCGTAAAATTGATAAATAGTTCGTAGCTCACAAGTGTTATTGGGCATTTTTTCAAAACTGGGTGGACAATTACTAGTCAGCGCAAATAGTTTTGCGTCAACGCCAGCAGCGCGCAGTTGCCCGCCGAAAGTTAACAGTGCAACAACTACTGCTAATTTAACTAAGCTTTGGGGGCGCAATGACCTCATGCGACTAACTAGGCGTCTGTTAGCGAG
>JBLHWB010000038.1:0-11846 GCA_047628915.1 Porticoccus sp. | reverse complement strand
CGCGCAAGCGGCCTTCATCATCTACAGTGGGCTGACTGCCATATAAGCTGTCACGGAATAAGCCATAAACTTGCTCAATGCAGCCTTCATGACTGCCATCAGCTTTCATAATTTTAAACAGTAGTGATAAATACAAAGGCATTATTGGAATTGCCGAACTGGCCTGGGTAACCACCGCCTTTAAAACAGAAACCCTGGCATCGCCGCCAGTAGCTGCTAGTTTTTCGCGAAGATTAATGACCCGCGTATCCAAATCTTTCTTGGCTTGGCCGATAGTGCCATCCCAATAAATATCCCAAGTCAATTTTTCACCGATATAGGTATACGCAGTTGTTTTCGCACCGTCGGCTAAAACACCCGCTTCATCTAAAGCCTCAATCCACATCTGCCAATCTTCACCACCCATCACCGCAATCGTATTACTAATATCGTCGTCAGTGGCCGGGTCTAAAGTCACATCTTGAATAATTTGCTTGTCAGTATTAATACCACGCTGAGTAACACTTTTACCAATTGGCTTGAGACAAGAGTTAAATACCTCACCAGTTTTAGGATGAGTGCGGCGCGGCGATGCCAAGCTGTAGACAACTAAATCGACTTGCCCCAAATCTTGCTTAATCACTTCAATAGCTTTTTGCTTTATCTCATCAGAAAATGCATCACCATTGATACTCTTGGCATACAAACCTTTCTGCTCAGCATATTTATGATAGGCCGCAGAGTTATACCAGCCGGCTGTAGCGGGTTTTTTCTCAGTGCCCTCTTTCTCAAAAAATAAACCCAGAGTAGCCGCATTCGAGCCAAAGCCTGCACTAATGCGCGAGGCCAGGCCATAACCGGTGGACGAACCAATAACTAGTACCTTTTTTGGCCCATCGGCTATCTCACCTTGGCTTTGTACATACTCTATTTGCTGTTTAACGTTTTCATCACAACCAGCTGGATGACTTGTGATACACATAAAACCACGAACGCGAGGCTTGATAATCATGCATTATTACCTTGTTATAAATTATTGATATTAACGCTATTATAGATTGGTTATGCAGGGTTTAGTAGCGCACATTGTCACTTGAGTATAGCACCGCCACTTGTATAGTAAGCTACGTACCCCTTAAGGATTAACTATGTTCTGGCCCAGTAAAGAACTATCAAGCCTGTTAAATATACAGCACCCTATATTACAAGCCCCAATGGCTGGTTCCACTAATCCGGTACTCGTTGCCGCGGTCTCAAACGCTGGCGGTTTAGGCGGTCATGGTGCTGCACCTCAATCTGTTGATGCTTTACGTAAAACTATTAAGGAAATAAAAGCACTTACCGACAAGCCGTTTAATATCAATTTGTTTGATCACAGCACCGAAGGATTTGATAAAAGCCTTCAAATTGGTCGCCTACATCACCAGCAATTAACTCAATATCATAGCGAGCAAGGTCTTGACGAGATCCCATCACCTCGCTGTTTATTTGGCCCAGCACAGGATCAACTGGCGGTATTGCTAGATGAAAAAGTCCCTGTTATCAGCTTTCATTTTGGCGTTGATGCTGACACCATCACCTACGCTAAAAGTGGCGGAGCAATTGTTTTATGCACTGCAACGACTGCTAGCGAAGCAATACTATTAGAGCAAGCTGGCATTGATGCAATAATTGCCCAAGGCAGCGAAGCCGGTGGACATCAAGGCAACTTTAGCGATACAGCACCGGCCTTAATCGGCAGCATGGCATTAATTCCGCGCATTGTTGATGCCGTATCAGTGCCGGTAATTGCAGCGGGGGGAATTATGGACGCTAGAGGAATTGTCGCAAGCTTTGCGCTTGGCGCCAGCGGTGTGCAAATGGGCACGGCATTTTTAGGCTGCCAAGAAACACAGCTATCCGCCACCTGGTTAAACGAACTAGAGCGTGCAGAAGGCGAAGATACTGTCATTACGGAAGCATTTTCAGGCAAGCCAGCACGTGGGCTAAAAAATCGCTACATTACTGAGATAGATGCCATAGACCAGCCACTATTGCCCTATTCAGCTCAATATTCCATATCCTCAGACTTACGCAAACAGGCAATTAAACAAGGTAACAAAGATTTTATGGTGATGTGGTCGGGTCAAGGGGTTGGTTTATTTAAGCAGCAAACTACTGCAAGCCTGATGCAAAGCTTCGTTAGCGATTCGCAAAAATTGTTGCTAAAGATGGCAACAAGCTAGTTCACTATCTATACTTGTCCAATAACTAAAACCTACAGTAGAAGCATTTAGGCGGGTATCGTGTACTCTTTGTTTAAAGTAATTATTGCGACAGTTTTTGTCTCGCTATCGCATCTGCCTCAGGCATTGTCAGCAGACGTCTATAAATATAAAAATAATCAAGGCAAATGGGTATTTAGTGATAAAAAGCCAACTGCTAATGCTGATACAGAAACACTGAGCTACGACAGTAATTTGGCCGAAAAAATTGAGCCCAGAATATACTTCATAGCTGAGAATAATATCGAAGTAATAAACCCCCTTTATATTCCTATTGAAATAAAATTTAGCGATAGAAATAGCGAACTGTTATATCAAGGAACGGTGGCTGAAAAATCAACTGAAATCATTTATTTAGAGAGCGGAGCAAGCTCTCGCTATAACTATAGCTGGGTACGTGGCAATCCAGACGGAAACCACACTAACACCTATTATCAAACGCCTTTTAAAACATCATTTAAAAGAAAAATTACTCAGGCCTTTAATGGCAACTATTCTCATACCAGCGATAACAGTAAATATGCCGTTGATATCGCTCTACCCGTCGGCACACCTATCGTGGCGGCTCGATCCGGCATAGTGATCTATACTAAAGATGACTATGCTTTTTCAGGCAAGTCAAAATACTTTTTGAACAAAGCAAATAGAGTCGAAGTATTACACGACGACGGTAGCTATGCAGTTTATGCTCATTTATTACAGGGCACAGTGAGTGTTAATATTGGCGATAGTGTAACCGTGGGTGCCGAGCTAGGTAAATCAGGTTCATCAGGATTTTCAACAGGCCCACATCTTCATTTTGTTATTCATAAAAATATTGATTTTAAAACTGTCTCGGTGCCATTCCAATTTAGTGATAACAACGGCAACCCATACACTCCTACTGCTGGCTATTACATACAGCCCAATCGCTAAAAAGCGTGGAGAATAATTAGGTCTAAGAAAAGTCACCTGCTATATCTTTAACTGATTTTCTCAGTCGACAAAAACATCCGTACTGGGTATCAAGTCTACCTAACCATTCAACTCATTGATGGTCGAGTATAGGCATTTAAAATGCACTATCGCATCTTCTGGGTGATATCCAACACCAACTGAAATACTATGGCGCACCTAACTTGAGGACTACATCATGCCATTACAAATCCGCTCAGAAGTAAAATCAGACAATACCTTCAAAATGTCTCTTGCCGAAGTCGACATGCCAACTCCAGGTGATGACGAAGTTGTTATTAGGGTAGAAGCCACTCCTATTAACCCTTCTGACTTAGCCCTACTAGTTGGCCCAGCTGATATGGCCACAGCCAAAGACAGCGGCAGCGCAGAAAGCCCCGTAGTAACAGCAGACATCCCAGCTAACATGATGCCTGCACAGAAACCAAGACTTGATAAATCTTTGCCCGTAGGTAATGAGGGTGCTGGCGTAGTGGTTGCGGCTGGCAAGTCAGAACAAGCCCAAGCACTACTAGGCAAAGTTGTTAGCGCTGCTGGCGGCGCAATGTATTCACAATATCGTGCCGTACATGCGGGCTTATGCCTAGCTATGCCAGAGGGCGTTACGCCACGTCAAGCGGCATCAAGCTTTGTTAATCCGCTTACTGCACTAGGCATGACCGAGACCATGCGCATGGAAGGCCATACCGCCCTAGTGCACACCGCAGCGGCATCTAACCTTGGACAGATGCTAAATAAAATATGCATCAGTGATGGCATTGATCTAGTCAACATTGTGCGTAAACCTGAGCAAGTAGAAATTTTAAAAGAGATTGGCGCCAAGTATATTGTCGACTCATCTTCTGACACCTTTATGGCCGACTTAATTGACGCATTAGTAGCAACTGGCGCAACCCTTGCCTTTGATGCTATCGGCGGCGGTAAACTTGGCAGCGATATTTTAACGGCAATGGAAATTGCCGCTAATAAAACGGCCACTGAATACAGCCCTTATGGATCAGTTGTTCACAAACAGGTTTATATGTATGGCGGATTAGACCGCACGCCAGTAATTTTAAGCCGCGCATATGGTATGTACTGGGGTGTTGGCGGTTGGTTGTTAACGCCGTTTTTACAAAAAGCAGGGTTTGAAAAAATGATCGAACTGCAAACCCGCGTTGCCAATGAAATTACTACCACCTTCAAGTCAGAATATACCGCTGAAGTATCACTTGCTGAAACAGTAAGCCTTGCTGCAATAAAGCAATACGGCAAGCAAGCGACTGGCACCAAATATCTTATTAATCCGAATAAATAGCCATTAGCTAACAATTAGCCAGTTGCGCTAGTTAACATGACAGGGTCTATTAATTTAATAGATCCTGTCGATCTCATTTACTGTAGCGTTAGTTTAATTAGGCTTTTGACTTAGCCAGTACTTTACGCCAAACAATAAAACCTAAAACAACAACAGCGCCTGTGGCAAGCAAAGTCATGGGACCTACTTCCACCGTAGCAACAACAGCAACCATACTATTAACTAGCCCTGATGCAGTATTGGCATGCACATGTTCGTGAAAACCAGTATGCGCAAACGTTAACGAAGGTGCGGTTAAGCTTATAAGTGCTAGTAATTTTTTCATAACAAACCTTTGAATAATTAAACAGATTAAATTGAGCGAGATGAATGAATAGCGGCGTCAGCGGTAACTTGATGTGCCGGTAACATGTCATTAAGCAAAGGCTGAATCGAACCTTTAGGCTCCAGCATTCCCTGATCGATAATAAAATTTACTACCTCAGCGACACCTTTGGTTGTTTCCACGTTAGCAAATACAAAGGGTTTTTCACCGCGCATTTTTTTGGTATCTCGTGCCATTACTTCCAATGACGCACCAACATGCTGAGCAATATCCACCTTATTTATAATCAACAAATCAGACTTAGAAATACCCGGCCCGCCTTTGCGTGGAATTTTGTCACCAGCGCAAACATCAATCACGTAAAGCGTTAAATCTGACAGCTCTGGACTAAAGGTTGCCGCTAGATTATCGCCGCCACTTTCGATCAGTACCAGTTCCAATTCTTGATGCACATCTTGCAGCTGTTTTACCGCAGCCAAGTTCATTGACGCATCTTCTCTAATCGCGGTATGTGGGCAACCGCCGGTTTCAACACCTAAAATTCTATCTTCAGTTAAGGCTTTATTTCGCAATAAAAACTGCGCATCTTCTTTGGTATAAATATCGTTAGTCACCACAGCAATACTGTAATGGTCTCGCATTGCCTGACATATCTGCTCGAGTAATGCAGTTTTGCCAGACCCAACTGGTCCACCGACACCTACTCTCAATATCTGTTTAGTGGCTGACATTAATTATTCCCTCGTTGCTTATGATCTAAAAAGACGCGAATATTGTTGTTCATGTAACGACGAGGCAATAGCGCTACCAACAAGACTGGTACCAATGTCTTCATCATTAATTGTCATCGCGTACTGACAAGCCTCGCCTATTTTGGGGATAAGCGCTTGCAGTATTCGCTGGCCGTCTGACTGCCCCATCGGCATGGCTTTACTGGCGCAGATAATTTGATTCTCAACCCAGCTCCAGGCAAAACCTTGCAGTGCTGCACTAACCTCTATATGACTGATAACAGCCGCCAAAGAATGCATGGCCACTACTGTTGGCTGTATGCAATGACCTAAATACTGCTCTCGACCTTGGTCCTGCCCTCGATGCCACTGGGCAAAAGCACCACCAATTTGGGTATCTTCTAAATAAAGTTCTTTAGTTTCGCGAAAGGCCAGTAAAGTGTCATTCCAATGCTCTAGCCTTTGCCAGTCGCTATCAAACCAAGCTTGATAAATCCGCAGATAGATAGGTAGGTCTAGCTGCCCTAAACCAAACTTCAAATTTGCTTCTATCCAACTCGCTACCTCATCACTGGTCGTGCACCAGCCGCTTTCCAACGCAAACTCTAAACCCTGCGAGTAAGCAAACGTCCCAACAGGCAGCGCAGAACTAGATAAATGCAGCAACGCCAGTAACTTATTGTCTGACACCTTAATGATCATGATGGTGGGACTGACCGTTATGCTGATGCTGGTGGTCGTGTACATCAGAATGACTGTGTGAATGCCCTGCTTTCGCATAGGCACCATTTTCCGGTTCAAATACGGCTTGCTCGTGGATCACATCAATACCGAGACCACTCAACATGTCATCTAACACATAGTCTTGTTGATAACGCAAAAAACCATCGCCAATTTGTAATGGCACATGCCTATTGCCTAAATGATAACTGCCTCTGGCAAATAACAATGGCATATCAATATAGGCGGTTGACACTGCCTCATTGCTAGCGTGAATGACTAAATAGCTACCGCCGTCATCGGATAATACTGTTCCATCGCGTAACACCTGGCCCCGCTCAATTTGAATTCCTATTTGCTGCTGGTTAGCGCAGCTTACTTTCAGTCGGCCGCGCTTGCGATCATCAAAACACAGACTAACTTCTTCAGTCTGTGCGCCCCTAGGAATTTCCTCTGTCGTTACTTGGGTATAAATTTTCATCAACAGTACTTCTTAATTAATGTTTTATTAAAATAAATAATAGCGCTGAGCTAAGGGCAGTTCGATGGCCGGGTCACAGCTTAAGACTTGGCCATCAGCTTTCACCACATAGGTTTGCGCATCAACCTCTACCTTGGGCTGGTAGTCATTCAATTTCATATCAGCTTTAGATATTGTGCGGGTGTTGCTAACGGCAGATAAGGGTTTTTGTAAGCCCAAATGATCTAACGAGCCTTTTTCGATAGCGAGCTTAGAAACAAAACTAACACTGGTTGCATGCACTGCTTTGCCCATAGCACCAAACATAGTGCGATAGTGCACCGGCTGCGGTGTCGGAATTGACGCATTGGGATCACCCATGGGCGCACCCGCAATCATTCCGCCTTTAATAATAAGTGACGGCTTAGTACCAAAAAACATCGGCTTCCATAATACCAAATCAGCCAACTTACCCACCTCTATAGATCCAACCTCATGGGAAACACCCATTGTTATCGCAGGATTAATAGCGTACTTCGCAATGTAACGACGGCAGCGGAAATTATCAGCGCCAGTACCCTCATCTTCAGGTAACACACCTCGTTGCACCTTCATCTTATGGGCGGTTTGCCACGTTCTGGTAATCACCTCACCCACTCTACCCATCGCTTGAGAGTCAGAGGCGATCATACTGAATGCGCCTAAGTCGTGAAGAATGTCCTCAGCAGCAATAGTTTCGCGACGAATACGAGAATCAGCAAAAGCCACATCTTCCGGAATATTTGGATCCAAATGATGGCAGACCATCAACATATCTAAATGCTCATCCACCGTATTTATCGTATAGGGACGGGTCGGATTGGTAGACGATGGCAACACATTGGGCTCACCGCAGGCTTTAATAATATCTGGGGCATGGCCGCCGCCCGCACCTTCAGTATGATACGTATGAATAACACGATTTTTAAAGGCGGCAATTGTATCCTCGACAAATCCCGACTCGTTTAATGTGTCGGTATGAATTGCGACTTGTACATCGCATTGCTCCGCCACTGTTAGACAGTTATCAATAGACGCTGGCGTAGTTCCCCAGTCTTCATGCAGCTTTAGCCCCATTGCACCGGCGGCTATTTGCTCAAGTAATGGTTCTGGCAAACTTGCATTACCTTTGCCTAAAAACCCAATATTCATCGGCATATCTTCTATGGCCTGCAGCATCTTGCCAATATGCCATGGGCCTGGCGTACACGTTGTGGCATTGGTACCTGTCGCCGGACCGGTGCCACCACCGAGCATTGTAGTTACCCCACTCATCAATGCTTCTTCAATCTGTTGGGGGCATATAAAATGAATATGCGCGTCGATGCCGCCGGCGGTTACGATCTGCCCCTCACCAGCAATGATCTCTGTACCGGGACCAATCTCAATTGTTACACCTTGCTGCGTGTCTGGATTGCCCGCTTTACCAATCGCCAAAATCCGGCCTTCTTTAATACCTATATCGGCTTTTACAACGCCCCAATAATCTAAGATAAGTGCATTAGTAATTACCGTGTCCGGGGTATCTTTACAAAGTGCCTGGCTTTGACCCATGCCATCACGAATAACTTTACCGCCGCCAAATTTAACTTCATCACCATAGACGGTGTAATCTTTCTCCGGTGAAATAAATAACTCAGTATCGCCTAGACGAACCTTGTCGCCAACGGTTGGTCCATACATATCAACATAAGCACGACGTTCAATTTTAGCCATGTGTTCCTCTGATTCTATCGATAAAAAGTAACAACGATTGCGGTCTCATCATTAGCCTATAAACTTCCTTGGATCTCGCCGCGAAAGCCGTAAACCCTTCTCTTACCTGCATATTCAACTAACTCAATAGACCGCGTCTGTCCCGGCTCAAACCGAACAGCAGTGCCAGCGGGAATATTTAACCTAAAGCCACGAGTTCTGGCGCGCTCAAATTCTAAAGCAGGGTTAGTTTCATAAAAGTGATAATGACTACCTACCTGCACCGGTCTGTCGCCTAAGTTCGCAACCTCAATAGATAATGTTGCTAAGCCAACATTGATCTCAATATCTTCTTCACTGTAAATTATTTCACCAGGTATCATTCTTCTCTCCGGGTAGCTGTAGCAGACTAAGCAATTGGATTGTGTACAGTGACTAACTTAGTGCCATCGGGGAATGTTGCCTCAACTTGCACCTCATGAATCATCTCACTGATGCCATCCATTACATCGTCTCGACTCAAAATTTCACGCCCTGCATTCATTAATTCGGCCACACTATATCCATCTCTAGCGCGCTCCATTATGTAGCAGCTAATCAATGCAATGCTTTCTGGGTAGTTTAATTTTACGCCGCGATCTTTACGCTTTTGCGCTACCTCGCCAGCAACAAATAATAATAGTTTATCTTTTTCTCTTGGTGACAATTCCATCAAAAACACCTAACTCTGCTATTTATCGGTTTATGTATTCCATATTCTTGGCCTACAAGCATTTTTATTAATTACCTGTGGCCTAAGTATCGCCCATAGCGCTTCAAAGCTACGGCGCACACTTTCGCTATTATCACTCAGCATTCGTACCACAAACACATCAGGCTTTTGGGTTGTGGCAACACTGCAACTACTATGTTTGTCGCTATCACACTGGTTTATCTGTTGCTGCCAAGCGGATATTTTTTCTTCGTTATCTGCATTAACCACAGTAGTGGTAATTACCAAGGTTCCGATCACACTGCGCCCTTGCAGGCCCGCTTTACTGGACTGCAGTGCGCTGGGTGATTCTATTTTTAGCCGATCAAAAAATAATGGTTTACCATCTTGCTGAATAACGAGAGACAGCTTTAGATCCCCTTCCACAAACTCTTCCTTACTCGCCTGCATGCCCAAACAAACAATCTCCCAACCTATAAACAAACCATCGCCGGTGAGATCTACCTGAGTAGCAATTTCGCCGTCAGCGCCATTAAATATAATATTTTCTTGTGGGAAATATTCCATCACTGCCTTACTGGCAACTCTTATGGAGGTGTATTGCCCTTGTTTTAACCCACTTATATTGCGATATATTTTGCCAGCTGATGGCGTTGTCATAACAACATGCGCACCTGCGCTAACGGTTAAATCAACTGCCAACCTGTCGCCGCCGACCAAGCCACCTGGGGGATGCAATAAATACAAATGCAAGCATGCGGGCCCCTCTGGAAAAAATGGCCGCTGCACTCTCAGTGGCCCATAATGCTCAGTTTTACCCAGTCGAGTACAGCCATCTATATAGCCAAAGCTGGCACTAAACTTGGCCAACCAACGCTTGGCATCATATTTTATATTTGCTTTTATAAGTTCAGCCATTACTACATTTCGTCAATCGAGTGCTGTTTTGTATGCTGTTAAACATGCCCTAAAATATCGCTCGTCAATAATAGATAGAGTGATTTCTAGCTTAAGAAGAGCAATTATTATGCCAAGACAATAAGAATATTTTATGCAATAAAGTCACCAAACATACTTTCTACGCACCACAAGCGTGCACCAAAGAATGCAGCGCCCCAAACAGGTGCAGGGCTATCAACTTAAGGAGATTTGTTGTGCTTAGCGCAATAAAATAGATATCCGCTATAGGCCAACTTTGGCACAAAGCTCGTCGAAAGAATGCTGCAAGCACTGCTGGTAATACTCAGGGTCTGGCAGCATTTTTTTACAACAGCAAAAAGTAATAGTGATTTTGCCTGCACCGCTAAGCACCGCATGAAACAAACCCATTGCGTTAGCTATTGGGCCCATACCCATCATCATATGCACTTTTGCGCCGGCCATATACAGAGGTATCTGTGGCCCTGGCACATTCGAAATAATAGTATGACTCGGCGCAGGCACATGTTCATTGCTAGCCGCATAAGTGGCCGCCTGCATTGCCCAACCCATTAACCCCGGGGCAACAACTTCAGTTATTGCCATAATCATACTAGCGCCAATTTCAGCTGCATAAGCCTTCGCTTCTAGCGCGCTAAGGTGAACCGCCAGTAACCGCTCTAAAGGATCTTCAATATCAGTTGCCATTCTAATTGTCATTTGGCTAACCTGATTACCCGATGAACTGCGGTCATGTTCTACCCGCATATTTATTGGCGTACTGCATGACAAAGTGGTTTCAGGTAACTCTTCTAGGCTTTGCAAATACTTGCGCAGCCCACCGCCAATAATCGATACCATAATATCGTTAACAGTAACTCCTTCTACTGCTTTACGAATCGACCGAATAATATCGAAATCAATTACCAAAGCATCGACAACTCGATCACCGCTTACACGCCCATTAAAGCGCGAACCCACTAACGGTGCAGGGGGATGCTGATAATCAGATGATTTTTTTTTGGCGGCACGAATAACCGCAGGCAACAAATGATTCACTTTATCTAACAGCTTCAGTGGCCGCTTGATATTATGCACATAGGCATTAGACCAAATCTCCCACTGGCTTGGCCCCTCTTCTTGCTGCCAAGAGTCTGCGCACTCTACTGGTTCTAGCTCATCGGTTAAACTGTGTATTGCTGTAATGATTTCAGCACCGGATATACCGTCGATAGCGCTATGATGAATCTTCATCATAATTGCAAAGCTACCTTTAGGTAGATCTGGAATTTTATTGAGCCCGGTAATAATATAGGCTTCCCACAGTGGTTTTTTCATATCTAAACCGCGCGCTTGTAGGCGGCCCAATAAATCGCAATATTGCTGCCAATTGCCGGGTTTTGGCAGTGCCACTTCACGCAGATGAAAACCTAAATCAAAACTTGAGTCTTCAACCCAATACGGTGTATCAAGCCCCAGAGCGCCGCCAGCTAACTTACGCCTAAAAATGGCAGACTTAGATAAGTTACGCTGAAACACGCTATAGATATCTTGATAGGTAATTTTCTTAGCTTTACGAGAAGATTGGTCGTAGATCATAACTGGGCTAATATGCATGGGAGTATTGCTATTCTCCAACTGCAAAAAACTCGCATCTATCTCTGACAATTGCTGCATACCATTCCTCTTAGTTATTGAGAGCAAAAGCAATAACGCCCTCCAATACTAAAAATCACTTTAGCAATGCAGGGC
>JBLHWB010000037.1:0-11916 GCA_047628915.1 Porticoccus sp. | reverse complement strand
GTCGGGCTTCCAATCATCTACCGTCATTATGGGGTTGCCATCAGGTCCAGAAATAATCATTGGTGCGACCAGTGCCAAGGCGAGCAATAGCAAAATAATCTTAATTTTCATTGTTTTCCTAACTATTCTGGTTGTTTTGTATAGGTTATTATCAAATTAACAAAAAAGTAATAAAAAAGTTCATCGGTTTCAGGTTCATTTCAGTTTCAAAGTGCAAAGTATCCAGTAACAAAAGCAAATGACCTGGAGCAATACAATGAAAAACTTAACGATTAACCAACTAATCGCAGTAGCAGCTTTAACACTAGTATCAACTACTAGCATGGCTTTACCGCTAGACATACAGTTGCCAACATTAAGTATGCCAACAATATCTATGCCTGAAGTGATAGCTGAAATGACAGTAGAGAATGTTAGCTTCGATAGTTTTTGGGAAGCTGCGACAGAGCAGTTAATTGCTGATTCTAGCCAAGGTAACGACGTTAGCGAATAAATAGCCCAGAGCTAGGTTTTAGCTTAAATGAATTAGATGTGTCTCGTTTTTATTGCCGGCCTTAGTGCCGGCTTTTTTGTCTTTACAGATAAGGCTATGTCGGTCAGGATTTGGCTATGAGAATTTTACTAGTCGAAGATGACAAGCCGCTAGGTGAATCGCTAAAAACCGCCTTGGTATTTGAAGGCTATGCGGTTGATTGGCTGGAGCGGGGTGATTATGTGTTGCCCGCGGTAAAGGTAGCCCCTTACGACTTGATTATTTTAGATGTGGGTTTGCCGGTGATGAATGGCTTTCAGGTTGTTAGTCAGTTGCGCACTGAAAAATATACCCTGCCAGTGCTAATACTTACCGCCTTAGATGCGGTGCCAGATAGAATTACAGGTTTAGACTCTGGCGCTGATGACTACCTAACCAAACCTTTTGATGTTGATGAGTTACTAGCTCGTATCAGGTCTCTATTGCGTCGCAGTGACGGACCAATTGTGGCCACCATAGATAGTGGTGATATAGCATTTAACCCGGTAGAGCGCAGTGTCAATTATCAAGGTCAACCGTTAGATTTAACCGCTAAAGAACTCGCTATTTTAGAAATTTTATTACGCAATAAAGAACGTTTTGTTACCAAAATTCGCTTAGAAGAGGGTATCTATGGCTGGGGCGACGAAGTGAGCTCTAATACAGTTGAGGTCTATATATCTAAATTACGCAAGCGTTTTGGCAGCAAGCGTATTCAAACAATGCGCGGCATTGGTTATAGGATTACTGAATGAAAAAAACATTAAAAGGCCGTTTAGTCATGGTTTTGTTAGCATTAATGCTACTGGGCTGGCTGTTTTCCGCATCGGTCACTTTTTTCTATTCCAGCAAGGTTTTACTGGAGCAAATTGATAATCAGTTAGAGTTATTTTTAGGTGCTTCTAAAGGTATATTTAGAGCAATTTCGGTACATGGAGAGGAAGAGGTTGAGGCCTACTTTATTAGCCGAATGCAGCAAGAAGGACAGGCGTTAAGAATTACCGATGTAGGGGTAGACGATGGCCCACTGGCGCCCGCTATTAATATTTTTATTGGTGAACAACAGCTTGTTGTTGGCGAAAATACGCCGATATTTCAGTTGCCCAATGAAGCTAACTTGAAAGTTTTCGACCGTATTGGAGAGCCTAAAGAAGTCTGGCGTGTGTTATATAGTCACGATGAAGAGTTAGATATTTGGTTTGCTGTCGGCGTAAATTTAAACCGTGCTGAGAATAGCTTGCGCTGGATTTTTGCCAGTATGTTAATGCCGCTATTAATAGTGTTACCGTTAACCGGCTTATTTATTTACTACGGTACTAGCCATGGCATTAAGCCATTGCGCAAATTGGCCGAGCAAATTTCTGAACGCACGCCAGATTCATTAACGCCTATTGAGGCAGATTGCCCTTATTCAGAATTAGAGCCTTTGCATAGCTCATTAAATAGTTTGTTAGCGAGGCTTGAGCGTGCATTGGAAAGTGAACAACGATTCACCGCTAACGCGGCCCATGAAATGCAAACACCGCTAGCGGCTATCAAAATTGAGGTGCAGCTGTGTCAGCGAATGGTCGCAGATGATGATATGAAAGCAATGCTATCGCGTATTAACGATCGTGTGGACAGAGCATCGCATACGGTTAAGCAGTTGTTGACCCTTGCGCGTCTCGATCCGCAGTTGCAGTTTAGCTCCGACGTGATTGACCTTAATGAGTTGCTGTTAGAGGTCAGTGCCGAATTGGGCCATATAGCGGCAGACAAAAACTTATCTATTAGCCTAGCCGACACTAGCGTATTGATTAGTGGTAATCGTGAAGGTTTGTCGATATTGGTGCGTAATATTTTAGGTAATGCCTTTAAATATACGCCTGATAATGGCCAAGTAACTGTGCGCCTAGCTCAAACCGAAACAATTTCTCTGACCATAGTGAATGATTGTGACGAGATTGCTGATGACGACGTGGCAAAGCTTGGTGATCGCTTTTATCGGCCCGCTGGCAGTCACTCAACTGGCTCAGGTCTAGGGTTATCTATGGTTGAGCGTATTTGTGAAATGCATGGCGGCTCTTTTAGTTACGCCTACACAAAAGCTACCAAGCAATTTGAGGTGAGCATTACTTTGCCAGTATAGAAATTGATGCGCCTTACAATGAATCTTATAGAGCGTTTGAAAGGCTTATTTCTTAAGCATTCAGTAAACTAGTATGGCCTGATAGTGGCCAGCCCTTTGCTTGTTGCAGGCCAATTACACCATCTAATATGTCTGTGCGTATCACTTCAGCTAACAGTTTGGCGTCTTTGGCCTTAATTGCGTCTAGAGCTTGCCTATGTTGATCATTACCTTGTGATAAAGAATCAGCCTCTTTAATTTGTGCAAAAATAGATTGCATAAACGGTGCTATTTGTAGCCAGAGGCTTTCGATAAGGGGCATTAAGGCTTGTGGTTGGCCATAGCTATAGATCTTTCGATGAAACTGGAAATTAATATAAATATAGTTTTCCACATCGCCGCAGCTAATGGCTAAATTATGTTTATTGTTTAGGTTTTCAAGTTCAACAATGGCCTTGTCATCAATATAAGGCAGGGCACGGGTAGCGGCTAAACACTCCAGCGCGGTACGGGCCTGATAAATTTCTTGTAGCTTTTCTGGTGACATTTCAGGCACTGCAATGCGTCGGTTTTCAAGTAACTGTAAAGCACGCTCGGTGGTTAAGCGGCGCAAAGAATCTCTTACCGGCATTAAGCTTACATCTAGCATTGCGGCGATACCGCGCAAGGTTACGCTATTTCCTGGCTTAAACTTACCGCGTAAAATAGCTTCGCGTAATTGATGGTAAACGCGTTCTTGCTGGGTTTTAAACTCCGGATTATTGTCGTGGTCGCTCATTATTTGTCGCACTCTAATTGATATCACTAAATGTGATCACGTTTATTGTACCGTTTGATACTTATGCTATTCAATCAATGGATTGGCAATAGCGCCCAGAGTGCGATGTAGAAAAGACGATTTTGCGAAAGCATCAGGCTTATACGTCCAAGATAGGGTGATTATTAATCACAGCAGGCCTATTGTTTTATAGCCTAAACCCATAGCTGGTAGGGGGTGTAGATCAACTTCAACAAACTCTTGCAAAAATGTGATCACATTGTATGATGGCCTCAATTAATGAGTGCACAGCGCCTGTTCGCAGTGCTGGTTTCGGCTAAATTATGGCCCCGACAGAGTGAGATAAGCATATGTCTAAAGTATCAAATGAAGCCTTGCAGGCCAGCGATAAAGCCCACTTTTTACATCCATTTAGCGACTTCAAAGAGATGGGGCAGAACGGTACCCGTTTGGTTAGCCAAGCAGAAGATGTTTATATTTATTCATCTGAAGGAAAACTGCTCGACGGTATGTCAGGCTTATGGTGCTGTAACTTGGGCTATAGCCAGCAAGCAATTGTTGACGCGGTGGCTAAGCAGTTACAAGAGCTGCCTTACTACAACAGTTTTTTTCAATGCTCTCATCCCCCAGCTATCCAGCTAGCTGCAGAGTTGGCAAAAATAGCGCCAGATCATATTAATAATGTGTTTTATACCAATTCTGGTTCAGAGGGTAATGACACTGTTATTCGCTTAGTGCGTCGCTATTGGGATTTAAAAGGCCAGCCAGATAAGCGCGTCATCATTAGCCGTAAAAATGCCTATCACGGCAGTACAGTAGCGGCGGCAAGCTTGGGCGGCATGGGTTTTATGCACGAGCAATTTAATGTGTTGCCAGATATTGTGCATGTGGATCAGCCTTACTGGTTTGGCGAAGGCGGAGATTTAACACCTGACGAACTGGGTTTAAAGGCGGCCAAGTCGCTAGAAGATAAGATTCTTGAGTTAGGCGTAGAAAACGTGGCTTGTTTTATCGCCGAGCCCATTCAAGGCGCAGGCGGGGTTATTATTCCTCCAGCAACCTACTGGCCAGAAGTAAAACGTATTTTAAATAAATACGATATTTTGTTTGTCTCCGACGAAGTGATATTTGGCTTTGGCCGTACCGGCAAGTGGTTTGGCTGTGACTACTATGACACTAAACCCGATTTAATTAATTTTGCTAAAGCGGTTACCAATGGCTATCAGCCATTAGGCGGCGTAATGATTGCTGACAAAGTGGCCGATGTACTGAAAGCAGACGGTGGCGAGTTTGGCCATGGTTTTACTTATTCAGGTCATCCTGCGGCATGTGCTGCTGCACTGGCAACGTTGAAAATATTACACGAGCAAAATATTGTTGAAAACGTTGATAAGGTCAACGGGCCACACTTCTCCAAGCGTCTCCAAGCGCTGGCAGATCACCCTATCGTTGGCGAAGTCAGGTCCGTGGGTATGGTTGGCGCTATCGAGCTAGTTAAAGATAAAGCGAGCCGTACCCGTTTTAGCGACAATAGTGATGCCGGTGCCGCATGTCGTGATGCCTCTATCGCTAACGGCTTAGTAATGCGTGCAACAGGCGATACGATGATTATTGCGCCACCACTGATTATGACGCTGGAGCAAATTGATGAGCTTTTTGACAAAGCTAAATTAGCCTTAGATGATACTCAAAAGGTTATGGCTGAAAAATTTGGTTAGCACTAGAGTAATACAGATAAAGGCGGCATAGTTTGACTATGCCGCCTTTTTTATTTTTAACGATGTTGTAAAATTGTGAATCAAGACTTTATAAATACAGGGACTACTATCGCCTGGGACGATATTGATTTCCATGACTGGCATGGTGGCGTCGAATATTATGGCTTTTGGGCGCTTATTATTAACGATAGCGAATGGCTGTAGCATCCAATTCTTCTTTACTCAGGTAATAGCTTTGCCAGCGCGATCTAAATGGCTGGGCAATGCTGTCTGGAAGATAGGGGAGACTTCGTTCAATTAATTTTCTGGCTGTAGACTTTTCTAATGTTGCTCGATATTTTGGGTCAAGCATATCGGCAATAGTAAAGAACAGTTTTCCACCGGGAGCGAGTATGTCGTAAAGTCGGTTGATCAATTTAAGACTAAAGGGGGCAGGGTGGCCGAATACGCCTATCGAATAGGCTAAGTCGAAACTATTCTTGGGGAGGTCTGCAGTTAGTATGTCGCCTTTGATGAGCCTAATTTTGCTGATATCGAATAGCTCTTTCTTGATTGGCTGAGTTGCGACATCCAGCATATCTTCGGAGATGTCTAATCCCACTAACTCATTTACTTGCTTCAATGCATGAAAAAAACGTCCACTACCACAACCAATGTCAATGGCATTAATTCGCTGAGGGAATTCACCACACAGGTTTTCTAGCGTCGATATTACCTCTTTACTTGCAGGTGTTTGAATATCTCGTTGGTCGTTTTGTCTGTAGGCTAAAGCTGTTTCTGTATTATAGGATGTTTTCATCCGACGACTAAATGCTTCGTTATGTTCCCAGATTGCTGGTGCTTTAATGCTTTGCATAACTTCTCCTTTAACTTAAATAATTACGTCATGATTTTGTTTCTATTAGCTTGAGTTCGGTCTTTCAGGGCTAGAAAGTAAGACTCAAAATACCTGAAACTGAGTTTGGCAACTAAAAAGGCGATCAGGCTTGTCAGCATAAAAAGACTGGCTTCGTATAAAATGAGGTCTGTGAAGTTGTCTTGGCTAGGGAGTAGCTTTCGACTTAAATTAAGCGCCAACATATGAAATAAGTAGATGCCGTAACTAACCGTGCCAATTTCTACAAAAAAACGACTATTTAGGATACGGTTTAGTGAATGGTTATTAGAAATGATGGCACTCGCTAGCGCTAAGGCCAGTGCTACATAACTGACAATTAATAACTCATTTGTATAACAAATTAGTATTAAGCTTATGAGGCTAAAGATAACAAAACTTAACTTATTTTCGATGAGGTGAAACATTTTTTTGAAGCTTGTTTGATGATCCATCGCATGGGCCAATAAGACGCCAACGCAGATGGGTATGGCGATGTTTTCCAGTATGAGGGTGACCATACCCTGTTCGGTCAAAGGGATTAAATGATTTGAGGCTAGTAATGAAAGTAATATTAATAATAAAGCACACAGTATTGCCATACTATCACTGAGCCATTTCTCGATCGCTGGCCAGAGCATATAAAATTGTTCTTCAGCGGCCAGAGACCAGGCAAAGTAAAAAATAACGCGGTCGCCATTTAGGCTAACAAAGTAATTTGAGGTGTAAGTGATAAAGTAAATTAAATTATTAAAAAAGGATTGGCCGTACTGAGAGTCTCTTTCAATAACATAGACCAGCAGGGAATAAATAAATATGACGCCATAGTAAACCGGAAAAATTCTTAAAGCCCTGCGAATATAAAATTTGCCTAAAAAAATAGTACGGTTTCTTCGTTTTTCTCTAATTAATAAGCTTGTGATTAGGAAACCGCTGATGATGAAAAATAGTGTTACACCATGATGTCCAGCAAAAAATAGAGAAGATGCTGGGTACTGGTCACCCGCAACATGATGCCATATCACGGCCAGAATACTGATGCAGCGAAGACCGTCTAGAGATTGAAAGTGTCGCGTGTTTTGAAATTTAATGTAGGCGTTGTCTGCTCTGGCAGTTTGTTCTTCCGTGGTGGTGTATAACCTGAGACATGGTGGCGCGTACATGGTCTTCATAATTATTCTCTTTATGATTCGCTACAAAGTTACTTAGGTTTATCTTTGCAGATGCCGTGCCAGTTATAAAATCATTTATTTTCAGTTAGTTACAATAGTTGTGATGTGAGTCGATGGACTTTAGTCGCATTTTGCATTGCAATATCACACGAAAGGTAGTAAGCGAGGCTGCCAGCTGCCTTAGTCCTTATGTGCATAAAGAGTATCGCCGTCAGCCTCATGTATCCATTATTGCTGGTGGGTTAATGAGCGAGCAGTATTATTCACCGACAATCATAAATAAGCACAAACAAGCATTGTTACACGCCAGTATTCCATCGTTTAGCATTCGCTTAGTGGGGCTAGACAGTTTTACTAGTGCGCCATATTTAACCGTAGCAGATGATGACGGAGGGCTGGATTGTCTGCGTAATCAATTGTTGGTAATAGCGAGTGAGGATGATTTAGAAAATTATCAGCCCCATATAACGCTGGGCTTGTATAAAGATGAGTTTTCTACCATAGCCATTGGTGAAACTATGAGCGCTTTCAATATGGCCATGGTCAAACCTCATATTGTCACTGAAGTGAAATTTTGCAGTTACCAAACCAATGACATTCAAGGTAGGATAACTGTCTTAGATAGTATTGACTTGAATACCAAATAATATAAGTGAGATAAAAATGATTGAGCAAACGATTGCCCACTGGCATGAAATAATGGCATCGAAAGACTCTGCTAAATTAGGCGAGATTTTGGCTGATGATGTAGTGTTTTTATCGCCGGTTGTTTTTACCCCGCAACACGGTAAGGACATCACTCAGCTTTATTTAACCGGCGCTATGCATACATTGAGCGGCTCGGTGAAACCAGACGGAACCAGCTGTTTCCATTATACAAAAAAGGTGTTGGCCGGTAATCAGGCGGTGTTAGAATTTGAAACAGAAATTGATGGCAAGTATGTTAATGGCGTCGATATCATTGAATGTAATGATGAAGGAAAAATTGTAGAGTTTAGAGTGATGATCAGACCGCTACAGGCGGTGAATCTGGTGCATCAAAAAATGGGTGAAATGTTGGCGCAGTTGAAAAGCTAGCAGCTAAAGCTTTCTGCTGTATAGCAACTAAAAAAACTGTAAAAACGAAAATATTACAGCTCTGCTATATTAATACATTGTATTTGAAGAGAGAGTATTTTATATCCTGAGGTTCATCTGTTTATGGAAGCTTTGACTAAACTTCGGCTATATCTCAAGCTCGATAGCTTGATACCTAGTTCAATGATTAGTAACACCCCATCTCATTATAGGGCGAAGCTATTCATTACTTTGCTTGCTTTGTTTGTTGGGGTGCTAGTGTTTGCTATTGTCGCCTTAACTATTTTTTCTAATGGCGACTTCATCGCCAATGGCGCTCAGCGATTAGATCGTTCAATTATTGTCCTAATAGCTTTTTTATATAGTCTTTCGGCTTATCTATTTTTTGCTAAACAGCAGCTCTTTGCCGCCGCATGTATATTATTACTAGCTATATTGGCTGGTATTTCAGTTGGTTCATACTACTTAGTTCGTGACTTCAATATTTTATCGTATGTAGTGCTGATGCTACCGGTAGTGGGTTTTTTGCTAATAGGGAATGGTTGGGGCGTGTTATATGCAAGCTTAGCAATTGCCAGCCAAGTTTTTCTGGTAAAAATATATCTTAGTCATGTCGATAGTTTTGTGCTCATTCAGCCACACCTTGCGGGTCAGGCTTTTATTGTCCTGCTAGCAATGTCTTTTGTCATAGCGGTAACTGTTTTTGTCGCGGTAATGTTATATGCGTTAACGCTGAGAGGTCTCAATGATCAACTTGAAGTCGAGCGCCGTCATTATCGCATAATGGAAATCAATGATGAGCTGACAGCGCTGCCTGGTAAAGAAGCATTTGAGGCTAAGGTAGCAGTATTGATTAAATCCAAAATACGCTTTGCAATTGTCTATCTTGATATCGATGATTTTCAAAGAATTAATCATATTTATGGCCCTAAGGCGGGTAATGAGTTGTTGGCTATTGTTGGCAAACGGCTAAAGACTGCAGTGCGCGATGATGATTTCGTTGCCCGTATCGATGGTGACCAGTTTGCTATTGTTCTCAAAGATGTTGCCGGTCGTAATAAAACCTTAGAGCGCGATGAAGAAATATATAAGCGTCTAGTGCGAGAGATCAGCTTTGCTGGACAGGTGGAGAAGATTTCCATCTCACGAGGACTGGCTATATACCCTGATGACGAGCAAACGTATAAAGCACTGATGAGTCATGCTGATGCCTCAATGTATGAACAGAAAAAATATACCCGCAGAGAGTTAGCTTGAGCTAATTGTTCCTACTGATCTGAGCTCGCCGATAAGTTATAGTGTTACTTTCAGTCTTGTAGATTTAACTATGCCTGCCAAAAAGAAATCCCCGTTATTAGCGGCTCGGCGCAAGCCAACTCAGGCGAGAGCGTTAGAGCGCCGCCAGCAAATTTTAGCGATGACAGCGCAACTATTAGATGAAGTTGGTTTTGATGATTTAACGACGATTTTGATTGCTAAGCGTTTGGGTATATCCGTTGGGTCGCTGTATCACTATTTTCCTAATAAAAAATCAGTACTGCATGCGTTGGCAAGTCAGTGGATAGAAGAAGTTGGTTTGGCTTTAAATGATATCGATAAAATAGCAGATGAAGTCGAATCGTTAGCCGAATTCAGTGATTTATCGGTCGATAGAATGATCTTAGTATATCGCCGCCAGCAGGGTATCTTGCCATTAGTTCAGGCTATTTATAGCGTGCCTGAATTGCGTCCATTAGATGAAGCCCATGACGAGCTCGTTATTAATCGTATGGGGAAGGTTTTTAAGCGCATCTATATCGAAGGCACTCAGTTGGAACTAGACCGCCTAGCACGCTCTTATTTGGAGGTGGTGCACGCTTTAGCTTTGGTGATAGTTTGGCAGAAAGGCACACGAGCTAAGCGCACCTTAGACGACTTGAAGGCGATGGTTCACTGTTTGTTAACCCGCGATAGAAGTTAGCCGCTTAGTTAGGGCTGTTGAGCTGCGATCTCTTCCTGCCAGTCAAATACATTCATTTCAATAAATATAAATGCCACCAACCATAAGCTAGCGTCCCAGGTATCAATAAACTTGCCGTCAATGCCCCATATAATAGCCGCAATAAATAAAATAGAGTAAAGAACGATTTTGGCAATGCCGCTAACAAACTCCCAGGTTTTAAATACATACTTATGGAGCTGAATACGCACATCAACTTCTAGCATAATAACAATTAACACCCAAGTGGACGCGTTTATCACGTCAACCCACGCTAACCACTTAGCTAAGTCTAGCGTCTCCTGTGAGGCAATAATATTTTTATCAGCTAGCTGAAAATACTCAGGAGCTGCTAGCGCCGCGCAGTTGCCTGCAGTAACCGTAGTGAATTCATCTAAGGTTGTCAGGAAAGACCAGTTAATACTTTGGCTACATAAATTAGCAATTTCAGTTATTTGATAACCAGAAAAACCGATCAGTTTGGCAGTGTAGCCATATAGCGCATAGACGATGAATGCCGAACAAAGCCAGCGAGTCCAGTGAATAGCCCATTTGGTTGGGCCTTTGATTTTATCATCGTCTATTATTTCTGTTTCAAGCTCAAATAATATAAGCAGTATTACCCAAGCTGCGGTATCAATGGTGGCAGCATAGACTTCGATAAAGTTGGCAATGTGTACGCCATTGGCAAACATGTGGCTGCTGGCGGCTAACTCCTCTTGTAAAAACACATAGACATTAATGCTCAGCAGAGTAAAAATAATGTATTTAAACGCTATATAAAGCTTTCTTGCTAGTTGGCGATTTATACTTATTGTAGCCATTGTCTGTTTATCTCCGCCTACACGTTAAGCAATAAAAACTCGCGCTCCCACGAGCTAATGACTTTATTGAAGCCATTATATTCTTCATTTTTAACATGAATATAAGCGGTAATAAATTCTTCGCCCAACAGCTCTTTTATTTCATCTAAATCATCTAATCTTAATAGGGCTTCATTTAAGGTTCTGGAAATAGTTATGTCTTGCTCGTATGCACTTTCAGTGCAGGCTGCAGAGGGCTCAACTTTATTGATAATGCCAAGTATGCCACTAGCAAGCGATGCGGCAATAGCTAAGTACGGGTTTGCATCGGCGCCAGGGAAGCGGTTTTCTAAGCGTCTTGCCGCTGGCGAACTGTGCGGAATACGCAGACCCGCTGTACGGTTGTCGTAACCCCATTCCATATTAATTGGTGCCGACTGATCTTTGGTAAAGCGGCGATATGAATTCACGTTGGGTGCAAATATACTAATCAAATGCGGCACATATTTTTGATGGCCACCGATAAACCAACGGAATAGGTCAGACTCACTGTCATCATCATTGGTAAATATGTTTTTACCGGTTGCGGTATCTAAAATACTTTGGTGAATATGCATTGAGCTACCAGGCTCGTCTTCCATTGGCTTCGCCATGAACGTTGCATAAATATCATTTTGCATTGCCGCTTCACGCATCGTTCGTTTAAAGGTAAATACTTGGTCAGCCAGTGACAATGGGTCGCCATGTTGAAAGTTAATTTCCATTTGGGCAGCGCCAGACTCATGGATTAACGTGTCTACATCCAGCTCTTGTGCCTCACAGTAGGCGTACATTAATTCAGTAATCGTTTCGAATTCATTAGTAGCATCAATGCTATAGCTTTGGCGCGCCGATTCAG
>JBLHWB010000036.1:0-12203 GCA_047628915.1 Porticoccus sp. | reverse complement strand
GAATGTTTTCTCCTTTAGCCTATACAAAATCGTATGCTATGGCAGCCGCTGCAATTCTTGCAGTAACTCTGGTACCGGTACTTTTGGGATATTTTGTTCGCGGCAAGATCAAACCTGAAGCAGAGAACTCCGCAAACAGGCTATTGATCAAAAGCTATAGACCGTTACTAGCTAAAGTATTGAATAACCCAAAAAGAACACTAGCAATTGGATTACTTGTTTTGCTTAGTAGCCTATGGCCAATGAGTAAAATAGGTAGTGAATTTATCCCATCGCTTGATGAAGGGGATTTGATGTATATGCCCACTACCTACCCGGGCATATCTATTGGTAAGGCCAGACAGCTGCTGCAACAAACCGATAAGCTGATTGCAACCGTTCCCGAAGTGAAAACTGTCTTTGGTAAAATAGGTCGAGCTGAAACGGCTACTGACCCCGCACCATTAACAATGATTGAAACCTTCATACAATTAAAGCCACACAGCGAATGGCGTGAAGGAGTAACGCGAGAAAGTCTTAGAGCTGAGTTAGATGCGCTAGTTAAACTTCCTGGTGTGACTAACGCTTGGGTGATGCCTATCAAAACTCGAATTGATATGTTGGCAACCGGCATTAAAACGCCGGTCGGTATAAAAATAGCCGGGCCAAAACTCACTGAAATACAAGCCATTGGTCAACAGTTAGAAAAGATACTCAAAGACGTTGATGGCACGGCTTCGGTTTATTCAGAGCGGGTAGCTGGGGGACGTTATATCAAGATTGATATTGATCGCGAGAAAGCCGCTAGATTTAATTTAAGCATTGCCGACATACAACAGGTTATCGCTACGGCTATAGGCGGTATGAACGTTACCCAAACGGTTGAAGGACTTGAACGTTACCCAGTAAATATTCGTTATCCGCAGTCTTATAGAGATTCACCTGAACAGTTGCAACTGCTGCCTATCGTAACTGCTGCCGGCCAACGCATTGCATTAGCCGATGTCGCCGATATTTATATCGAGGACGGCCCAGCTGGCATTAAGAGCGAAAATGCCCGCACCAATGGCTGGGCATTCATTGATATTGAGGATATCGATGTAGGCACCTATGTTGAAAATGCTAAAGCCGTGGTTGAACGCGAATTGGCTTTGCCAGCTGGGTATTCAATTACTTGGTCAGGCCAGTATGAATACATGCAAAGAGCCAAAGCAAAATTGGCCTATGTGGTGCCATTAACAATAGCACTAATTGCGATTCTTCTTTTCATGAGCTTTCGCACATTTGCTGAACCAGCAATCATTGTAGGAACTTTGCCCTTAGGCCTTGTTGGCGGTATCTGGCTACTTTATTGGTTCGACTTCAATTTTTCTATAACCGTTGGCGTCGGTTTCATCGCGCTGGCTGGCATTGCTGTTGAGACAGCGGTTCTCATGTTGGTCTACCTTAATCTGTCTTGGAAAGATCTACTGGCAAAGGTTAGCCAAGGTGAAGCCGAAATGAGTAAAGCAACAATCACTCAAGCGGTGCTAGATGGAGCGACACTGAGAGTAAGACCCGTGTTGATGACCGCAGGTGCAGATGTCGCCGGGTTGCTGCCTATTCTGTATAGCACCGGTACTGGTTCAGAGGTTATGAGTCGACTAGCGGCGCCAATGGTTGGGGGAATGATCACCGCTATAACATTAACGTTATTAGTAGTGCCAACTGTCTATATGCTGTGGAAACTTAAAGTACAGAACATAAATGGTGAATCATTTTTGGGACAGTGAGAAAGTAAGTTCGCTGCCAAATAAAATCTACAGCTTATCTAGATACCAAAGGCGTAAGTCTGAGAGCCGATAATAAGACGCTCATTAAGATTCATTTTTTATTGGGTGGCGCCTATCGGGATTATCCAACTATGCCTCTCCGTTCGTGTCGACAAGCCGATCAAAATTGTTAGCGCAATATTTGTGTAACCGCTGCCCTTTTATGCCCGCTGTGCACCACCACCAGTGTTGGCTCCACCAAAACTTATTGCTTTACAATAATTTTAATACAAAGCCTCATTTGTAAAAAAACCAATTGCGCAGTTAAGTAGCCATATCGTACAAAAACAAAAGCTCATTAATACTTTATAGAATAGCGCTTTGAAAGGCAGTCTAACTATGTAGATTTTACATACATTGTGGCTCTATAGTTGTACGAAAACTCCTAGGGACAATTAACGGCAAAGAAATAGATAAAGGGGCGAGAAATAAAAAAGTACTTTATTCCCGCTTTGTTAGAGCGTCGTTAAATAAATGGTCCCTTTAATTGTGCCATTATGAAATAGTCTATTTATCCGGCCTGATTTAACTAAAAGTGTGTAAAATTAGATCCAAGAGCGGTGATTTAGGCCACATATAGCAAGGCCTAAATCATTGATTAGACGCATTAAACGCCGATAAACTGATCTGAGGTAAGGTCATAACAAGTCCTGTCAAGATCAGCAACAAGGGTAAGGTTTGGCCTAATTTTCGGCAATTCGTAACGAAAGAAAAACTGCATCGCAGCAATCTTTCCATCGTAAAATGCATCATCTGCAGTATTACCCTTTTGTTTTCCTTCTACAGCTGCAACAGCTTGTTTCAGCCACATCCATGCAATCACTAAGTGCCCCATGGCATCCAAGAAAATAGTCGCATTAGCAAGCGCCAAGGATGGATCTTTCGCTTGCCCAACAGCAACAATGGTTTCTTCTGTTAGGGTTAAATATTCGTTGAGTTGTTGACAAAAAACAGCGAGATCATCGTGGGCTGCTGCCGAATCCATGGTTGCTTGTATCTCTTCACGAAGAATCGCCACTGCCGCACCATTGTGCATGCGCACCTTGCGACCAAGAATATCGATACCCTGAATACCCCAAGTTCCCTCGTGAATATGGTTTAAACGATTATCTCGATAAAGACGTTCAACGGGGTACTCACGGGTGTAACCATAGCCACCTAATACCTGTATCGCCAATTTGTTCGCTTCAAGACAAAACTCTGAGGGCCAAGACTTACAAATGGGCGTTAATAAATCGAGTAACAAATCACGCCGCTGATTAGCCTCATGATTATTAGAAAGCTTTTTAGTATCGATTAGCTCAGCACAGTAATACATTAAGGTCTGCGCACCTTCAACAAAAGCTTTCTGAGTCATTAGCATACGTTTAATGTCTGCGTGCTCGCTGATCATCACTGGCGGATCTTCCGGATTACGATTAACCAAAGGCCGACCTTGGGGGCGATTGCGCGCATAATCCACAGAATATAAATAGCCGCCAAGTGCGCTCATAACAGCTGACATACCGACTGAAATACGTGCTTCATTCATCATATGAAACATATTGCTCAGGCCTTGATTCTCTGTCCCAACCAAATAGCCAATGGACTCACCTGACTCACCGAAGTTGAGCAAGCAGTTAGTAGTACCCCGACAGCCCATTTTATGGTTCAAACCTGCCAACGCTACATTATTAGAAGCACCAAGACTTCCATCATCATTCACTCGTACCTTTGGCACTAAAAATAGCGAAATACCCTTAACACCAGGGGGCGAACCAGGAATTTTTGCCAATACCATATGGACAATATTCTCGGTTATATCTTGCTCGCCGCCTGATATCCACATTTTAGTACCGCTAAGCGCATAGGAGCCGTCAGGCTTTGGTTCGGCTTTAGTGCGTATATCGGCAAGCGAAGACCCTGCTTGAGTTTCGGACAAACACATAGTTCCAAACCACTTGCCATCAACGAGATTTGGTAAATACTTAGTCTTCAGTTCATCAGACCCACAGACATTTAGCATATTAGCCACACCCTGGGTCAGAAACAGGTAAATGTGGGCAGGATTGTTAGCGCAGACAAACATGCCGTTAAGCGCTTGGTCCATCATCCATGGCAGCTGTAAACCGCCAATATCTGCATCATATGCGGAGGCACACAAACCGGCCGCCTGATAAGTCGCAATAGCGTCTTTGAGCTCCGGAATTGTTTCGACTTTTCCATTGATAAACTGGGGCTCATTGGCATCTAGCTTAGCCGCACAGCTTAAAAACTGATCTTCAGCAATCGTCTGACAGAGGTCTAACATAGCGTCGAGAGATTCACGATCATAGTCAGCATAACGCTCTGACTCGAGAATTTTTTCTAACCCTAAGGTTTCATAAAGCACGAAGTCGAGATCTCGACGATTGACAATCATTGACATAGTTTTCCTCTTATTAAGCTTAGCGCTTTTCTATAATTTACACATCAAATACTGAGTAGTTAAAAATTATACGGCAACAAAATCAACCTCGATTTGCCCTGACATGAATAATTTAACAAACATCTGCTGACATTATTTTTACCGCACTGGAACGTGAAGTTCGTATTTCGTAACAAACTCAATCGACCTGCTCCATCATACCGCAACCACTCAGAAAATAATGCAGCGCTATGGGTTATAGCGGATTAACTTGTCAGCACCCTCCTAAGTGCAACCATAAACACTTAAAAATAATTTGCTCTCTCGCTTTGCCCACTCACGTTATTGACTTGTGTAGTTACTTTTTTAACGTTCAGTAATCCCTCAGCTACCGACAATCCAGTTCGACTACGATCTTATATTTGTCCGAATATGATTTACGAAAAACCAAACTCCTCACTATACTAATTTCATCGGCAAGCTAAATGTAATGCAATAACTACAATAATATCGGGAAACTAGCGATGAAAATACACCAAACCGCAAGCAAAAAATCACTCCACTGGCGGCAGCTTTAGCATTGGCGCTAGTACTGGCAAGTTAACGCACCTCGACCAAGTAAATTTCTACTTAAATTTCAGGCTACTGCCCTACTCCAATTGTTAAACGCATCTTCCCTAAGACTTCGATAATGATTTGCTGAAACTAAATGCCTGCCAAGGTTAAAATGGTTGCTCACGGCAGCATGGGTATCCAGAAAATTCTGCGCCTGCTTAACCGACTTTAATCTTCACATCACGCGCTATCTTACCGCTGTCGCTTCATCGGATTGCTCTGCCCGACTGCTCGCATACTACTCAGTATTATGAGTTGTATCAGGCATTAATTCTCTATGAGCCACACCATAACTTTGCAGTTTATCAGTAACTATATTTCTAGGTTCACCGCTATGGCATTTCAAGATCCGCTTGAAAAACCGCTAGGGACAAAAAGGGGACGCATTTATTATTTATTTTATCTCTAACTCTTGCTTCAATTCTTTAAGGTTATTCAAATAAAACCGGCAATCAACATCTGCTACAAATATCGTTTTGCGATTATGTCGATGCGGCACATTATGATCAGGGCAGTTTGGCACTAATACTCTCGCCTTCCTGGCATATCAATATTCTTTGTTAGGGCCTAATTAAATAATTGCGCCCCCCTTTAATCTATAGCTAGCAAGTGCATCCATCAATCTGCAAGTTTCCATAAGAGAGTTACGGTATTTTTTAACTGATTAAAATTCTAACCAAGCATAGAGCATTGCCATACTTTCAATTATTATAGCCGGCCACTACTTACTAGGTCGCTAACAATGACATACCCAACCCTCTCTCACTCTTGGGTAATCAATCACTATGTAAGCGACCAGTTAGATGGCAGCGAGCTTGAATGGGTGGAAAAACCACTGCCAGCCCTGCAAGGCGGCGAAGTACTTATTGAAACCAAATTGCTGTCATTAGATGCCTCAAACTTACTGTGGCTAAGCGAAGTAAAAGACTACCTACCCCAATTAGCGATAGGCGATGTAATGCGCGGCATGGTTATTGGCCGAGTACATAGCTCAAACCATTCTCAATTTATTCCTGGCGAGCACTTATTCGCCATGTCAGGCTGGACCGATTACAGCATTAGTCATGGCGACACCTTGCTGGCTGAACGATCTATGTTAAAAATAAATCCTCATCCAGATATCCCTCTAGATGCCTATGTGGGCACACTGGGAGTAACTGGCTGGTCTGCCTATATTGGCATGATTCAGGTAGGCCGAGTAAGGGCTGGCGACACTGTATTAGTCAGCGGCGCAGCAGGTGCCACTGGGCTTATGGCTTGCCAAATAGCCAAAGCCGCCGGTGCCAAAGTATACGGCCTAGCGGGAGGTGAGAGAAAATGTGCTTTTCTTAAAGACGTTGTACAACTAGAAGACGCCATAGACTACAAAGCGGTCGACAATCTGGCAGACGCAATTGCCGCAGCAATACCACAAAGTGTTAACGTGTTTTTTGATAATGTGGGCGGTGTAACGCTTGAAGCAGGCATAGATAACATGGCTAAACACGGCTGCGTAGTAGCTTCTGGCAGCGTCTCTGAATACAACAAAGTAGGCAACCGAGATTCCCGCCACGGTATTAAAAACTTAGGCTTAATAACTACCAAACGTTTACGTATAGAAGGCTTTTTAATCACCGACCACTTTCATCAAGTAGCCGATATTTTAAAAGAAATGGAACAGTGGTTATTAGAAGGAAAACTTATCAACAAAAATCAGATTGTTAATGGTTTAGAAAATGCACAAGCCGCACTGCCAAAATTGGTGTCTGGTGGTAACACCGGAAAACTTGCCATTACCTGTTAATCTGCAACGAACTGATAACCAATCAATAATATGAAGCTGTAATCACAATGCTCTCACCCCTTATCCGACGATTTATTTGTACGGACAATACAAATAAATCAGTAAAATCAAGAGCAGTAAAACCTGAGAAATAGCTCATTAGGATTGAAGCGATTATTTACCTGAATCACGTGAACCGAATATTTAAATATCCATAAATAATTAAGGTCGTATCCGCAGAGTTACCAATGCATTTTAAGCAGTAAGTTGCTGATTATAGCTATATTAGACGCGTCGACTTGGCAGTACGCTGAATCTTATAGGTTCAAAAAAGCCCGTTATTAAACGGCCCTTTAAGCTATTGATATACAGAGAATATTTGGTGGAGCCTGGCGGGATTATCCAACTGCGCTCTCTCTCTTCGGGTCGACGAGTCGATCAAAATTGCTAATGCAATATTTGTGGAACCGCTGAGCTTTTATGCCCGCTGTACAACACTGCCAGTGATACGCATACAAAAACTTAAGCCTATGACTTATATGATTTTTTATCAGCCATACGCCTATCGTCAAAACCCTATTTACGCCAATTAGACCGATAAGCGTACAAAGACTAATTCAATATTTGTAAGTCTTCAATATCTCGGTAACTAAGATTGAAACGATAATAAAGCCAGACAGCGTAACTAATAATATCGGGAGGGCAACGATGACGCTTATATGTATTCATTCACCGATTATAGCAAAATCAGAGCGTTAAATTGCCAGAACCAACTTGCCAGAATCTCGAAGAATATTCGTTAAGACGCCTTTAATCATAAAACAAATAATTATGAAGCTCGTTGGTGGATGTTAGTTCAACCCTCACATGCCACACATTTTCCCCTGCCAGCGGTATGGTTACGTCAACCCCAACGGCATTTGGATAGCAGTATAGCGCCACCACAGCAAGGTCGGCATCTACAAATCGATATTGCAAAAAATTACACACTCTAAGCATATTCCAGCCATATCGGCCAACTACAATGTCACCCAAGCAGACTTAACGCAAGGGCTCAGCATAATCAAGAGCCTGATCGCGAGAACGTTTTTTATCTGATTCATAAGACTCAGGAGATCTAAAATGAGAGTTGTCACAATCATTTTTTTACTATTAATACTCTCGGTTAATGGCCACACATCAACTATTGACAGCGGATGTGGAACTGTAGTCTGGGATGGAGAAGAAGTCGATCTAGTTGAACTTACCGACGCTGTAGGGATACGCGGCACTGTAAATATCAGCCTAAACGAAGTTCTAGGCCAGCTGTGCTCAAGATCTAAGCTCGTTGCCGATGAGATGGATTTAGAAATGGTCGATTTTAAACTAGTCCTGTATGCGGACTATTTTAAACTAAGGAATAAGCTAAATTTGTCAAATAGGAGGGTGGAGAAGGAAAAAATTCAGGCCTTCTACGCAATGGGAAAGAACGAAATACACTTTGTCCTGTACGAATCTAACCCGATGATTCTTCTGCACGAGCTAGCGCACCACTATCACGAGCAGATAGCCCCTGGCACTGACAATTTAATGCACGAAGCCGTTGCCCACTATATTGAAGGGGCTCTCATTGTAAAATTACTTAACAAGCACCGTGAACAAATAGTATTGGCAAGTAACTATGCTTCCTCGTCAAGCTTTTATGCAAATTTTTCATCCCAATGAGTGCCGTTCTTCATCATTGTATTAAGTATAGTCAACGGTACTGACAAGTTAACTTATTTGAAACACAGACGATCATAAGTAACTCTTAAGCCACTGCCTTTTTCCATTCTGCAAACCACCTTTCCTAATGTCTCGATAATGATTCGCCGAAATTAAATGTCGTCCAAGATTGGATAAATCACTAATTAAAAAACAATAAAAAACCCGAACCTAGGGGAATGACTTTTTTAATTATTTGGTGGAGCCTGGCGGGATTATCCAACTGCGCTCTCTCTCTTCGGGTCGACGAGTCGATCAAAATTGCTAATGCAATATTTGTGGAACCGCTGACCTTTTATGCCCGCTGTGCAACACTGCCAGTGACAAGCGCCCAAAAACTTAAACTACTGACTCAATTAGTAAACTATCGTTATTTCGATAATGTGAAAATAGCCTTTTCGGCACTTTTCCTAACAAACCGTACAAAAACTAATTTGAATTTGGAATATCAAACAACGCACGCGTATTGCTATTCGGGTCGCCTTTAAACGCAATAACATTTACCTCTAGGTATTCCAGTTTACTGCTAGCCATAGAGAACCCTGCTCTGTCTAACGCCGCCAATAGTGACTTCTGTGTAAAACCAGTTTTGTGTGCGTAAAAATCCTGACCACTGCTTTCTATCTCGACAGATAAGCCATACAACACATCTAACACCATAATCGGACCAGCAGGAGATGTATAAAGTACATCATCGATATCCAATTTATTCTCAACCGTCAGTCGCATTACTTCTGCTATATCAGGCACCCGAATATGAGCAAAGCCACCGTCTTTAATCACATGTAAAAATCCAGCCAAAACCTTCTGCACATCATGGCGATAATAGTGCTCAAGGTTATGCGAGCAATACACCGCATCAAACTGATCAGCCTCTTGTGTTACAAGCTCACGAGCATCACACAAAATATCAGGCTTGCCTCTCGGGTCTATATCAAGCAGTAAGTGTTCAAAACCTGCGAAGTGAGCAGGCAGCTGAATTGATTTATTATTGCCACCTACATTTAAAACTTTTTTCAATGTCATACCTCTACTAAAGTCTTTACTTAATAATTCCAGCTATCAACTAGTTAGTAGTATCAACCATACAATAGTTGACCCACATTTTTTCAAACACTCTATTCAACTCCAAACCAAAGCCGTGTGCATCACATAATGGTGACTGCAACATGGTTTCTCGTAAGCGTGCTTTTGTTTTTAACAAACAGTCTCGCTCACTTACAAAATCAAAAGCATTAGCAATAAATTCAGTATTGGCAAGTTAACCTATTTTAACCAAGTAAATCTATACTTAAATTTCAGGCTACCGCCCTACTCCAATTTACAAACGCATCTTTCCTAAGACTTCGATAATGATTTTCTGAAATCAGGTGTCTACCCAGGTTAAATAAATTACTCACGGCGGCATGTGTATCTAGAATTTTCTACGCCTGACTAACTGACTTAAATCTTCTCATCACTCGCTCTCTCACCCTTGTCGCCTCATACCCATAAAGCGGGGCAAGCTCTGCGATTGCTCTGCCCTATTGTTCGCATACTGAGTTGTATTATGAGTCGTATCAGGCATCAATTCTCGATGAGCCACACCATAACTTCGCAGTTTATCAGTGACAATATTTCTAGGCTCATCACCATGACGCTTCAAGATCCGCTTGAAAAACCGCTTAGCAGTAGCGCCATTACGCTTAGATTGAAGATACACATCAACAAGCTCAGCATACCAATGACGAATCGCTTCCCGAGAAGCTATAACTCCTCGCTCGGCTAACAGACCTTCGACATCGTGATAACTTAGGTTGAATCGATAATAAACCCAAACTGCATAACTGATGATAGCCGGAGGAAAACGGTGACGCTTGTATGTGCTCATCAACCAATTATATCAAAAAAGCTAAGTTAACTTGCCAGCCCCCTTTTTTGGGGTCGTCCTAACGGTTTCTCTGCGTCGCTGCGCTACTTGTGAACCGAGAGCTTAAACTCCTTCCCAATAACTATCAGTCAATAAAAAAGCCGCACCCACGGGGCACGGCTTTTTTACTTGTTTGGTGAAGCCTAGTGAGATTATCCAACTATGCCCTCTCCCTTCGGCCACACCTTGTGGGGTACTCTACGTAGCGATGTTGCTTGTGCACCGAGAGCTAAATCACCCTTCTCCCCGACGCCTTTTAATTACCTAGAATATATAATACTAAAACCGTTTTCACTGAATTGTATCTTTGATGTTTTAATAAAAGCTATCGCCGATTAGACTGACCAGCGATGGCTTCTGTCTCTTGGATCTTCTGGTGGCTCTGCGCCTCTAGATCCACTGACACCTCTTCAGGGGCATTTATCCCAATACAAATTTGGCTTCCGTCTATCTCGAGAATAGTTACCGTGACGTGATCGGCAATCATTAATGTTTGGTCAATACTTAGAGTAAGAATCGACATAATGTAAACTCTCCTCCTTGTTAGTAGCGCCTCGTTAGAAGCTTTTTACAATAAGGATATCATTAGCTTTTGATAACACATTTTCGGTTAATCCACTAAGCTCATAAATTAGGTAATTGAATTCACCGCTATCATCATCTGATAATTTCACTATGCCGATACCAAACAGCCGTTTGGCGACATAGACCTGACAGGGTATAGCAAATGTTGCTGAGTATTTATATAACAAGCGTTACTTGAATTTCATCGGTAAATTTAGCCATAGCTCTCTCTATCCCTCCTCATCTATTCGGCGCTAGTATCAAAATTTAATCTTCCAACCTTGAATAAATTTGATCAAATTTACTGGCCATTTTTCGAAGAATATTAATGAGATCTGGATCGAAATGGGAAGGGGCCGTTCTTCCGTCACCCTCCAGCATAATCGACAGGGTTTTTTGCTGATCAAACGCAGGTTTATAGGGACGTTTTGACCTCAATGCATCGTATACATCGACTAAAGCTGTAATTCGAGCCTCAATGGGGATTTCCGTCCCCTTAATGCCACGAGGATAACCACTGCCGTCCCAGCGTTCATGATGATTTCTGGCAATGTTGGCCGCAGCCCGCATAACAGGATGTTTCGAATGAGAAAGAATATCATAGCCATTTTGGGCATGTTTTTTCATGATGATGACTTCGTCTGAATTCAATTTTCTGGGCTTCAGTAAAACGCTTTCAGCAGTGCCGATCTTACCAACATCATGCAGAGGGGCGGCAAGTAGTATTAAGTTTTGACGCTCTTTTGACCAGCCGATTTCCTTGGCAATTAATTGAGCATATTCGCCAATGCGGCTGATATGATTACCAGTTTCTGGGTCCTTATATTCGGCCGCCACGGCAAGGCACTCAAGCGCTTCTGCATAGGCATTTTCAAGGTTAGCAAGGAGTTTGTTAATTGCCAGTGTTTTTGCCTGAACTTCAGCTTCCAGACCGGCTTCGTAATGACGGCTGGCACGCTTCAAAAGAACCAATTGTTCGGCGCGCCGGACAACATGAACCAAGTGGTTGAGATCAATGGGCTTTTCAATAAAATCGAGGACACCAAGCTTTAAAGCATCGATGGCTTCCTTTGACCCACCATGACCAGTCAGGATAATAAATTCTAAATTACGATCTTATCTATTTCAAACTGAGCGGCACCGATCATTTCCAAACCTGATTTTCCGGGCATGCGGATATCACTGACGACGATGGTGATTTGTGTATCTTTACGAAGAAAATCTAGCCCCTCCTCACCGTTTGACGCTTCAACACATTCGAAGCCATTATCGGTTAGACATTCAACAATTTCGTTACGATTTTCCTTTTCATCTTCAGCGATGAGAATTTTGTCATCATAATTGTTATCGCCTTGCCGCTAGCACACAGGCAACTGTGTCTATTAGGTCATCAACATCCAGCGGCTTTTTCAAAAAAGGATATGAAGCGATATC
>JBLHWB010000035.1:0-12261 GCA_047628915.1 Porticoccus sp. | reverse complement strand
CAAGCTATTAATGGTAATCAAATGAAACTAGTGGGTACGCACCCACAGACTAATAAGCCAATTCCAGAATTAGCAACCCACTGGGCTTACGACAAAGACGGGGTTACTACTTATTACAAATTAGATCCTAATGCCCGCTGGTCTGACGGGCTAAAAGTAACCGCTGATGACTATTTATTTGCCTTAGAGTTTATGCGTTCTAAGCATATCGTCGCGCCGTGGTATAACGACTGGTATACCAACGGCATTATTGAAGCTAAGAAATATGACGACTACACAATTGCTATAACTGGTAGCGCGCCAAAATCTCCCGAAGACATGCACTACTACTACGGCTTTCAGCCAGAGGCAAAACACTTTTACACCATGGATGAAAACTGGGTCCGAGACTACAATTGGCAAGTTGCGCCAAATACCGGTGCTTATAAAGTTTCTAAAATCCGTAAAGGTAAATACATAAGATTTGAGCGTAAAAAAGATTGGTGGGCAAAAGACTATAAATACAATGTTAATCGGTTCAACGTAGACAAAGTTCATTATAAAGTCATTCGTGATAACAATATTGCTTACCGGCATTTTTTACGCGGTGAGCTGGATGTATTTGGAGCCACCCTACCCAATTTTTGGCATGACAAAATGCAAGGTGGTTTATATCAAGAGGGCTATATCAACAAAATATGGTTTTATAATCAAACGCCACAACCCTCTACCGGCTTTAGTATGAATCAAGCCCATCCATTGCTAGCAGACAAAAATATCCGTCTAGGTTTTGCGCATTCATTAAATATCGCGTTAATGTTAAAAACCGTACTCCGTGGTGACTATGAAAGACTTACCAGCTACGCGGATGGTTTTGGTGATTATTCCAACCCTGATATAGAGCCCTATCCTTTTGATCTAACTAAAGCTGACGAGTTCTTCTCGCAAGCAGGGTTTAGCCAACGCGGGCCAGACGGAATTAGGAACAAGGGTAAGCAGCGATTAAGCTTTTCGGTCACTTATAGCCAGAGCGCTCATACCGAGCGTTTGGTTGTGCTAAAGCAAGAAGCAAAAAAAGCCGGTTTAGAAATTGTCCTGCAACTACTGGACGGCGCCAGTACCTATAAAAATGTTATCGAGAAGAAACACGAAATCGCATTTATGGGCTTTGGCGGAGGCGTTAACCCACAGTATTGGGCTGCATGGCACTCTGATAACGCCAATAAACCGCAAACCAATAATATAACTAATACCAATGACCCATTGATGGATGAGCTTACGCTCGCCTACAAATTTGGCACCAGCACCGAACAGAGACAGCAGTTATCTAGACAAATTCTTCAGCTAATTCACGACAATGCTGCTTTTATCCCAATGTATAAAGTGCCTTATGTTCGACATGCTTATTGGAAGTGGATGAAACTACCTAATCATCATGGAACAAAACGCAGCGAAACATTATTTGTACCATTCAATAGTGAAAATGGCGTCCATTTTGGCGCTATAGCTTGGATAGATGTAGCTGAAAAACAAGCAGCCAAAGATTCTTTAAGTGATAGCGAAATATTTGAACCGGTCACCATCATCGACACCACTCATAAGGTGGTGCAATGAGTTTACTGCAAGTCGAAAATTTATCGGTAAGCTTTGCCAGTGACTATGGTGACCTAAACGTCTTAGATGGCGTTAGCTTCAATTTGGAACCAGGCACTACCCTAGGCATTGTAGGCGAGTCAGGCTGCGGCAAAAGTGTTACCGCCTTATCCATTAATGGCTTATTACCAAAACCAGCGGGCAATATTACTAGCGGTAAAATCTTATTCGACGGTGAAGACTTAGTTACCATAAGCCTTGATAAACGCTTTGCACTGCGCGGCCGGCGCATTGCCATGATATTTCAAGAACCAATGACAGCGCTTAATCCGGTGCACCGCATTGGTAAGCAATTGGCTGAAGTGTATCAAATTCATTTCCCTAAAATGCGCTCTCAAGAAATTACTAAAGCCTGCGTAGAAGTATTAACTCAAGTTGGTATAGCCGATCCTCTGCAACGGCTGCGTGATTACCCCCATCAGTTATCTGGCGGTATGCGCCAACGGGTAATGATCGCTATGGCACTTGCCTGCAAACCAGATATTCTTATTGCTGATGAACCTACCACCGCGCTAGATGTAACCATTCAGGCCCAAATTTTAGTGCTACTGAAAGAGCTCCAACAACAAACGGGTATGGCGATAATATTTATTACTCACGACTTAGGCGTTATTGCGCAAATGTGCGACCAAGTTGTCGTTATGTATGCCGGCCGTGTGGTCGAACATGCATCAAACCAACAGCTATTTACCACGCCCCGCCACCCTTATACCCAAGGGCTATTAAATTCACTGCCGCAAAATCATAATCAACCAAAAACACAGTTACCAACCATTGAAGGTAATGTACCAGCCATAGGTGATTTTATTGACGGTTGCCGTTTTGCGCCGCGCTGCCAGTATCAGCAACCCCAATGTATTGCTAGCAAACCAGAGATGGAAACCATTGATAGCGATGCAAAAGTAGCGTGTATTAGATGGCAAGGCTTAACCAGTGGTGATAGTAATGACTAAACCACTGTTAAACGTTAGTAATTTAACCAAATACTTTCCTGTTCGTGGCGGCGTATTTATGCGCCAAACTGGCGCAGTACATGCAGTTGACAATGTATCCTTAGCAATAAACCCCGGCCAAACATTAGGTTTAGTTGGCGAGTCTGGCTGTGGTAAATCTACTTTGGGTAAAACCATTCTGCAATTACTTGGCAGTTATCAAGGCAGCATTCAATTTGAAGGCCAGGAGCTAAGCGGCTTATCGAATAAAAAGATAAGAGCACTGCGCAGAGATATACAAATAATCTTTCAAGACCCAATGGAGTCACTTAATTCACGCCATACTGTTGGCCAGATTATTGAAGAGCCACTGAAGATTCATAACATTGGCGATAACGAGTCGCGCAAGCGTGATGTGCTAGCGTTAATAAAACGAGTAGGCTTAAACGAAAGTAGCTTAGAAAAATACCCCCACGAATTTTCTGGTGGGCAGCGTCAGCGTATTGGTATCGCTCGTGCCATAGCGCTTAAACCAAAGCTAGTTATCTGCGACGAGCCAGTATCGGCGCTAGATGTGTCTATTCAGTCGCAAATACTCAATTTGTTAATGGAGCTACAGCAAGAAATGAACATGGCATTGCTGTTTATCTCTCATGATTTATCAGTAGTGCGCCATATTTCAGACCGCGTTGCAGTTATGTATCTAGGCGAGATTGTTGAGACTGGCAAGGTGCAGGATTTGTATTCAAACCCCAAACACCCATATACCAAGGCCTTGATAAAAGCGATTCCACAGCCGGTAGCTGGTGCACAAATTAATTTTATTCCTATGCAGGGCGATGTGCCCTCCGCTATCAACCCACCCAGCGGGTGTCGTTTTCATCCACGTTGTTTACATGCAACAGAGCAATGCTCTACCACAGCGCCCGCGCCAGAGACAATCGACAATCATAGTGTTAGCTGTCATCACTGGCGAAAAATCTAGCCACTATGCGCGCTGCGACTCGCCATCTAATTATCATTGCAGCACTAATATTGTTAAGCGCCTGTGGCAGATTAGCCACCAACGTAGATACCGGCACAGCCAATCAAATTCTGCATCTTGGCAATGGCAGCGAGCCATCTGGCCTTGACCCACATCTAATTACCGATGTTGGTGCATCGCGAATAGTGGCAGAATTATTGGAGGGTCTAATCGGTTTAGATCCCAAAACTCTAGCAGCAGAGCCCGCCGCCGCATCGTCCTGGAAGGTATCAGCAGATCTTAAAACCTACACTTTTTATTTAAACCCCGAAGGCAATTGGTCTAATGGTGATAAAGTTGTCGCCCACGACTTTGTTTATTCATGGCAACGTTTGCTAATGCCCGATTTAGCCTCCGAGTATTCTTATCAACTGTTTGTGGTGAAAGGCGCTGAAGATTATCACCGTGGTATTATCGAAGATTTTACTAACGTAGGCGTTAAGGCGATAGATGATCTCACCCTTCAGGTAGAGCTGCAGGCGCCAACTCCCTACTTCCTCTCCTTGCTCAGTCATCCAAGCACCTTTCCCGTTCATCAAAAAACAATCGAGAAATATGGCGATATAGACGACCCTGGCAGTTTATGGACTAGAGCCGGTAACTACGTTGGCAATGGCCCCTTTGTATTAACCGAATGGGCGCTTAATAGAATTATTCGGATTGAAAAAAGCCCCAGCTACAGAGCTGCTGAAAAGATTAAACTTAATGAAGTAAGATTTTATCCCATAGATAATCTAAGCACTGAAGAACGTATGTTTAGGGCCAGCACTTTACATATAACTGAATCTATACCCAGCGAAAAGATCGCGGTGTATCAAGCTAAAAATAGTCAAGAGATAAAAATTAGCCCCTACTTCGGCACCTATTATTATCGGATAAATACATTAAAGCCGCCCTTGGACGACAAGCGGATTCGGCTAGCCTTAGCAATGACAATCGATCGAGAAAAGATTGTTACTGCTATTACTAAAGGCGGCCAAATACCCGCTCACAATTTCACCCCACCAGACGCAGAGGGTTTTACTGCCAGGGCCAAAATACCTTTTGATATCGCTGGGGCCAAGCAATTATTGGCTGAGGCCGGCTACCCGAATGGCGACGGTTTAGAACCAATTGAAATTTTATACAACACGTCCGAAGGGCATAAAAAAATTGCCATTGCCATCCAACAAATGTGGAAGCAAGCACTGGGTATTGACGTAAAGCTATACAATCAAGATTGGAAATCGTCACTAATTACCATTAGTAACCTAGACTACCAAGTCGCTCGCTCTGCATGGATTGGTGACTATCCTGACCCCAATACATTTTTAGACACGATGACAACCGGCAACGGTAATAACCGCACTGGCTTTACCAACAATACCTACGACGCCTTAATCCGTAGTGCTGCCAATACCATAGATCAGCAACAACGCTTTGAATATTTCCAGCAAGCTGAAGAAATACTGGCAGAAGAAGTGCCTGTCATTCCAATCTATACCTACACTCGAAACTATTTACGCTCCAATGACGTAAAGGGCTGGCATGACAATGTGTTGGACTATCACCCGCTGAAGTATGTTTATTTAGCGAGGGATAAATAATGTTACGGTTCATTCTATCGCGCTTACTGCAAGCAATCCCCGTGCTACTTGTCGTTATGGTAGTAACCTTTGTATTAATTCGCCAAGCACCAGGCGGCCCGTTTGATACTGAAAAAGCAGTATCGCCTTATCTGTTAGAAAAACTAAATGAGCGTTATAATCTTGACGCACCAGTACATGAACAATTTATCGACTATTTGGGTAATGTATTAAAAGGCGATTTTGGCCCGTCGTTTAAATACCCGACCCGCAGCGTGTCTGAAATGATATTTACCGGCCTGCCAGTCACCTTTGAGCTGGCCATAAACGCCATCATTGTCGCGCTGTTTATTGGCATTGGCGCGGGCTTGTTGGCATCACTGCGGCCTAATACAGCTTTAGATTACATACCTATGTCCACCGCCATGATAGGCATCTGTATGCCGTCATTTTTACTAGGGCCCCTGCTAGTGCTGACATTTGGCATTTGGCTTGAATGGCTACCAGTGTCGGGCTGGGGTTATTCCGCAGGCGATAAACTACTTCCCTCTATTACTTTGGGTGCTACGTATGCCGCCTACATTGCCCGCTTAACCCGTGGTGGCATGCTAGAGGTGTTGTCACAAGATTATATCCGTACTGCTCGTGCCAAAGGCACACCAGAATATAAAATCATTTTTAAACACGCGCTGCGTGGCGGCTTATTGCCAGTAGTATCATTTTTAGGCCCGGCTATTGCAGGTTTATTGTCTGGCTCGTTTGTAGTCGAAACCATTTTCCAAATACCAGGCCTGGGCCGCTTTTACGTTCAGGCCGCATTCAACCGCGACTACACTATGATTATGGGCACCACAATATTCTTCTCGGTGCTAATTATAGTGTTTAACCTTTTATCAGACATTTTGGCTGTATGGCTTAACCCACGGTTAAGCTACACCGGTAAGTCACAATGATTAGCCAACCGCAAAGTGAGCAATTTCTAAACCAAGCGGTGCACGGTCGCTCACTGTGGCAAGACGCTATCGACCGGCTGCGTCAAAATAAACTGGCCATGGCTGGGCTGTGGTTTTTGCTCTTCATGGTTGTCGTCGCTCTGCTAACACCATTTATCGCGCCTTATTCATACGAGATACAAAATCTAGATCTAGGTGCAACACCGCCCTCCACTGCCCATTGGTTTGGCACCGACACCTTTGGCCGCGACTTACTAACCCGCGTAATGTATGGCGGCAGAATCTCACTCGCTGTTGGCTTTATCGCTACCGCAGTTGCATTACTTATTGGCGTGCTTTGGGGCGCTGTTGCCGGCTATGTCGGCGGTAAAACAGATGCAGTGATGATGCGTATTGTCGATATTCTTTACGCCCTACCATTTATGATTTTTATTATTCTACTCATGGTCGTGTTTGGTCGCAGTATTTTATTATTGTTTCTAGCCATCGGCTGCGTTGAATGGCTAACCATGGCTCGCATTGTTCGCGGCCAAGTAATAACACTGCGCCAACAAGAGTTCGTAGATGCTGCCGTTGTTATTGGCTTGTCACCTTGGCAAATTATCACTCGGCATATCATCCCCAATGCACTAGGGCCAATTATTGTCTATGTCACCTTAACGATTCCTAGCGTTATGCTGTTAGAAGCATTTTTAAGCTTTTTAGGTTTAGGCATACAACCGCCCGAAAGCTCGTGGGGCTTGCTCATATCGTATGGCGTAGAAACCATGGAAGAATACCCATGGCTATTAATCTTCCCAGGCTTAGCCCTGTCGCTAAGCTTGTTTGCACTTAACTTTTTAGGCGACGGTCTGCGCGATGCACTCGATCCGCGCTCGTCAAAAGGTTAAACGGCTATGGCCTTGTTAAGCGTTGAAAACTTAAGCATTAGCTTCCATAGCCGTGATGGCAAAGTTAATGCGGTTAACAATGTTAGCTATCAAATCGATATTGGAGAAACCGTTGCCATCGTTGGCGAATCTGGCTCTGGTAAGTCGGTATCTTGTTATTCACTGTTGGGCTTAGTGCCAACCCCGCCTGGTGAAATTACCGCCGGCAAAGCGATCTTCGAAGGCAAAGACTTATTTCAATGTAGTAAAGCTGAACTGCAAAATATCCGTGGCAACCGTATCGCGATGATCTTTCAAGACCCAATGACTTCGCTCAACCCTTATTTAACTATTGGCTCACAACTTATTGAAGCGCTGCAGAACCATAGCCGCATTAGTAAGAAAGACGCCAAGCTAAAGGCCATTGACGCGCTAACTGAGGTTGGCATCAGCGATGCACTGCTGCGCTTAAAACAATATCCCCATGAATTCTCTGGCGGTATGCGTCAACGAGTAATGATTGCTATGGCGCTAATGACAGAGCCAGACTTACTAATAGCTGACGAGCCGACCACAGCCCTTGATGTCACTATCCAAGCACAGATATTTGAGCTGTTAAGCGCGCTCCAAAAAAAGCGCAACATCGCCATACTATTCGTCACCCACGACTTAGCAGTAGTCTCTCAAATAGCCGACCGCGTATTAGTCATGCATCAAGGTGAGATTGTTGAGCAAGGCCAGACAACTGACATATTTAATAATACTCAGCACGACTACACTCGCAAGCTTTTAGCGGCAATACCCGCAAGTGCTAAAGCAGCTGAATATGCATTTAATAACAACCGAGAAGAAGTTCTCTCTATACAAAACCTAACTACTCAGTATTCAACCACTGGCAGTTTTTTTAGTAAAAAACACACTATGAATGCCGTCAGTGATGTAAGCCTTAAGCTGCATAAAGGTGAGATATTAGGTTTAGTTGGCGAGTCGGGCTGTGGTAAATCGACACTATCAAAAACGATACTGCAGCTAGTTAAAGCCACTAGCGGCAGCATTAAATTAGAAGGCATCGAGCTTACAACACTTAGCCAACAAGCCCTTAAAAATACTCGCAAAGACTTACAAATTATTTTCCAAGACCCCTACTCGTCACTTAATCCGCGTATGTCTGTGTTTGATGCGCTATTAGAGCCACTTAAATTACACTCAACCTTAAACAAAGTGGCGCTCAATCAGCGTATTGCTGAACTAATGCAAGAAGTTGGCCTATTACCTAGCGATATCCGTAAATACCCACACGAATTTTCAGGCGGTCAACGCCAACGCATCGCGATAGCACGTGCCTTGGCAGTAAGCCCAAAAGTCATTATTGCCGACGAGCCTGTGTCAGCGCTGGATGTAACTATTCAGGCGCAGATAATGAAATTACTTTTAGGTTTGGTTAAAAAATATCAGTTATCGATTATTTTTGTATCACACGACTTGTCAGTTATTCGTTATCTGTGTGACCGCACTGCAGTGATGAATGCTGGAAAAATTATTGAATTGAATAATACTGAGGATGTTTTTAATAATCCTCAGCATGAATATACAAAAAAACTTATTGGAGCAATACCGACTATTTAACAGCAACACCCGCATGATTGACCAAGACCCCAGGCGCACCAACTTCAATCGTCTTCCTAAATTCATCAGGAATAGTAATCTTGGTATAATCGGCCGTATTCACCATTACATACACCACGGTGGCGAGGGCAAATACTTTGTTAGTCTCATAATTAAAAAACTCAGCCTCTACAGTATATGAGCTATTGCCAATATTAGTAGTAGCCATTCTTATACCGATTACATCGTCAAATACCGCCGATGCTTTCCAATCGATTTTTAAACTCACTACTTGGTTATCAAACCCTTGGTCTAGCAAAGTATTAAAACTACCCCACACTGCTCTGATGTATTCCGTAGCAGCAACATCGATGTACTCAGCGTACTTTGCATTAAAGACGACTTGCTGTGCATCACAGTCGGCGTAGCGCACACGCATTAAATAAGTAAAAGCGTTTTCCATATTCATTCTCATTTAGTTTTGACAAATACTAGTTCAAACAGTGGCAACTAATGGCTCAACAGCTCTGCATTAGTAGGATACTGCTCGATTAGCTCTAGTAATGTTTTTGCACCATCAATAGGCTGAAGACCGGTTAGCGCTCTGCGCAAAGCGGTTACCTTTTTAATATCTTTCGCATTTAACAACAGCTCTTCGCGGCGCGTGCTACTTTTAGCAATATCTATGGCTGGGAAAATGCGCTGCTCGGCAATCTCGCGCGATAACACGATTTCCATATTACCGGTACCCTTAAACTCTTCAAAGATCACCTGGTCCATTCGACTGCCAGTATCAACAAGTATAGTCGCCAAAATAGTAAGCGAGCCACCGTTTTCAATTTTTCTGGCAGCACCAAACATTTTACGGGGTATTTCCATTGCTCTAGAGTCAAGTCCTCCAGTCATTGTACGGCCGCCGCCCTTTTGCGTTGCATTGTATACGCGTGACAATCTAGTCAATGAATCAATAACAATCATTACATCATGCCCTTCGCCAGCTTGCTTTTGAGCATTGCTAAGCAGCTTATTGGCAACCCGCACGTGTTTTGCATAGCCCTCGTCCGACGATGACGCATGCACTTCTGCTGGCACGCTGCGCTTAAAGTCAGTTACTTCTTCTGGCCGTTCATCAATCAGCAAGGCATAAAGTTTTATCTCGGGGTAAGCTTCTCCAACCGACTGGCAAATATGTTTCAAAATAGTGGTTTTACCACAGCCTGGCGGCGCAACAATCAAACCGCGCTGGCCCATGCCGATTGGTGTAATCAAATCCATGGCTCGCATACTGGGCTGGGCAGAGCCTAACTCTAGGTGAATACATTGATAAGGATGAATTGCGATACCATTTAAAAAAAACTTCTGAGGGTCAACCGGTGTGTCAGTCTTAACCATCTCATCTACGAGTGTAGCGTCTTGTTTTCTTTTCACTTTTAAAGACAATGTTTTTCTAGTCATGATGTCAATTTATAGCTCTAGATTATTAGGTATTTTTGATGAGTTTAAGTAGTTTAACAATCGTGTGCTTCAACAGTGCAACAGCTCTTAGTTACACTGCTGGTGGTAGCCCACTGCACGCCTTTGCTTGCAGGCATTCTAGCCATAGTTGATGTGCACTATACATTTTAGCAGGCAGATACATCTTTCCGAGCCTAGCAAGCAAGCCTCTCTGCGTCTCCTCGGTTAATACACTGCAACCGCTAGTTAACGGCGCTAGAACCCAAGCATGATAAACATCAATACCGTAAGCTCGGCCACTCCATGCCAGGCGTTCATTAACGATATTTTCGACCACCGTGCATTTGACGGTGATTCCCATGGTTTTCCAGCGAAACATCGAACCAAGTTCGAGGCCAGCCGCTGAACCGTCTAAAATACAGACATTGTCAGCATTGTCATACCAAGTAGGCCAAAGCGTTGCATGGGTCAACCAAGCCCATACAATCTGAGGGCTGGCATCTATATCAAGTTTATTTCGAACGTGCATTGAACAGTTGCTAGGGCGGTTATGATCTGGCCATCGCACTTCACAAGATGGCCCTATTCTCTCAGCTTCTGCTATTTGCATAACGCCAAGTCAAAGCGCACTGCAATAGGTCGCTGTTAACAACATATTAGCTTTTTATAAGCCAAGATTACGTTTTAAAACCGCCGCAGACGTAATAATTCGCTTGGTACGATAAAGCTCGGGATGCTTGTCATCTTCGGCGTAATTAATAGGCTCGCCAGTGGTCGGACTAACCAGCCAAGAGAATTCTGGGCGCGGCTCACCTAATTGTTTTTTAAGCGCTTGGGATGTAATGCCTATCGCTTCAGCCGCAGCACTTAAGGTGCAGCGTGTTTGCACTTCATTTAGGTAATCAACTACCGCGGTAATTTTCTCTTGCACTACAAGGTGCTCCTTTTTAAAATTATTGTTTTAATATACGTCGCACTAATTAATCTGGCCACAGCGTATATTGTTATTAAAGTATTTATTGCCAGTTAGACCAAGGGTAATGATTGATTAAAAACAATCACCGCAACGCCTGAGAGCAAAACCATACTAAACAGTCGGTTATTATAGACCTTGTGGCCGCATGACGCATTACATTGGATGCATTTTGTACAGATATACCTTAACTATACACCTAGTTAGCTCTAAAAAATCATCTTAAACGGAAATCGCCGGGACTGGCTGCTGACGATAAAACTGACACAGCAGCCGATAGACCTCTGGCATGTGTTGTTTCATGTTTTCTGGGTACTCGAAAAATGTCTCACTGCACACCGCAAAAAATTCAGCCGGATTAGTGAGCCCATAGTCATCAAGGGGTAAGGGCCTACTGTTTTGCATATCTCGCTGTAATCGATCCCAAGCCGCGGTGAAAATATCATGCCATTCACCTGGTTTCATAGCCGGATGCATAGGTGGCGCGCCGTTGGCACCATCACGCAACATATCTAACTTGTGTGCAAACTCATGAATAACCACGTTACTGGCTTTATTAGCACGTGCATGGGCGCCAGTTGCACTTACCGCTTCCCATGACAAAATTAGCGGCCCACGTAGCCAGGCTTCGCCGCTCAAACCGGGGCCTCTGGTATGAAAAACACCATCCGCACTGCGATAAGGACGATTGGGAATAAACCCGCCTTCGTAAACAATAATGGTATACACGCGGTCATACCAATCTAAGCCGAGCTGGAGAACAGGCACACATGCCATAGTGGCGATTTTTAGGCACATATCAGTGGTAAATTGAAAACCACCGCCAGAGATAATAGTTTTGCGCACCAGAAAACGAAAAGTCATATTTCGCAGCGCGTCGCGATCTGCGCCTTGGTAGCGCTGCATAACTGGCCAGTCAGCAATAGCTGCTTCCCACTGGTCAGCGGTAAAGCCCATCTTTTTAATGCGCTTGTTTTCACACCAGTTGCGAAATCGCTTAAACATTGTTAACTCGATTTATTACGGCGCCATTGAGCCAAACCGCTGCTTAGCCAAATAGCCAAACTATTGATTAAGCGGGAATAACAGATGGGGTCAAACTCGTCTGGGCCATCCAACAATTTACTCATAGCCAGCATCTATTGCGGCTCGAGTATCCTCCTGAATTGCTCGACTAGAGTCCATTAACCGCATTGCCGCTTCAGCCAATGCCTTATCATTTTCTGTTTCTGCAACCCAGGGCTGAACCGCCA
>JBLHWB010000034.1:0-12375 GCA_047628915.1 Porticoccus sp. | reverse complement strand
TTTGGCGCACGATAATTCATAAATAATGCGGTTAGTACTGACGTAATAATAATAGCCAGCGCCGCCCAACTATCCCCATGCCTTATCGGCAGAGTATTTTCTACAGCCGAAGCTGCAGAAGACAACGCGATAATGGGTACAGATGTTAAAACTAACCGACAAAAAAAGTGAACCATGTGGCACCTACTCTGCTTATTTAAGAAATGGTTTAGCGACGTTTAGTCAGCTGCTGCGACAAATAGCACTTTGCCAGACCGGCCACTTTCACCCGCTCTGGTCACCGCAGCGCCAACTTGATCAATGGTAAAACGAGAATCTATTTTTGCTTTTAGTGCGCCGCTAGCAACTAGCTGAATGACTTCACCGAAGGCTGCTTGTTTGTCTTCAGGGCTGGCGACTTCAAACCATTTAGATAACCAAAAACCACGGACACGAACGTCGTTGAAAATTATCGCCATAGAACTAAGCGCAGGCGGTTGCATACTAAGCGAGCCATAAGCAACAATTGTTCCGCCCAAGGCTAAGGCATCAACTAGATGAGAAAAAGTGGCGCCGCCCACTGCATCAATGGCTAGCGAAATTTCAGCATTGTTAGTTGCGCTTGCTATACGTTGGGCTAAGCCATCGTCGTCGGTTAATACAACATCACCGCCTAATGCTTCTAACTCAGCTACCAGCGATGCACGACGTACGATATTCACCGTTTTTAAACCGCGCTGCTTCGCCAATTGAATAAGGTATTCACCCACCGCAGAATTTGCTGCGCTTTGTATAATCCAATCACCGGGCTTCAGGTCGACAAAATTGTTTAGCATTAAATAGGCGGTTAAGGGATTTACTGTCAGCATAGACATCTGTTCAGCATCACCAACATCTGGCAAGGGAATAAACCCAGCCGCTGGTCCAACTAGTTCTTCACGCCAGGTAGCGCCCCCAGCCAACATAACTCGCTGACCAGTTTGTAACTGACTAACATCATTAGCAACTTCTAAAACCTGACCAATACCCTCGCTGCCCGGATGAGCAGGCAATTCTGGCTTCACACCATAAAGCCCAGATATTTGTAATAAGTTTGACGGATGAATTGGCGCAGCCAAAACTTTCACGCGCACTTCTCCGGCGGCTAGCGCTTGCTGCGGCGCTTCCATTACTTTCAACACTTCGGCAGGGTTTCCTAATTCATCATGCTGTATATATTTCATTTTGCCTCTCTTTGGATTATGCTTTATTGTTGTTTTAATAATTATAATATAGCTATATTTGTAGATATGTAGGCACAATTACACTTTACAATTGTTATAAAGACAACAATAGAGAAATTGACGGAATAAAATGGATAAATTAAGAGCGCTAAATTATTTTGTCGAAGTCGCTAAATCTGGCAGCTTTACCAAGGCTGCTAATATATTTAATGTACCCGCTTCGTCAATCTCACGACGGATTCATGATCTTGAAAACGAATTGGGCGTGGTGTTATTTCATCGCTCTACGCGCGTTGTCAAATTGACTGAGCTTGGCACTTTGTACTTAGAGCAAATTACGCCAGCTATCACAGCCTTAGACTTAGCCGACGAAATTGTGGGGCAGCATTCAGACACTCCAGCGGGCGTGCTAAGAATATCGGCAATACCCGATTACGGCCGCTCGCGTTTGTTACCTGCACTGTCCAAAATGAAAAAACTTTACCCTGATATTGTCTGCGATGTGGAGCTGTCTGATCACATTTCTAACCTAGCGCAAAACGAAGTGGATATTGCAGTGCGGGCAACCGCCAGTGTGTCCGAGCGAGCGGTCGCAAAAAAATTAACCAATGGCACCTTTATCTTGGTCGCCTCCCCTCAATACCTGGCCAAGTACGGCACCCCAAAAACAGCAGCAGACTTACAAAACCATCGGGCGCTACTTTATCGACTTCCCAGCGGTATTTTATATTGGCAAGCGAAAATGGCTGCCGGCTGGCAAGAACTGCGTCTACCACCGGCATTTATCTGCAATCAAGGCAATACAATTTTAACCGAAGCGCTGGCGGGAACAGGCTTAGCATTAGTCCCGCGCTGGGGCATTGTCGACAAACTTGATAGTAAAGAATTAATCCATATCACTTTAGACGACGCTGATGTACATGCAGCAAGAACCGACAGTTCTGGAATTTATTTGCTTTACCATCGGCCAAAATACGCGGTTCAAAAAATACGCCTAGCGGTAGATTTTTTATTAGCCGAACTCAGCGACAACGGCTAAGCAACGACTTAAATGATGACGCTATAGCGACTAGCCCATAAAACAGACTGTAGTGTTTCTTTAGATGAAAGCTGAATGACAGCAACACCATAAGCGACTAATATCCGCCGTATTTTTACTACATATCATTTTTGATCGAGAACGGCTTGAAAATACTACTCACCATAAGCTCACTTTTATTATCTACAGCGATGCTGCTGATTGGCCATGGTATGCAGCTTACTGTTTTACCACTGCGAGCCGCCGCTAATGGCATGCCAGATTCAGAAATTGGATTAACAGCATCGGCCTATTTTTTTGGCTTTATTATTGGCTGTCTGCATGTCCCCAGACTCATTGCTAGGGTTGGCCATATTCGCGTATTTGCTGTGCTCACAGCGATTTTAGCCAGCTCAATATTATTACTAGAGCTGATTGACTCATGGCTAGTATGGATGCTGTTACGCTGCTGTACAGGCATTGCCATTTGTGGCATTTACACGGTTATTGAAAGTTGGCTAAACACAACGACCTCGCCCACCAATCGCGGCCAAATATTATCCGTCTATACCTTTATTGTTTTAGGCTCAATGGCAGCTGGCCAGCTGCTAGTAAATGTTGGGCCAATAAATACCTCCATTCCATTTATTGTAGCGGTATTGTTTTTGGTGCTAGCCATTATTCCAATAGGCCTAACTAGCAGCCTTGCCCCCAACCCAGTAGAGCCTGCTCAGCCTAGTTTTGCTTTGCTGTATAAAAAGTCTCATTCGGCGTTTGCTGGAGCACTGGTGTCAGGGCTAATTACTGGCAGCTTTTGGTCGCTTGGGGCGGTGTTTGTCTCTTTTTATAGTGACACACAGTTGCAAGTAACATGGCTGATGACCGCCACCATTGCTGGCGGCGCACTACTACAATATCCCATTGGTTATTTATCAGACAAGGTAGATCGCCGCATAGTAATGGCGTTGCTATGCCTATGCGGCGCTATAAGCTCTGTCTTAGTTGCGCTATATGCAGCCACTTGGGCTGCACCGATAGTGTTATTTTTATTTGGCGCAACCATTATGCCTATTTATGCCATCGCCTTAGCAACTGCAGCCGACGTATCCGAGCCTGATGAGTTTGTTCAAATGGGCACGTCAGTATTATTATTGAATGCAGTCGGCGCAGTAATCGCGCCATTATTCATCGGCCAGCTAATGAGCCTTTGGCAGCCATCTGCGTTATTTTGGTCAGCAGCCGTTTTAGCAATCATTTTTGCCGCTTATATATTTGCTCAGCTAGGTCATAGTCGCAGTGTCACAGTAGAAGACCAGACACCATTTAACGCCGTGGCTTCAGCGACGGCTCCGACTAGTTTTGATATGGATCCGAGGGCACAAGAAGAACCCGTTGAAGAAGATATACCACCCGATAACGACGTGACTTTGCCTTAAGTGAAAATAATTTTACTAACTCATGAGCGTGAGCTAAACCGAAAAACTAACACTGGCACTATTGCCATTGATCACTCGGCGGGCATTGTTGAGCGTATACTATGGGAGCGAGTTAACCCCAATAGCGACTTAATAGAATTGTTTGCCGACAACAAGGCATTGCTACTTTATCCTAGCGATGGTGATAACAGCGCTGACATTGAAGAGTTTGACAATATTGTTGTCATTGATAGCACATGGCAAGAAGCCCAAAAAATTTATAACCGCAGCCCCTATTTAAAAACAGCAGCTAAAGCTGTTTTATCGCCTAAATATCAATCAGCATTTCAATTAAGGCGCAACCAACGTGCAGGCGGCTTGTGCACAATAGAATGTGTTATTGAGCTACTACGGATAAAGGGCCGCGAGCAATTAGCTGACGCGCTAGCAATCAAATTTAAGCTATTCAATCAGCGCTAATAATGCCAACAAGTCTTTATTATTTGTGCACTATAAGATACTTTGCGATACCCACTTTTTAGGAGAAATACAATGTATAGCCACATGATGGTCGGTGCTAACGATATAGAAGCATCAAGAAAATTTTATGACGCGATATTAGGCACAATGGGCCATGCCCCTGCGGTAAAAGATGAGAAAGGCCGTTACTTCTATTTTACTGACAGCGGTATTTTCTCAATTAGCATACCTATTGACGGCCAGCCAGCCACTGCAGCCAACGGCAGCACTATAGGCTTCGCAGCAGCTAGCCCCGAAATAGCTGACGCATGGCATGCTGCTGGTGTAGCCAATGGCGGAACTACCTGTGAAGAACTTCCTGGGGTACGCGAAGGCGCAATCGGCAAGCTTTACTTGGCATACTTACGTGATCCATCTGGTAATAAGGTTTGTGCACTGCATCGAGTGGCATAGGCTTAACTAAAAGATCACAGGGCGCATTTTGGCGCCCTTTTTTTATCCCACTAAATTAACTGGGTTCGCTAAACAATGCCCCCAGCTGCTCTTTACTCCCGTGTTATAGTGCGTCTCTTAAACAGCTTTGTTGCAATAGCACTAACAGCGTAAATCCAATAGAACCGAGCCTCGCATGACATTTTCCACGCTGCAATTAAGTGACCCAATTTTACAAGCCATTAACGAGCGGGGTTACATTAAGCCTACGGCTATACAAGAAAAAGCAATCCCGAAGATTTTAGCGGGCAATGACATTGTTGCTACGGCGCAAACGGGCACCGGAAAAACAGCCAGCTTTGTGCTGCCTTTGCTGCAGTTATTAAGCGGCGACCGTAAACGGCGTGCAAAACGACTGCGCGCACTAATACTTGTGCCAACGCGCGAGCTAGCGTTGCAAGTGGAAAAGAATATTCAGCTTTATGGCAAATATCTAAACCTGCGTTCAATGGCAATGGTCGGAGGAATTGATAGTGAGTCACAAAAAGCGGCGCTTATTTACGGCGTTGATATAGTGGTCGCCACTCCAGGGCGCCTACTCGATATGGCTCATCAACGAGCTTTGCATTTTGATGAGCTAGAATATTTAGTTTTGGATGAAGCCGACAGAATGCTAGATATGGGTTTTATTGGCGACATTAATAAAATTATTGAACGCTTGCCTCAGCAACGACAGAACTTACTATTTTCTGCCACCCTATCTAAAGAAGTTCGCCAGCTTGCTAAAACCGCAATAAGTAATCCAGTTGAAATAGCTATTAGCGATGACAATACATCAACACCGAAAATCTCCCAGTGGCTAACAACTGTTGATAAAGACAATAAATCTACCTTGCTAAGCCATTTAATTAAACAAAACGAATGGACACAGGCACTTATATTTATTCGCACCAAACATGGCGCGGCAAAATTAGTTAGCCAGTTAGAAAAACGTGGCATTGCGGCCGAGTCTATTCATAGCGGCCGAAGCCAAGCGGTACGCACCCAGTTATTAGCTGATTTTAAAAGTGGCAAAATTGGCATATTAATTGCCACTGGTATTGCCGCACGCGGCATTGATATAGATGATCTGACCCGAGTGATTAATTACGATCTACCTGATGATGCCGATGATTATATTCATCGTATAGGCCGAACTGGCCGCGCTGGAGCGGTTGGCGAGGCAGTATCGCTTGTCTCTAGAGATGATTTTAAAAGATTATGCGCTATAGAACGTAGATTAGAAAAAATTATTGAGCGCAAAGAAATAACTGGCTTTAAGCCAAAAACAGCAGTACCCGCATCAAACTTAGACTATACAAGACCAAATTAAAAACCCGTCACCCAAGCTAATCCGTAAGACTGTCTACACTAGCAAAGCTTAGCTTGGCATTAATTGCGCGGGCTTAATCACACTGCGTATCACCTCGCCATAGCTTTGCGGGATATGCATATTTTCATAGGCACCTTTACTTTTTAGTAGCTCATGCAGCTGTTTTAATTTGTAGCATGGCACGCTAGACATAAAGTGATGCTCTACATGGTAGTTCACATTATTAGGCGCAATCATAATGCGCTCCCACCAGGTTGGAATTGTGGTGCGAGTGTTTTCCCTTGGGTCGTCATGAAATAAGTGTGGCACAGCGCCGTGCTCGGCAACTTGCCTAATACGAACCACCACCATAAACGAAGTCATTTGAGCGGTTAGCCAAACTAAATACATCCATGGTGCAAACACAAAACCCAACACCGCAGCAAAAACGAGTTGTGCCCACAGAATTTTTAACGCCGGAATCGCTAGCTCTCGCTTGGTTTTATCAACCACACCAAAGGCGCTTTTAACAATAAAAGTAATTAGCTTAAACCCTGTACGGCCCGTTAAGTCGCGGCCAATTTTTCGTTTAAAGCTTTCTTTCTCAACGGGATAAGCTTGATAGTTTGCTAAATTTGGATCTTCTACTGTGCCCGCTTTTTGATGATGAACTTTGTGCTCGTTAGCAAAAGTATCTAAGTCGTTAAATGTTGGGGCGGCGCTAAGCCATTGCCCAGCAAAGCGGTTTAACTTAGCCGAATGAAAAAATGTATGGTGTCCGCATTCATGCATAATTATCGATAAACCTAGCATGCGGCCAGCTAGCAAAACAATGGCGATGCCAATGGTTACCGGGTTGGTCCAGACATTCACCAGAGTAAAAAGCGCAAACACTCCCAACCAATTGCTTAGCAGCACGCGCCATGCCTGGGCATCACTTTTTGCGGTGAAATATTTAATTTGGTCTTGGTCGAGATAGTCTTTGATTTTCATAACACTAAACCTTCTTTGGTGCGCATTAGGCCAACAGACGCTGCTCTATACTTGGCTGTAAATGAGTGGGGGACAGATTAAATATTGAATTTTTAAATCGCTCTATCCAAAACGGCTTAGCCATGGCGTCGTAGTCAATAACCAACTGAGTAAGTTGTTGGCGTAAAGCCACATTAATAATTTCTGCTGGCAACAACGGGTCTAGTGACAACAGGTGGATTCCTTCTCCGCCTAAAATAAAAGTTTCCCGAAGTAATTCGTTAGACGTTTTTTTGCCAAGGCTTTTTATACTGCGCTGAAGGATCTCAATATGGTTTTTGTAACTGCCTTCAATAGCCTTTGTCGGCCATAAGCTAGCAAGCGCTGGCAGGCCTTGCGCGCGGCTAACACTTGCACAAACTGAAAGAACGATGCTTTCGTCGGCGTAGTCGCCCGCTAGACTAACTAGCTGGCGACGTAATTGTATTTCATCTAATACTAGGTTATTTGGCCGCAACCATAAATTAGCCCACAGCATTTGAAAACCAAACCGCAAACAGGCGTGCTCTATGTTTTTTAACACCTTGGCGTTAACACTAGGCGAAATCGATAACTGCAGCCAATCACCTTGCCACGGCTTTATTCGGCTATCGCCTTGGCGCCAGCTATGCAGTAAATCATTAGGGGGACAGTGGTTGTCATTTAGTGCATAACTACCGCGCTCGTCTTGCTTTACCGCATTTTTGGCTAGCAGCCGCGCTGTATTTACCCGAATAGCATTAGCGCTAATACCAAATATTAAACCAACTTCAACCAGCTCTTTAATCGGCCAAGTATTAGGAGTACTGGCACGCATTAAATCTAACACTAGGGTTTTAGCGGTTATTGGTCGCTGTAAATCTTTAGGGCTAATTAAATCGATAACAGTCATAACAAGCTCTTGTAATATTACATAATTACAAATATATCTATAATTATGTAATATTACAATTACTTTTCAGGTAATTAAATATTGTAATATTACTGCAATGATAAGTAAGGCGTTGCAGCCTCCATATCAAAAGCTTTGGCATAACTAAGTAACGCCAGCTTAGAGCCATCAATGTTAATCAAGCCTTCGGCTATCGCATCAGCGTAGCTAGTCTCTTTGGTGAAAGTTTTATTTAATGTATCTCGGCTTAGGGTTAAAGTCGCATCGTTGTCGGCCAGTAACTCGGTATGAATATCAAGAATACTGTTTCTTATCTCTAGGGTGAACTGCTCGCCCGTATCAGTGAAGCTAAACCCAATCTTAAGGTGTTTATCCTTAATAGCCTCTGCGTCCACATAAAAACGTTGGGTATTAAACAACTGTGCCGTGGTCATCTCATCTGGGGTGAAAGCAACTTTACGCAACCTTGCTAACACCTTACCTGGGTCTACCTTGCCTTCCAGCTCCAACGCACTAGTCAAATAAAATCCACGCCAGTTAGTATTGGCTGTGGCGTAGCCAATAGCACGCAAGGCTGCAGCTTTTAGTTGGCGTGCAGGTATGTCTTGCTTATCGACTCTGACTAGCAAGGCAGTAAGTTCACTTGCCCATTGGTAGTCTTTATCAGAAAATGATTTTTCTGCCGCAGAAAACACAACATCACGACCACCCATTAATGCTATGTACCGAGTCGCTTTTTCTACTCTAGGAATTGGATCTAACTCGGCTGGGTCGCCATTCCACCAGCTAATATATGAAGTGTAATACGCCCTTACATTGTGCTTAACCGTGCCATACATTTCCTTAGTCCACGGATCGACATCTAAATAGCTGGGTAACTTTATGGTGTTGGCTAGCTCGTCTTGAGTGTAGCCTTTATTAATATAGCGGATGGATTGGTCGTGGGTATACTGAATAACATCGCGATATAAAGTCAGCACCCGCTGGCTTTGTTCACTGCCAAAGACTGGCTGACCATGACTGGGGACTAAGTAATCTATCTCTAGGGTGCGCATTTTATCTAATGCATTTAGCCACTTTTCAGCATCTCTAGGCTTCGTGCCACGCAGTGAGTGTAAATTCGGATAATTGGGGCCTTGTATTTCATCACCGGTAAACAATATTTTTTGCTCTGGCAAATAGACCGCTATATGGCTAGCAGACTCGCCACCAGTTTGCATAAATTGTATGTTAACGCCGGCAATCGTCATCTCTTGGCCGTCATTAACAAAAGTGTTGGGCGTAATATAACTTGAGCCACCACTCTGTAATTGATAACCACAGCAGGAGATATGATAGTCACGCCCATCGGTTTTTGGGTCTAGCAACTGGCCATACATATACATTGCACGGACACCCATAATAGGGGCTGTCGCTTGGTTTTCATCGGCCAGCTCGCGCATAAACTGCTGGCCTGCGATAATTTTTACATCGCCATTTTCAGCCTGCTGCCTAGTCGCAAACACGCCAGCACCATTAATATGGTCAGCATGATGGTGGGTATAAATAATGGCTTTAACCGGTTTGTCGGTAATTTCTCTAAAAGCATCTAGCGCAACTTTTGCGTGGTCGTTAGCCGCAGTGGTATCGACAATAATTATCCCGTCATCACCTTCAATCATGATGACATTACCAAAACCTTTATTGGGCGTGTTGTAATCCCAAACTGAATAATCACCAATTTGGAATAGCTCTTCCTTGAGATATTTTGCATGTTCTACCAAATAGTCAGGTGCCGAAAATTCAACGTCATAAAGGTTTTCTTGCTGACTAATATCGTCGCTACAGGCAGTTAATAATAACGCTGAAGAAAAAATTAAAATGACTGCCTGAATATTCATAACACACCTTCTTATTGTTATCGGCTTAAACAGTAAATGATAAAGCAAAGCATTAGTAATTATATGGCCTGAACGCTAATAAATCGCACCGTTATCAGTCAGTTGATACTAAACATGACGTATACTGCCCGCCATGATTAATGCCCAACAGGTTTTAAAAACCACCTTCGGCTACGGCTCGTTTCGCCCCCCGCAAGAAGACATTATTAACACCTTGGTAGCAGGCGAAGACGCTTTGGTACTGATGCCTACTGGCGGCGGTAAATCACTGTGCTACCAAATACCGGCACTAGTTCGTGGCGGCTGCGGTATTGTGATCTCACCGCTTATTGCATTAATGCAAGATCAAGTAGACGCCCTACGCCAGCTCGGGGTTAAAGCCAGCTATCTGAATTCAACGCTTTCCAGTGAAGATGCTTGCAATACTGAGCAAGCGCTACTGGCTGGTGATATAGACTTACTTTACATAGCACCAGAGCGGCTCAATCAATCGCGTATGTTAGATTTACTAAATCGCGCACCCATCGCCTTATTTGCTATTGATGAAGCTCATTGTGTATCACAGTGGGGCCACGACTTTAGAGCCGACTATTTAAAACTAAGCATTCTGCACGAACAGTTTCCCGACGTGCCGCGGATTGCGCTAACCGCCACAGCCGATGCTCGCACCAGAACTGAAATAATTAATCGTCTGGACCTCGGTGAAGCAAAGCAATTTATTTCCGGTTTTGACCGCCCTAACATTCGCTACACTATTGGCTTAAAGCACAATGGTAAACAACAGCTACAACAATTTTTAACTGAAAATCACCCTAACGATGCCGGCATTATTTATTGCCTGTCTCGTAAAAAAACTGAAGACATTGCGCTTTGGCTGCAAAGCCAAGGTTTTAACGCCCTACCCTATCATGCCGGCCTAAACCCCCAAACCCGCGCTAACCACCAATCGCGATTTCTACGTGAAGAAAGCATTATCATCGTGGCAACCATTGCATTTGGCATGGGCATTGATAAACCCGATGTACGCTTTGTTGCTCATTTGGATTTGCCAAAAACAGTAGAATCTTACTATCAAGAGACCGGCCGCGCCGGCCGCGACGGGCTAGCGGCCAATGCATGGATGATTTACGGTCTGCAAGACGTGATAAAACTGCGCCAAATGATGGAAGGTTCTGAGGGTAGTATTGAGCACAAACGCGCCGAACAGCACCGCCTAAACGCCATGCTAGGTTTGTGTGAGATAACTACTTGCCGGCGCCAAGCGCTACTGAATTATTTTGATAATGAATTACCCCAGCCCTGCGGCAATTGCGACACCTGCCTAAAACCGGTACCAACCTGGGATGGCACAGAAGCCGCGCGCATGGCCTTAAGTGCATGCTATAGAACTGAGCAACGCTTTGGGGTTAATTATTTAATTGACGTGTTGCGCGGCGCTGAAACAGACAAAATCAGCCAAAATAATCATCATCAAATACCCACCTATGGAGTGGGTAAAGACTTGGATAATAACCAATGGCGATCGGTATTTAGGCAATTAGTTGCCCGCGGCTATTTAAGCGTAGACCTAGAACGATTTAGCGCACTGCGCTTAGAAGAAAAATGCCGCCCACTACTGCGTGGCGAAGAACAGATTGAACTGCGCAAAGATATTAAACAAAAAGCAGCAAAACGCACTACCAAAACCGCCTTGCCATTAGATGTAGATGTTGCCCTATGGGAAACATTGCGTGAATGCCGCCGCGAGCTAGCCGACGAGCAAGGCGTGCCGCCTTATGTAATATTTCATGACAGCACCTTGCAAGAAATGTGTACCAGCGTGCCGCAAAGCTTATCTGAGTTTGCTCAACTAAGCGGCGTAGGTGAGCGTAAACTAGATAAATATGGCAGTGTATTTTTACAAGCGATCAATTCTCACTTAGCGCAATAATTAGCTTGCCTTTGCTAGCTTGCCAATAAGCATTTTGTTAGTCGTACCTTGCACCAATAAGCTAAATACCACCACGCCAAACACCATAGACTGAATAGTCCACCAATAGGGTAAACTGGTTGGCAGTGACAACACTAAAGCGATGGCAACAGCGCCGCGTAAACCGCCCCACATTAGCAGAATTTGCCAATTAGAAGACACCGGTTTACCCAATAACGAACTAATGCCACAAGAGACTTTTACCGCTATCACGCGGGCAATTAACACCGCAATAATAGCCACTACCATAGCCAGCCATTGCTCTTTAAACATAGCAACGGTTATTACCAAGCCCATAATGACAAACAACACATTGGTTAGAAAAAGCCCCAACCATTCCCATGTTTCAGCAATGGCAAAAGCGACAGTGTCCTCAACTTCCTTAAGCGAAAATTTCACCACAATTGCTGCAATCATTACCGCCATAATGCCAGACACATGCAATATATGCTCGCCAATATAGAAAATGGCAAATGCTGAAAACACCAAAATAAAACGACTGGCAACTGATGAGCCAATAAGCAGAACCAAAGCGCTGGTCACCAATCCTGCTATTAGCCCAAAGACCATGCCACCGATAAATACTAAGGAGAAAAATCCAAAATAACTGCCCTGGGCGTCGCCCATTTGAGTCGCAATGCCGATGACAATCATAAATAACACAACGGCTGATGCGTCATTAAATAGGCTTTCGCCCTCAAATAATGTCGTCAAATCATCAGGTG